>NZ_JBIUTD010000005.1:0-420754 GCF_044741705.1 Kitasatospora sp. NPDC088134 | reverse complement strand
ACACGGACCCGGTCGCCACGAGATCCTGGAATCGAGTCCGTGCCGCAGCGATCAAATCCGGACAGTTGGGGGGAATCCCCTATCGAACGCCCTCTCAGAGCTCCGAGCAGGACGCCACTGCCCTTCTCCTCGCAGCGGGCTACCGGCGCGTCTTCAGCCTGGTCGAGATGGAATTGGGCGATCTGCAGGAGCTGCCCGAGCGGGACGGCGAACTGCCGCCCGGGATACGGACGGGACCGATCGGGCCGAGCGACTACCGTGCAGCCTGGCGGACGGTCGTCGACTCGTATGCGGATGCCGGTTTCACCCAGAAATGGCCTTTCCAGGACTTCGTCGACACCGCCGAACCGGCCTGCTGGAGAGCTGCATGGAACGGGTCGGACATGGTCGGCGTCGCCCTCTGCTCCATCCGGCGCCACGACCACACCGCGGGCGAGATCGAAGAGCTGAGCGTCCGGACGGACCATCAACGCCGCGGAATCGGCCGGGCCCTGCTGCTGGACGGCCTACGAAGCCTTCGTGAGCAAGGGGCAACGACCGCCCGGCTGTTCACGGGCACGGCGAATCCGCACCGCTCCTACCACCTTTACGAGAGCGTGGGGTTCCAACGGCAGAACGAGCACGTCCGCTACCGCAAGCCGCTTGCTTGACCGACCAGCCCTCGGACGGTCCGATCGGTCCACAGGATTTGACGATTCCTCGGGGGACGGTCAGGTGCTGGTGAATGCATACGTCTTCGCGGGGCTCCTGTTCGGCCCCTCCGACACCGCGAGGCGAACCGATCACGTGGCGCACCGCGTACTGCGACGCCCCAGCGCGCCTGAACCGCACCGACCGCTGGCGGCAGCGTCCGCAGTGGTGATCGGTATGGGGAGACGCATCCCGCTCCAACGGCGCACCGGCAACGGCCTGTACGCACTCCCGGGCGGCACGACGGACCTCGGCGATTCGCTTCCCGGGACGGCCGTCCGGTAAGCCCGCGAGGAGACCGGCCTCGACGTGGAGATCGCCGGACTCGTCCGCACGTCCACCGACCCTCGACACGTGATCGCCTACGAGGACGTCGAGGTGCGCCAACAGTTCACCATCTGCCTCACCGCTCGCATCATCGGCGGGTGACTCCGGAGCTCCGGCAAATCCACCGACCTCCGTTTCGTAGCGCCGGACGACCTCGCAGACCTGCCGACGCACCATGCCCGGCAACTCCGGCTCCGGCACTTCCTGGAGAACCGACCGTTCCCGTATCCCGGCTGACGCGCCCCGCCCCGCACACCCGCGCCGGGCACCGGAACTTTACGTCCTGCCCCCGCGAAGCGCTGGCGCTTCCAAGGCTGGGCGATGATTCCAACGTGCCTATTCTTCCTGCAAGTTGAGGGAAATCACCCTGCTCTTCGTACCGTCACGCTCGCCCGGTCGATACAGCCGCGCAGAACCTTGACGGTCGAGCGGCCCACCGCACCGGCTCTTTCGGCTCGGTGCCGTCCGCTGCGAGCGGGGCTCCCACTCTCTCCTCGTGAAGTGCACCCCTACGAAGAAGAGTTACGGGCAAACGACAAGATGGGGATCTGCATCCTGGCTGCGTTCTCACGCCAACCACGTAAGGTCCCTCCCCGGTTCGTCAAGGACGCTGCGTCGGCGTTCGACGTGCTCGACGAACTCGGTCGGCAGCCCGACCCCGTGATCGAGAACGCAGTGACCAAGACTCTCCGGCCAGAGGTAGCACCCATCAGCGATGTCACGGGCCCCCATGGGACGCAAACACAGCCGGTCCCATCCAACCCGGCCGCCACCTGCCCCTCCTCCAGGTAGTCCATGACCCACAGCCGCCCCGCCTCCTCCCCACCCGGAGTCGACAAAATCAGCAGGATTCGGCAGCCCGCCGTTCTCCGGCGCCCCCCAGAACCCGAGCAACCTGACCGGCCCCCTTCAGGGTGCGTACGCAACTCAGGCACACCCCAAAGACTTTCACGCCGGAATCCCCACGGCGCCGCAATTCCAACCCCGACCAACCGAGACCAACTTCCGGAGCCCCGCACGAACCTTCAGGGGCCACCAACCCCTGGGCCGGGGTAGCACCTCGCGCCCGCAGGGAGCAGGACTCCGTGTTCCTGATCGCCTACGACCAGCTGGGGTCACCCCTGCGGGCGCGGGGAGCAGCGCCGGTCTCTCTTACGACTACAGCACGCATTGGGGTCATCCCTGCGGGCGCGGGGAGCAGTCACCGTCCACCGCGCGCCGCGCCCCGGCGATGGGGTCATCCCTGCGGGCGCGGGGAACAGACCGAGACGCTCTGGAACCGCCTTCACACGGAAGGGTCATCCCTGCGGGTGCGGGGAGCAGCCTCGCACGTCGGTCCTACGGGCCGGGGAGGAAGGGTCATCCCTGCGGGCGCGGGGAGCAGCCGTCCAGCCCTCGGGTGCGGTTGACCCAGGCGGGGTCATCCCTGCGGGCGCGGGGAGCAGACGATGCCCCAGCCCCGAACCCCGCGCGAGCAGGGGTCATCCCTGCGGGCGCGGGGAGCAGGTGATCTTCGGCATGGGGCCCTCCTCGGACCAGGGGTCATCCCTGCGGGCGCGGGGAGCAGAACCGGGTCCGCCTCGGATCGCTCAACCTGCGGGGGTCATCCCTGCGGGCGCGGGGAGCAGCGGTCAAGGTCGCCGAACTCGTCGACCAGCTCGGGGTCATCCCTGCGGGCGCGGGGAGCAGCCGGTGGACCAGCCCCCGCACCCGGACGACCTGGGGTCATCCCTGCGGGCGCGGGGAGCAGTTCTCGCCTCAATGAAACATTGTCAATGAAACGGGGTCATCCCTGCGGGCGCGGGGAGCAGCTCGCCTTCGCCTCGGCCGCGCACGCGCCCTTGGGGTCATCCCTGCGGGCGCGGGGAGCAGCGGATTCGCCAACGGCCGTTCCTGTGAGCGGAGGGGTCATCCCTGCGGGCGCGGGGAGCAGTGGGTGGTGTGTACCCACAACCAACGGGACGGGGGGTCATCCCTGCGGGCGCGGGGAGCAGGACGAGGACGAACTGCCCTTGACCGCTGATGCGGGGTCATCCCTGCGGGCGCGGGGAGCAGTCTTGTTGACCTGCGGTGTTAGGTGGCGGGTGCTTCGGTTTTCGCTACCTTGTGGGATTCGGGCATAAGTGTCATAGCGTCACTTTTTCTTCAGGTGAAGCGGGCGCGGCATGCCGTGTAGTGGCCAGGCGATGGGTTGTTGGTGCTGTGGAGGTGTCAAGGACCTTGGTGGCGTGGGTGGATGATCCCACGGTCCTACGGGGCTGCGTCGAATCCTCCATGGCTTCCCTCGTCCGATCTCGGCCAAAAGCGAAGAGGCCGGGCTGCGTGCCCGGGCGCGGGGGCTGTCCGGTGAGGGGGAGTGGGCTTGTTGCCTTTCGACGGTGCGGCCCGTCAGAGGGGTGGCGGCCGGATTCGGAGGGCCGCCACCCCTCTGAGCAGAGGGAGAACGCGATGCTGACCAATTTCATGTACGTGACGGTGTGCGCCACCAATCAGGGCCGGGCGCTGGAGTTCTACGGCAACGGGCTCGGACTGGAGAAGCGGATCGACTTCGCGGGCCCGAGGGGCGGGTCCTGGCGGTGGGGGCGCCGGGGAGTCCAGTGCAGGTGATTTGTGGGTGCACCTGGCGTCCGTGGGGTCGGGGAAGGGGCGCCGGGGCCGCTGGAGTCGGACGATCTGCGGGCGGACGTCGAGGTGTTGCGCGGTCGCGGGGTGGTCTTCGAGCGGGGCGCGCCCGAGGAGTCCCAGTTCGGGCTGCGAATCGAGACCGTGGACCCGGACGGCAACCGGGTCTTGCCGCAGCAGCAGCGCAATGCATGAACATCCGTCAAGTCGTTTTGGCAGGTTAGGGGTTCGAGGCGCAGCGGGACCGGTTGAGTGCGGTCGCCGTACCGGCTGCTGCCGCTCGCACGCCGACGCTGAGGACGTGGTGCAGGAGGCCTGGCTCCGGTACGAGCGGCAGCAGCCGGGAACGATCGACAAGCTGCCGGCCTGGCTGACCGCCATGGCTGGCCGGATCAGCCTGGACCTGCTGCGCTCCCGCCGAGCCCCGGAGACCGTCGGCGCACAGAGCGCGGATGGTACGGACGGGCCGGACGGGTTCGCGGAACTCGTGGTGGCCCCGCCGCCGCCCCCGTGCCGAACGAGCAGGTGGCGCTGGCCGATTCCGTAGGCCTCGCGCTGCGTGTCGTGCTTGACGCGCTCACCCCCGCCGAGCGGGTGGTGTTCGTCCTGCACGACGTGTTCGCCGCCCCGTTCGGCGACATCGGCTGCATCCTGGAGCGGAGCGCCGACGCCGCCTAGGTCACCGCCAGCAGGGCCCGCCGCAAGGTCCGTGGCACGGAACGCCCGAGCCGTCCCGGTCCTGAACAACGGTCAGCCGTCCGGGCGTTCCGGGCGGCGGTCCACGGCGGCGACTCCGAGGCACTGCTACGCATCCTCGACCCGGACGTATGCCTCACCGTCGACACCCCGGGCGGCCCGGTGGTTGTCCTCGGTACCACCGAAGTCGCCGCTCGCGCCGGGACGTTCTCCGGCGAAGTCGCCCGGCGCCGAAAGGTGTTGGTCAACAGCCTCCCCGGGCAGATGTCCTGGCGCCCGGATGGGGAGCCCGCTCTCCCCCATGGCCTTCACCGTTACTGACGGCTGGATCATCGCCATCCGCATCATCACCGACCCGACCCGGCTCGCCCGGATTCGCCTGCCCGCCCCGCCTTGACCGATCTGCCCGACCGGCCCCTCTTCGTTGCCCAGCCATGGGATCATCGCCCACGCCACCAAGCTCCTTGACACCTCAACAGCACCAGCGGCCGGCATGCCCCCTCCGCCTGAAGAGAAAAGTGACGCTATGATACTTATGCCCGAACCCCACACGGTAGCGAAAACCGAAGCCCCCGCCACCTAACACCGCAGGTCAACAAGACTGCTCCCCGCGCCCGCAGGGATGACCCTCACCGCCCTGGTCTGGCTGTTCCCTCACGAGTCTGCTCCCCGCGCCCGCAGGGATGACCCCGCCATGATCCCGGAGAGCTGCGCGCACGCCACCTGCTCCCCGCGCCCGCAGGGATGACCCCTCGCTGCCTGGTGCGAACGAATCGAAGCCCTGCTGCTCCCCGCGCCCGCAGGGATGACCCTCAGCCACGACGCGTGCGTGTGCCGCAGGTCGTCTGCTCCCCGCGCCCGCAGGGATGACCCCGGCACAGTGCGCGACGACCTCGACGACCACGTCTGCTCCCCGCGCCCGCAGGGATGACCCCGTCGTCGAGATCCTGATCACCGCCAAGAACCTCTGCTCCCCGGGGCCCGCAGGGATGGCCTCTGTTTGTTTCGGGTTGCGGACTTGGTGAGGTTGGTAGTTGGGCCGATCGGGGGTGGGAGCAGGTGGGGTTGTTCGGCGGGCTGCTGGGTGCTCGGGGCGGGGGAGGTGGGTGTTTCGTTGGTGCTGTCTCGGTTCGGCTGTGGGGGAGCGGCGGTGGGGATTGGGCGGTTCGGGGCCGGGCAGGCGGATGATGGGGAGGAGTTCGTGTCGGGGTGTGGGGGAGAGGTGGAGGAAGAGATGGCGTCGATCGGTGGGCCGGAGCAGTCGGGTGAGGGGGCTGCGGAGGCTGCGGGGGAGTTGGCTCGGATTGCGGCGGAGGTGGAGGCCCAGGAGAAGACCCAGGAGAAGGGGGAGGGGCTCGGGCGGGTGCGGCGGATGGGGGTGTTGGCGGGGCGGCGGCTCGGGGACAGTTTGGGGCGGGGCGGGCGGCGGTTGGGGGCGGGGTCGCTGGTCGGGTTGAAGATGGTGACGGAGCGGCTGATGGAGGCCGCGCCGCGGATTCCGGTGCGGGACCTGGCGACTCTGCGGGCGCAGCACCCGGGGGTGCGGACTCCGGAGGAGCCGGCGGATCTGCTCACGGCGGGGTCGGTGAAGGCGTCGGCGGCGGTGGGGGCGAGTGCCGGGGCGGTGGCGATGATGCCGGTGCCGTTGGCGATGCCGGTGGAGTTGGCGTCGGAGCTGTTGGCCTCGGCCGCGATCGAGTTGAAGCTGATCGCCGAGTTGTACGCCGTCTACGGGCAGGTGCCGCCGGGGGCCGCCCGGCAGCGGTCGTACGCGTACCTGGCGGCGTGGAGCGAAGGGCGTGGGCTGGACCTGACCCGTCCGGGGGCGTTGCTGGCGCTGAACCGGAGTGCGGCGCTGCGGCGGCAGGTGAGCAAGCGGTTGGCGCGGTCGGGGATGCGCAAGCTCCCGACGCTCACGCCGCTGCTGGCGGGCGCGGTGATCGGGGCGCGGATCAACCGGGCCGACACCCTCCGCCTGGCCACGGGCGTCCGCCGGGACCTGCGCGAACGCGGCCCCGCCGACCCCGACTACTGGGACGGCGCCGCCCCGGGACGGGAGCTTGAGGGCTGAGAGCCGGAGACCACCCGGTCCGCGCCGAGCCGCCGCGTCCCACGAGCGCGTCCCACGAGGCAGACCGATCGCAGGAGACAGGAGACCGGCCGTCCCAGGAGGCCGACCGCTCCACGACGCCGACCGCCCCGCGAGGTTCAGCGGCGGTGGGTCAGCACCAAGGTCAGGCCGACGGCGCCCAAGGTGATCAGGGCGACGCCGCTGATCAGCAGGGAGAGCGGGGGACGGTCGGCCCCGGCGGCCAGCGGCAGCTGCGCGGACGCCCCGGTCAGCGAGACGGTCACCGTCGGCACGACCGTGGGGACGGGGGAGTCGCTCGGCGCGGCGGAGGGACGGACGCCGAGCGCCTCGGTGCGCGGTACGGGCGCGGATCCGCTCGCGGTCGGGCCGGGAGCGGCGTCCCCCGCGCCGGGCGGGGCCGCCGAGGGGGTGCCGGCGGGGTCCGCCGTCGGGGCGATCGGGAGGGTGAGCCGCGGGGCGTCCCGGAAGCTGTCCCCCGCCGCGGACCGGACACCCAGTCGGACGTCCAGCTGCCGGGCCTCCGGGGTCCGGTCCGACACCGAGAGCCGGAAGTCGTACTGGGCGGTGCCGCCGGGGGCGAGGTCGGTGGCGAGCGCGGCCGGTCCGCCGCGCAGCGCGCCGTCGCAGTCCGTGGCCAGCGGGACCTGCTCCCAACCCGTCGGGGTCCGCACCTGGAACAGCACCTCCCCGGCGCGCAGCGCCCGGTGCGAGGCATCGTTCTCGTCGCCGCGGAGGGAGGCCAGCGGGACGACACCGGTGAACGCGGCGGTCCCCCGGTTGGCGAGCTGCGCGGTGAACCCGACCGGCGGACCGCCCGCGACCAGCGCCCCCGGCGTGGGCGGCAGCAGCCGCAGCACGGCTCCGGCCGCCGGCTCCGCCGTGGGCACCGAACCTGCCGGGCCTGCCGGGCCTGTTGAACCTGCTGTAGCTGACGGATCCGACGGAGCGTCGGACCCGGCCGGCGGCGTCGGCGTGGCGGCGGCGACCGGCTCCCCGCCCGTGCAGGCCAGGGCGGGGGCGGTGCCGATGCCGAGGGCGACGGTGCTGCCCAGGACGGCGCCGGCACCGAGAACAGTGAGACGGTTACGGACGGACACGGGAGTACCCCCAGGGACGGAAGCGACGGGGAGCGCGTGCGGCACGCGCGCTCCCCGTCTCCCCGCTTCCGCCCAGACGATGCCGCCCGAACGCGGATCGGCCGGATCGCCCGGATTCCCGGGCCGCCCCGGGACGGACGCCGCTCAGGCCGGTGGGTCCGGGCGGTAGCCGAGGACCCAGCCGAGGGCCTGGGCGACGCCGTGGGCCTCGCGGCGTTGGCGCGGAGGGTGCTGCGGGTCGTGGCGGACGGCGAGGGCGGTGCGTTCCTGGGTCATCAGGCGCAGCAGGGCGTCCACGGGGGTCGGCTCCATCGGCAGGGGCGGGTCCTGCCGGGGGTCGAGCGCCCAGCGGAGGGCGGTGCGGGCGCCGTGGACGCGCGGTTTGTCCCGGCGTTCCCGCAGTTCGCGCAGGACGTCCCGGACCTCCGCCGCCGTGCGTATCCCGGCACCGTGCTTCGGGAGGGTACCGATGCTCATGCCCCCACCGTAGGGAATCGACCCCGGCCCCGTCCCGGTTTCCGGCCACCGGGCGGCCGAAATCCACGGTCGGGCACAAGACGGTCGGGCACAGGACCGGTGCTGGTGCCGGGCCCGGGCCGGCATCCCCGCAGGGAACCGGAAGGGCCCGGTACGGTCGGCGCCTGGTGCGGTGCGCCGTCCCGTAAGGTCATCTGCGGGTTCGGCGGCCGCCCCGCTTCTCGACGCGCCGCCGGACCGTCCGGCCCACCTGGAAGAGGTCCCGTGCGAGAAGAGCCCGTGCGAGAAGACGACGTGCGAGAAGGCGACGTCCCGCCGACGGCGCCGAAGCAGCAGGCGGCGCCGGAGCAGCAGGCGGCACCGCCGTCCGTCCCGGCCGTCGGCGAGCTCGGCGGCTACCTGGTGGACGAGGGCGGGCGGATCGCCGCCGTCAACGACCGGGGCCTCGAACTGCTCGGGCTGGAGCGGGAGTCGGTGGTCGGGCAGGACCACCACGAACTGCTGCACCGTCAGGCCGACGGCGCCACCGGGCCGCGGGCGCTGTGCCCGTTGATGGAGGCGCTGCTGGCGCGGACCGCGTGCAGCGGCGCGGACGTGCACTTCCGCTGCGGCGACGGCCGGCTGCTGCCGGTGTGCTGGACGACGACGCCCTGGCCGCTCGGCGGGGAGGAGGGCATGCTGGTCCTCTTCCACGCCGGTCACGCCGCCCCCGAGCCCGCCGCCGTCCGGAAGCAGCTCACCGAGCTGGAGCGGCTCGCGCTGCTGGCCGAGACCACCACCTCGCTGACCTCCACCCTGGGCGAGCAGGAGATGCTCGACCGGCTCGCCCGCCTGGCGCTGCCCCGCCTCGCCGACTGGATGGTCGTCGACCTGATCGCCGACGGCGGCGACATCCGGCGCGCCCGGGTCTTCGCGCACGGGGCCGACGGCCTCGCCCGCCACCCCGAGCTGGAGGGGCCGATCCCGGCCGTCACCGCGCAGTCCCCGCGGCCGCTGTCCCGGGCGCTGCGCGGCAGCGTCGCCTCCCTGGTCGGGCCGGAGGACTACGCGGGCGAACCGGACTCCGGCATCGCCGTCGTCCAGCAGGACCTGTTCGCCGCCACCGGCATCCACTCGGCGGCCGTCGCGCCGGTCCGCGGCACCCGGGAGGTCCTCGGCGCGCTCACCCTCGGCCGGGCCGGCAACCCGGTGCCGTTCACCACCTGCGACCTGTCGCTGCTGGAGGACATCACCCGCCGGGCCGGCCTGGCGATCTCCAACTCCCGCCTCTACCAGCGCCAGCGCCGGATCGCCGAGACCATGCAGCGCCACCTGCTGCCCCGGCTGCCGGACGTCCCGGGCATCCGCCTGTACGCCTCCTACCTGCCCGCACCCGACGCTTCCCAGGTCGGCGGTGACTGGTACGACGCCTTCCGGCTCCCGGACGGGGCGATCGCCCTGGTCGTCGGCGACGTCGCCGGGCACGACCTGGAGGCCGCCGCCCGGATGGCGCAGCTGCGCAACATGCTGCGCGCCCTCGCCTGGTCGGAGCCCCACCCGCCCACCGTGGTCGGACAGTTGGACCTGATCACCCGGGTCGGCGACCTGGCCACCGCCACCCTCGTCCTCGGCCGCCTCACCCACGACCCCGCCGCCGGCTGGACCTGGGAGTGGACCAACGCCGGCCACCCGCCCCCGCTGCTGCTCACCGCGGACGGCCGCGCCGACCACCTGCGCACCAGCCGCAGCGTGCTGCTCGGCACCGGCGCGCAGATCGACCGCGGCGTCGCCACCGTCCGCCTGCCGCCCGGCTCCACGCTGCTTCTGTACACCGACGGGCTGGTCGAGTCCCGGGCCGAGGGCGTCGAACCCGGCCTCGCCCGGCTGCGCCGCCACGCCGCGGCGCTCGCCCACCACCGCCTCGACGACCTCTGCCGGCGCCTGCTGGAGGACGTCCGCCCGCCGGACAACGACGACGACGTGGCCCTGCTGGCCCTCCGCGTCCCGGCCGACGGCGGGCGGTGACGGGCGGAAGTCGGCGATCGGCGGTCGGCGGTGACGGTCGGCGGCCGACGGTGACGGGCGGTGACGGGCGCTCACGGAAGGCAACGGGCGATTACGGGTGATTGCGGGCGGAAATCCGCAGGCATGCCCGGCCGGGACCGGGGCAGCCGAAGCCCTGCACGACGACCGACGTCACCGAACCGGAGGAGAGCGACATGACCGGCGGAATGTGGGGCTACGAGGGTGCCGAGGGCTACACGGCGGGCGCCGACCTGACGGGCTACCGGGTGGAGGCCGCCGACGGCCACATCGGCAAGGTCGACAAGCACAACCAGGAGACCGACGCCTCCTACCTGGTGGTCGACACCGGCCCGTGGATCTTCGGCCGCGAGGTCCTGCTCCCGGCGGGCACCGTCAACCGGGTCGACCACGAGGAGCGGACCGTGTACGTGAACCGTTCCAAGGACGAGGTGAAGAACTCCCCGGAGTACGACAAGGACCGGCACTACGACGACCCGGCCTACCGGGACCAGCTCGGCGGCTACTACAGCGGCGGCACCCTCTGATCCGTCCCCCTGCGGGAAGTTTCGGAACGTCAGGAGGCTTGTGCACGGGGAGAGTTGCCGCCCGTGCACAAGCCTCCTGGCCGTGCCGCCCGAAAGAGGACCTGATGACCGTCGACCTCGACAAGTACGTCACCCGGATCGGCTGGGCCGGCGACCCGGCGCCCACCCTCGACACGCTCCGTTCGCTGCACCGGGCGCACGTGCTGGCGATCCCGTTCGAGAACCTGGACGTGGTGGCGGGCGGCGTGCCGTCGCTGGAGCTCGGGGAGCTGCAGGCGAAACTGGTCGGGTCAGCCCGGGGCGGCTACTGCTTCGAGCAGAACAGCCTGTTCGCCGCCGTCCTGGAGGAGCTGGGCTTCGGGGTGACCCGGCTCACCGGCCGGGTCCGGTCCGGCGCGCGCCCGGGGGAGGAGCGGCCGCGCACCCACATGGTGCTGGCCGTCGAGGTGCCGGGGGTCGAGCCGAGTGCCGAGCCGGGCGCCGAGTCGGGTGCCGAGGGGCGGCACCTCGCGGACGTCGGGTTCGGCGGCCCCGGCGCGCTGCTGGAGCCGCTGCCGATGGTTCCCGGCCGGGAGCGCGCGGCGTCCGGCCGGCGGCACCGCCTGCTGCTGGAGGAGGCCGACGGACCGGCCCCGGTCTGGGTGCTGCAGGCGCACCGGGACGGCGAATGGGCCGACCAGTCCTCCTTCACGCTGGACCGGACCCCGGCCGTGGACCTGCGGATCGGCAACTGGTACACCGCCACCCACCCGCGCTCGCCCTTCCACCGCCTCTACGTCCAGCGCCCCCTCCCCACCGGCGAACACCTGGCACTGGACGGCTCCGCCTTCACCCGCACCGCCCCCGACGGCACCCGCACCCGCCGCGAGATCACCCACCCGGACGCCCTGCTGGAACTGCTGGAGACCGAGTTCGGGATCACCCCGCCGCCCGGCTTCCGCCCGGCGATCGACCGGGCCTGAGCCGAGCGGACGGCCCCGGGCCGGGCCGGTGCGGCGCACCGGCGGCCGGCCCGAGGCGCCCCTCGGCGCGGTCGGGGTCAGCGCCGGTCGTCCCGGGGCGGGGTGCCCTTGCCGGTGCCCCGCATCCGGTCCCGGTCGGTGTCGGGGAGTTCGGCCTCGATGCGCTCCTTGCGCACCTGGCCAGTGACGGTCCGCTCCTCGACCTTCTCCTCCGTCACCAGGCGGACCCGCTCGACCGGGACGGCCTCGGTGGTGACCACCGGCCGCTCGTCGTGCAGCACCACCTCGTGCTCGGCCTCCGAGAGCGGCTCGCCGGACATCGCCCGGTCCGCGTCGGCCTCGGTGATCGGCTCCCGCACGACCCGGACCTCCTCGTGCCGGACCGGGACGGTCTGCTGCACCTCCTCGGTCACCACGTACTTGCGCAGCCGGGCGTGCCCGCTCTCGTAGCGCTCCACGCCGACGTGCATCCGCTCCTCGAAACGGGTCATCGCCTCGTCGGCGGCGCGCCCGTCGGCCCGTCCGGTGGCGTGCCCGGAGCCCGGTGCCCGCGCGAGGCCCGTGGCACCCGCGGTGCCTGCGGCGCCCGTCCCCGCCGCGCCCTTCCCGGTGCCCGCCGCGTGCTTGCCGGTCATGCCTGCGGCACCGCTGGTACCGGCAGTACCGGTCCTGTCGGCAGTACCGGCAGTACCGGCAGTACCGGCAGTACCGGCGGCACCGGCGGCACCGGCGGCACCGGCGGCACCGGCCGTGCCCGCGAGGCCCGCGGTGCCGGCGGCGAGGCCCGTGCTGCTGTCGGAGTGGGCCCAGCCCCCTTCGCCGGGCTGGTTGGCGGCGTGCCAGGCGTCGTCCCAGGCGATGCCGTAGTACTCGTACAGCCGGTGCTCCTCCTGGACGGAGAGGTGGCCGCCGCTGTCGACGTCCACGTTCGGCGCGTCCTTGACCTTCTCCTTGGCGAACGGTACCTCCAGGTGCCCGTCGACCACGTGGGCGTCGGCGATCGGGACGAAGGACTCGCTCGACCCGAACCAGCCGGTCTTCAGGCTGACCCACTCGGGCCGACCGGTGGCGTCATCGAGGTAGAGGTGGTCGACCTTGCCGATCTTCTCGCCCTGCGCATCGTGGACGGGCTGGTTCAGCACGGAACGGATCTGCTGTTCGGTGATCATGCTTCACGCCTCCTTCACATCCGGACACTGCGCGGCTAGCCGAACACCGGGAAGGTCAAACGCGTCCACGCCGACTTTCCCCCACCTTGACGGCGCTCAGCCAAGCGAGATCCCGCCGCCGGGGCCCGCGAGCCCCGCCGCACCGGCGCGAGCCGGTCCTCCCGGCCCGGGGTCGCCTCCGGGGGATGGGATTGGTTCCCGCAGCATGCGGCCTTCACCGGCCCGGAGTGCCGGGCGCACATCATCCTGCTCCTGTGCGACGTCCGGTCGGTGGCTCCCGACGACTGGCTGGAGTTCCAGCTCCAGGTGGGCTGGACGGATCAAGGTCGGCACGAGGTGACCGCCTCGGTCAACGCGAGTTGTTGGTGTGAGAACGACCACGGCACCCACGACGTCGACGTTCTCACCTTCGCCGTCGGCGACGAGGTCTCGCTGCCCCGGGCCTTCGCGGCATGCGCCGAGCACATGACGGGGTGGCCGGCCGCCCCGCGCGACGCGGACTTCTGGCGAGCCCGCGGAGATCTGCCGGCTCGCTGGTCGTAGGCCCTCGCTCGACCCGACGAAATCATCCTTTGGGCGGCAGGGGACGCCCTTGCCCGGTGCGGCCGGGGTCGGCCGAGGAGGGTGAGGGGGTGAGGAGGGTGCTGAGGTCGAAGACCTGGTCGGCGGGTGGCGGGGTGGCCCGGACGGGCCGGTCGGACTCGCCGAACTGCACGGATCTGTCCGTGCCCTGCTCCAGGCCGAGCAGGTGGGGGTTCGCCCTCGGTGGCGACGGCCGCTTCGGTTGTGGTGCCGTCCTCGTTCATGGCCGTGACGACGTCGTCGGTGCCGCCGACCTGTCTGGAGGTGCTCCTGCCGTCGGGGATGCCGATGGTCTCCGGGCCGGCGTCGTGCTGTATCTGGAGGCCCGGGTCGCAGAAGTTGCCGAACACGCGGCCCAACTCGTTCCCGGCAGCGCCGAGCGTCGGCCACTTGCCGCGGAGGGCCGGGTCGGGCCCGGCGCCCACGCGATGCCGGAGCCCCGGTCGTCGGCCTTCTCCTGTGCGCAGGTCGCCGGGCCCGTCGCCGCGATCACGGACACCGCCGAGGCGGCCAACGCCCGGTTCCGGTGCGTCCGCTGTGGATCCCCTGGATGACACCACTTTCGGAGCAGTGATTCTGACGGGAGATCAGGGTCGTGGACGAACCACTCTCGTGGGACTTGCCCCCGGGGGCAGCCGTCGGCTGTCGGTCACTGGATGCTCCAGCGGTGCGGGTGGTCGGGGTCGGTGGGGCAGGTGAAGAGGTTGAGTTCGCCGTGGCGGCCCACCACGACCCCGGTGGGGGCGGCGTCCAGGTGGGTGGGCAGGTGCTGGTCCTCGACGGGTTTCCAGCTGCCGCTGCCGCCGTCCCACTCCGAGCTGTCGACGGTCAGCAGCAGGTGCATCGGCGTTCCGCAGGTGTGGCAGTCCATGGGGGAGGGGTCGGTGCTGTGCCAGGAGGCGAAGCCGCCGACCCGCCAGCCGGGCGGGATGGACAGGTCGTACTGGTAGCCGACCGGCTCGTCCGTCTCCTCGTCCTCGTCCTCCTCGCTCTCCATGGCCTCCTCCCAGGCGTCGATCCGGGTGCGGAGGTCCTCGGGCAGGAGGCCGGCGAAGGGGTAGGTGGCCACCTGTTCGGGGTGCAGGACGCAGGGCTCGGGGACGAAGCCGTCGTACCCGACGACCGCTGGCTGCGGAGGCGTCGCCAGGACCTCGCCGACCTCGTGGGAGCGCCGCCGGCGCAGGTGCAGTTCCAGGTCGTGGCGGCCCGGCCCGTGGGCGTCGAAGGGGCACCAGAACACCTGGAGCAGGTCGCAGCCGTCCGGCCCCGGGGGCAGGTCGGGGACGTCCCGCCGGTACAACTGGGCGAGGCCGATCATCGGCAGCGGGTCCGGTTGCGCGCCCTCGGGGAGCCGGTGCTCCCGGCGCAGCTCACCGAGCAGTTCGCGCTCCCCCTCGGTGGGGCCGGTGTGCTCCGTCCGGGCCCAGGCGGCGGACAGGACGCGCCGGTAGCGGTGGATGTCGGCCGGACGCCGCCCCCGCCTGCTGCCGTGCGCCTCGCCGCACACCGGCCACGGCTCGTCGGCCGGCCACAGCATCGGGCCGCCCACCGAGCTGTCCGACACCTCGGGGCGGCCCGGCCGCGGGTGCAGGCGGGTCGTCGTGCCGCGGTGGGCGGCCAGGCCCGGGAAGAGCAGTTCGACGTCGAGCGGGCGCGGGGGCGTGGTCCTCGTCATGGGACGTGACCCTAGACGCCCGGCCGACCGCCCCGCGCGGCCGGGCCGACCGGGCCGCGCGGGTGGACGGGGCGCCAGGGGCGTCCGGCGCATCAGCGGCGGTCCGGGGCGGGGAGGAAGCCGGTGCCGGTGAAGTAGCGCAGGTAGCGGGTCAGCACCTGGTCGGTCAGCGGGACGGGGTGCACGCCCAGTGCGGCGGTGGCGGTGGCGGTGCGGCGGGAGTCGAAGTGCCGGGGGGCGGCCGGGGCGGCGGCGGGGGCGTCCTCGCCGAGGAAGAGTTGCGCCGCGTTGTGGGGCTGGGCGGCGACGGCGGCGCGCCACTGTTCGGCGGGCAGGGTGCGCAGCGGGTGGCCGAGGGTCCGGGCGGTGGCGAACACCCGGTCCAGGCCGGGCGGTTCGGGGTGGGTGTGGTGGAAGACTCCGCCGCTGCCCGGTCCGTCGCTGTCCGTCCCCTGGAGGCAGAGCGCGACGATCGCGGCACTGACCTGGTCGACGGGCACCCACTCGGTGGAGCCCGGCGGCAGGTCGGGGACGGCCCCGGCCTGCAGGCAGCCCTTGATCAGCTGCCAGAGCAGGTCGTGCTCCTGGCAGGCCCCGGTCGCGGCGTCGCCGCTGATCCGGCCCGGCCGGTGCACGGTGACGGGCAGGCCGCGGTCGCGGGCGGCCGCGACCAGCTGCTCGGCCGCCCACTTGCTCTGCGCGTAGCCGTCGGGCAGCCGGTCGGGGGCGCCGGTGGGGGTGTCCTCGGTGACGGTGGCCGGGCCGTCGCCGGGGGCGTGCACGCCCGTGGTGGAGACGTGGTGCAGGCCGGAGGAGCCGGAGTCGGCGAGCAGGCGCAGCAGCTCGGCCGTCCCGGCCACGTTCGGGGCCCGCAGCTCGGGGTAGCCGGCCGCGAAGTGCACCCGGGCCCCGTTGTGCAGGACGGGGCCGAGCCGCCGCAGCAGGGCGGCCCGGGTCTCCGGGGCGAGGCCGAGGCCGGGGGCGGCCAGGTCGCCGACGACGGGGCGGACCAGCGCCCGGTAGCGCTCCTGCCAGAGGCCGTAGTGGCGCAGGTTCTGCTCCAGCCGCCGGGCGCCGTCGGCTTCGTCGGCGGCCCGGACCAGGCAGTCGACGGGGCCGCCGGTGGTCTCCAGCAGGTCGCGCAGCAGGAAGGCACCGAGGAAGCCGGAGGCACCGGTGAGCAGCGGACGGGCGGCGGGGGCGGCGGGACGGCGTTCCCGCCCGGCGGCGGTGATCCCCGGCGCGAGCCGGGTCTCGGCCGCCCAGTCCACCGAACTGCCCGCCGTCCGTTCCTCGACCGGGTCGCCGTCGCCGAGCAGCCGGGCCACGCCCTCCACCGTCGGGGCGGCGAACAGGGAGCGCAGCGGCAGCCGCCGGCCGAAGCGCTGCTCGATCCGCTGGGCGAGGGTGACGGCGAGCAGCGAGTGGCCGCCGGCGGCGAAGAAGTCGTCGGTGGCGCTGATCGCGGGCCGGCCGAGGACGTCCGCGAACAGCTCGCACAGGGCGCGTTCGCGGGCGGTGCGCGGGGCGCGCCCGGTGCTGCGGGGGTCGGCGGGGGCGGGCAGCGCGCGGCGGTCGGTCTTGCCGTTGGGGGTGAGCGGCAGCGCGGGCAGCCGGACGTGCGCGGCGGGCACCAGGTGCTCGGGCAGCACCTCGGCGAGCAGTTCCCGGACCCGGGGGCCGTCCGGCGCGGCACGGCCCGCCGGGCCCTCGGCGGCGACGGTGTAGGCGACCAGGCGGCGTTCGCCGGGCCGGTCCTCGCGCTCGACCACGCAGGCGGCGGCGATGCCGGGCAGCGCGGTGAGCGCGGCCTCGATCTCGCCGGGCTCGATCCGGAAGCCGCGCAGCTTGACCTGCTCGTCGACCCGTCCGGCGTACTCCAGTTGGCCGTCGCGGTTCCACCGGGCCAGGTCGCCGGTGCGGTACATCCGGCCGCCGACCGGGTCGGCGGGGTCGGCGACGAACCGGGTCGCGGTCAGGCCGGGGCGGCCCAGGTAGCCGCGGGCCAGGCCGTCGCCGGAGACGTACAGCTCGCCGACCACGCCCGGCGGGACGGGGGTCAGCCGGTGGTCGAGGACCTGGACCCGGGTGCCGTCGACGGGGACCCCGATCGGGACGGTGCGGTCGGGGGCGAGCGGGCCGTCCGGGTGCTGGAAGCCGCTCATGGTGGCGCACACCGTGGTCTCGGTCGGCCCGTAGGCGTTGACCAGGTGCCGGCCGGACGACCAGGCGCGGGCCAGCGTGGGTGGGCAGGCCTCACCGGCCAGCACCAGGGTGGTGCCGGCGGGCAGCGAGTCGGGCGGCAGTACGGCCAGGGCGGCCGGCGGGACCGTCAGGTGGGTCAGGCCGTGGTCGCGGACCCGTTCGGCCAGGGCCGGGCCGGGCAGCAGGGCCTCCCGGGCGTCGAGCTCCAGGCAGGCCCCGGCGAGCAGGGCCATGCACAGCTCCCAGAACGCGGCGTCGAAACTGACCGAGGCCAGTTGCAGCACCCGGCTGTCCGGGGTGACCCGCAGGCGCTCGCGCTGGGTGGCGGCCAGCGCGGCGACGCCCCGGTGGGTGACCACGACGCCCTTGGGGCGGCCGGTCGACCCGGAGGTGTGGATCACGTACGCGGGGTGCGCCGGGTCCACCGCCGGGAGCGGACCGGTCGGGAGCGGACCGGTCGCGCCACCACCGGCCGGGGACTCGGCCGGGTACAGGTGCGGGACGTCGGTCGGCGGCAGCTTCCGGTGCAGTGCGGGTGTGGTGAGCAGCAGCCGGGGCGCGCCGTCGGCGAGCAGGTGGGCCAGCCGGGCGGCCGGGTAGTCGGGGTCGAGCGGCTGGAAGGCGGCCCCGGCCTTCAGCACGGCGAGCAGCGCGACGGGCAGGCCGGCGTCCCGGGGCAGGGCGACCGCGACCCGGTCCTCCGGACCGATCCCGAGGGCGGCGATCCGCCGGGCCAACCCGTCGGACAGCACGGAGAGTTGACGGTACGTCAGGAATCCCTGCGGGTCGCGGACGGCGGGGGCGTCGGGGGTGCGGTCGACCTGCCGGGCGAACAGCTCGGGGAAGGAGGCGGGCGCCGCGCCGCGCGGGCCGGTGCCCTGCCGGGCGAGACGGTCGAACTCGGCGGCGTCCAGCACCTGGTAGGCGTGCAGCGGCAGGCCGGGGTCGGCGGTGACGGCGCCCAGCAGCCGCACCAGCCGGTCGGCGAGGGTGCGCACGGTGTCGGCGTCGAACAGCGCGCTCGCGTAGTCGACCGTCCCCGCCAGGGCGCCGGTGCCGGGTTCCTGGGCGAAGCCGAAGGACAGGTCGAACTTGCTGGCGCCGAGGTCGACGGGCAGCGGGTGCGCGGTGACGCCGGGCAGCTCGACGGGCCCGGCCGGGGCGTGGTTCTGCAGCACCAGCATGGTCTGGAACAGCGGGTGGTGCTGGGCCCGGACGGGGTTGAGCAGCTCCACCAGCCGCTCGAACGGGACGTCCTGGTTGGCGTACGCGGCGAGGTCGAACTCGCGGACCCGGTCCAGCAGTTGGCGGAAGGTCGGGTCGCCGGACAGGTCGGTGCGCAGCAGCAGGGTGTTGACGAAGAAGCCGACCAGGTCGGCGGTGGCCCGGTCGGTGCGCCCGGCGACGGCGGTGCCGATCGGGACGTCCTCGCCCGCGCCGTGCCGGGACAGCAGCAGGGCCAGTGCGGCCTGCAGCACCATGAAGACGCTGCACCGGCTACTGCGGGCCAGCTCCTCGATCCGGCGGGCGGTGGCGGCGTCCACGGTGAAGTGGTGGGTGGCACCCTCGTGCCGGTCGACGGCCGGGTCGTGGCGGTCCCGGGGCAGCTCGACCCGCTCCGGCAGTCCGGCCAGTGCCTCGCGCCAGAAGGCGAGTTGACGGTGCGTCAGGCTGTCGGGGTCGTGCTCGTCGCCGAGCAGCTCGCGCTGCCACAGCGTGTAGTCGGCGTAGTCGACGGGCGGCGGCCCCCAGGCGGGGGCGGCCCCGGCCAGCCGGGCCCGGTAGGCGGTGCCGAGGTCGCGCACCAGCGGGGCCAGCGAGGAGCCGTCGGCGGCGATGTGGTGCAGCACCAGCACCAGCACGTGGCTGCGCGGCGCGGTCCGCAACAGGGCGGCCCGCACCGGGAGTTCCTGCTCGACGTCGATCGGTGCGGCGATCACGGCGGCGATCCGGTCCGCGCACTTGGCGGCCTCGACGGGCTCGGGGGCGAGCGGCAGCCGCACCTCCCCGGGGGTGAGCACCTGCTGCACGGGGCCGTCCGCGCGGGCCGGGAAGACGGTGCGCAGCGCGGCGTGCCGGCCCAGCGTGTCGTGCAGGGCCAGCCGCAGCGCCTCCGGGTCCAACTCCCCGTCCAGGCGCACCGCGAACGGGATGTGGTAGGTCGCCGAGGGCCCGTCCAGGCGGTGCAGGAACCACAGGCGCTGCTGGGCGGGGGAGAGCGGCAGTGCGGCGGGCCGGGGCCGGGTGGTCAGCGCGGGCCGGGCGGGGCGGCCCGCGCCGTCCAGGGCGGCGGCGAACGCGGCCACCGTGGGGTGCTCGAACAGGGTGCGGATCTCCGCCTCGGTGTCCAGCGCGGCCCGGACCCGGCCGACCAGCAGCGTGGCGAGCAGCGAATTGCCGCCCAGCGCGAAGAAGTTGTCCTCGGCGCCGACCCGCTCCCGGCCCAGCGTGTCGGCGAACAGCCCGGCCAGGATCTCCTCCCGGGCCCCGTGCGGGGCGCGCCCGGCAGCGGTGGCGGTCGGGGCGGTGGGCGCGGGCAGCGCGGCCCGGTCGAGCTTGCCGTTGGCGGTCAGCGGCAGCGCGTCCAGCAGCTGCACGGTGGCGGGCACCAGGTGCGCGGGCAGCCGCCCGGCCAGGTGGGCCAGCAGCTCGGCCGGGGTGACGGACGCACCGGCGGAGGCATCGGCGGACGCACCGGTGGAGGCGCCGGCGGTGTCGTCGGCGGGCACCGCGTAGGCGGCCAGCGCGGGCCCGCCCGGCGCGTCGGCGCGCACCAGCACGCAGGCGGCCCGCACCGCCGGGTGGGCGCGCAGCACGGCCTCGATCTCGCCGGGCTCGATCCGGTGGCCGCGCAGCTTGACCTGCTGGTCGGCCCGGGCGACGTAGCTGACCCGCCCGTCCGGGGCGCGGCGCACCAGGTCGCCGGTGCGGTACATCCGGGAGCCGTCGCCCGCGAACGGGTCGGCGACGAACCGGACGGCCGTCAGGTCGGGCTGCCCCAGGTAGCCGCGGGCCACGCCCGGGCCGGCCAGGTACAGTTCGCCCTCCGCGCTGTCCGGGACGGGCCGCAGCGCGCCGTCCAGCACGTGGGCGCGCACCCCGTCCAGCGGGCGGCCGATCGGCGGGACGCCGTCCGGGGCCCCCGCGGCGGGCACCGGGTGCAGCAGGGCGAAGGTGGTGGCCTCGGTCGGCCCGTACGCGTTCAGCACCCGGGTGCCGGGGTGGTCGGCCGCCAGGCGCTGCAGCACGCCCGGCGCGGCGGCCTCGCCGCCCGCGGCGGCCAGGGCGAGCAGGCCGAGCGCGCCCGGGTCGGTCTCGGCGAACACGTTGAACAGCGCGGTGGTGAGGAACGCCGCCCGCACCCCGTCCCGTTCCACGGCGGCCCGCAGCGCCGCCGGTTGCAGCGCCCCCTCGGGGGCGACCACCACCCGGCCGCCGCGCAGCAGCGGCACCCACAGTTCGAAGGTCGCGGCGTCGAAGACGTACGCGGAGTGCAGCAGCACCGCCTCGGCCGGGCCGCCGTCCCAGGTCCGGTCGGCGGCCAGTGCCGCCACGTCGCCGTGGGTGACGCCGACGCCCTTGGGGCGGCCGGTGGAGCCGGAGGTGAACATCACGTAGGCGAGCCGGTCGCCGCCCGCCGGGGCGGGCAGCGGGCCCGGCGCGGCGGGGGCGCCGGCCAGCACCCGGCCCGCGCCGTCCACCGTCACCACCCGGGCCGCCGCCCCCAGCGCGCGCACCCACGGGTGATCGGCGTGCGCGGCGTCGACCACCAGCAGGCGCGGCGCGGCCGCCGCCGCGACCGCGGCCAGCCGCTCGGCGGGCCAGCGCGGGTCCAGCGGCACGTACGCCCCGCCCGCCCGCAGCACCGCCAGCGGCGCCGCCACCTGCGCGGCCGAGCGCCCCAGCAGCAGGCCGACGCCCTCCTCCGGGGCCAGGCCGTGCCCGGCCAGGGCGGTGGCCAACCCGTCCGAAATATCGATGAGTTGACGGTAGGTCAGGTGCTCCCCGACGCCGAAGCCGGTGCCCGCGACCGCGACCGCGATCGCGTCCGGCCGTTCGGCGGCCCGCCGGGCCACCTCCGCCGCCAGGTCGGCGCCCCGGACGGCGGCCGGGAGCGGCCCGCCCGCGCCCGCCGCCAGCAGCGCGTCCCGCTCGCCGTCCAGCAGCACGTCCACGGTGTCGGCGCGGGCGTCCAGGCCGTCGGCCAGCGCCAGCAGCAGCGCCCGCATCCGGGCGGCGATCCGCTCCGCCCGGGGGCCGTCCAGGACGCTCGGGCGGTGGGCGAAGGTCAGCCGCAGCCCGGCGCCCGGCGCGACCGTCAGGGTCAGCGGGTAGTGCGCGGCGTCCACGCCCTCGACGCCGGTGACGGCCAGGCCGGGCAGCGCCCGCCCGGCGGCGGCCAGCCCGTCCCGGTCCAGCGGGTAGTTCTCGAACACCGCCAGGGTGTCGAACAGGGTGTCCAGGCCGGCGGCGGCGCCGATCGCGGCCAGGCCGACGTGCTGGCTGCCCAGCAGCCGGGCCTGCTCGTCCTGGAGGCGGGCGAACAGCTCGGACAGCCGCTCGCCGGGGCGCAGCGCGACCCGGACCGGCACCGTGTTGATGAACAGGCCGATCATCGTCTCCACCCCGGGCAGCTCCGGCGGCCGCCCCGAGACGGTGGTGCCGAACAGCACGTCGGAGCGGCCGGTCAGCCGGGCCAGCAGCAGGCCCCAGGCGCCCTGCACCACCGTGTTCAGGGTCAGCCCGTGCGCCCGGGCGGCGGCCCGCAGCCGCTCCGTGACGGCCGGGTCCAGCTCCACCAGCACGCTCCCCGGCAGCTCCCCGGCGTGCGCGTCCGCCGCCGCCGGGCCCGCCAGCAGCGTCGGCCCCGCCACCCCCGCCAGGGCGGTCCGCCAGGCGTCCAGCGCCGCCTCCCGGTCCTGCCCGGCCAGCCAGGCCAGGTAGGAGCGGTACGGGGCGACCCGGGGCAGCGCCGCGTCGTCGCCGTACGCCGCGTACAGCGCGAACAGCTCGCGCAGCAGCAGCGGCACCGACCAGCCGTCCAGCAGCAGGTGGTGACTGGTCATCACCAGCCGGTGCCGCCCCGGGCCGGTGCGCAGCAGGGCGAAGCGGATCAGCGGCGGCCGGTCCAGCGCGAAGCGCCGCACCCGGTCCTCGGCCAGGAACGCCGCCACGGCCGCCGGGTCGCCCGTCAGGTCCAGCTCCTCCAGCGGCACCGGCACCTCCGCCGCCACCGCCTGCACGGGCTGGTCCAGGTCCTCGTGCAGGAACCCGGCCCGCAGGTTGGCGTGGCGGCGCAGCAGCGCCCCCACGGCCGCCCGCAGCGCCGCCGGGTCGACGGCGCCCTCCAGCGCCAGCACGAACTGCGCGGTGTACACGTCCACCGCCGCCGAGTCGTACAGGGCGTGGAACAGCATGCCCTCCTGAAGCGGCGTCAGCGGAAGTACGTCCTCCAGCCGGAACCCGGTCATGCGCGTCCACCCCACTTGTTCTGCAGTCGGTCGAGTTGGGCCTGGTCCAGCCGGACCAGGGGGAGGTCGGACGGCGTCCAGCCGCCCGCGTCGGGCTGCTCGGCGTGCGCGGCCACCGCCCGCAGCGCCCGGTCGAAGCCCGCGGCGAGGGCGGCCACGTCCGCCTCGTCGAGCAGCTCCGCCACCCAGGTCCAGCGCACCACCAGCCGCGGCCCGGCCGGGCCGTCCTCGGTGTGCGCGTTGACGTCCAGCACGTGGTGCACCGGCATGCCCGGGTCCCGCGGGTCCGGGGCGCCGCCGTCCGGCAGCACCGCCCAGTCCGCCGGGTCCGCCACCGGGTCGGGCGCGGCGTACCGGCCCAGGTAGTTGAAGCCGAGCTGCGGCTCGGCGCCCGCCGCCAGCCGGGCCCCCGCCACCGGGTCCAGGCGGCGCAGCACGCCGTGGCCGACGCCGTGGTCCGGCACCGCTCGCAGCTGCTCCTTGACCCGCTTGACGGCGCGGTCCACCAGGCGGGCGTCGAACCGGTCCGGGTCGCGCGGGTCCAGCGGGCCCGGGTCGAGCAGCACCGGGTACAGGCTGGTGAACCAGCCGACGGTGCGGGACAGGTCCAGGTCCTCGGCCAGCTGCTCGCGGCCGTGGCTCTCCAGGTCGAGCAGCACGCCCTCGCCGGCGCCGCCGGGGCGCCGCTCCCGCCAGGCCCGCACCGCCAGCGCCAGCGCCGTCAGCAGCACGTCGTCCACCCCCGCGTGGAACGCGGCCGGGGCGGTGCTCAGCAGCGCCCCCACCGCCCCGCCCGCCGGGTGGGTGGTCAGGGTGCGGGTCCCGGCCGCGGTGTCCCGGGCCGGGTCCAGCGGGCGGCGGCCCAGCGGCGGGTCGACGGCCCGCCCGACCTCCTCCCAGCGCGGCAGCTCGCCCGCCCGGACGCCCTCGGCGGCCTGCGCCGCCAGCAGCCGCGCCCAGGCCCGGTACGAGGTGGTCGCGGGCGGCAGCTGCCCGCCCCGCCACACCGTCACCAGGTCCTCCAGCAGGATCCGCCAGGACACCGCGTCCACCGCCAGGTGGTGCACCAGCAGCAGCAGCCGGCCGGGCGCATCCGGCCCGGCGTCCGCCCACACCGCCCCGAGCAGCTCGCCGTGCGCGGGCCGCAGCCGGTCCCGGGCCCGCTCGCCCGCCGCGGCGAGGGCGGCGCGCAGCTCCGGCTCGCCGAGCCCCGCCGCGTCGATCCGCTCCAGCCGGGACGCCACCCGGACGGTGCCGCGCGGCAGCACCTCCAGGCCCGGGGCGCCCCCGGCGGTGCGGGTCACCCGCAGCCGCAGCGTGTCGTGCCGGTCCGTCAGCACCTGCAGCGCGGCCGCGATCCGCCCGGCGTCGGCGTCGGCGGGCGTGCGCAGCACCGCCGACTGGTGGTAGCCGTCGGTGGGGCCCGGCCGGTCCAGGAACCAGGCCGCGATCGGCGTCGGCGGCACCGTGCCCACACCGTCGTCCACCGGGACCGCCGCCCGGGCGCCCAGCTCCTCGGCGGCCAGCGCCAGCGCCGCCGGGGTCCGGTGCAGGAACACGTCGCGCGGGGTGATCCGCAGCCGGGCGTCCCGGGCCCGGCCGACCACCTGGATCGACAGGATGCTGTCGCCGCCCAGCGCGAAGAAGTCCTCGTCCGCGCCGACCCGGGGCAGCCGCAGCACCGCCGCGAACACCCCGCACAGCACCCGCTCGCGCTCGGTGCGCGGCTCCCCGCCGCACTCCGCGCGCGCCTCCGGCGGCGGCGGGGCGGGCAGCGCCCGCCGGTCGGTCTTGCCGCTCGGCAGCAGCGGTAGCGCCTCCAGCCGGACGAACACCGACGGCACCAGCGACGGCGGCAGCGCCGCCGCCAGCCGGGCCCGCAGCACCTCGTCCACCGGCACGTCCGGCCCCACCGGGTAGGCCACCAGGCGCCCGTCGCGCACCAGCACGCAGGCCGCGCCGACGCCGTCCACGGCGCACAGCGCCGCCTCCACCTCGCCGGGCTCGATCCGCACCCCGTGCAGCTTCACCTGGTCGTCGGCCCGGCCCAGGTAGCCGAACAGGCCGTCCGCGCCCAGCCGCACCAGGTCCCCGGTGCGGTACATCCGCGAGCCGTCGCCCGCGAACGGGTCCGCGACGAACCGGGCGGCCGTCAGGCCCGGGCGGCCCAGGTAGCCGCGGGCCAGGCCCTCGCCCGCCAGGTACAGCTCGCCCGCCACGCCCGCCGGGACCGGCTCCAGCGCCCCGTCCAGCACGTACGCCCGCAGGTTGTCCACCGGCCGGCCCAGCGGCACCCCGCCCGCGGTGTCCACCCCCGGCCGGTACCGGTGCGCGGTCGCGTCGATGGTCGCCTCGGTCGGCCCGTACAGGTTGTGCACCGCGACGCCCCACGCCCCGGCGACCCGCTCCGCCAGCGCCGCGCCCAGCGGCTCGCCGCCGCACAGCACCGCCCGCAGCGCCGCCGGCGGCTCCTCGCGCTCCGTCTCGCCGAGGACCAGCGCCAGCAGCGAGGGCACGAACTGGGCCACCGTCACGCCCCGCTCCCGCACCAGCGCCAGCAGCGCCACCGGGTCGTGCGCCACCGCCGGCGGCACCGGGCAGGTCGCGCCGCCGTGCAGCAGCGGCAGCCAGGTCTCCCACACCGAGGCGTCGAACCCCGGCGAGGTCCGGGCCAGCACCCGGTCCGCGTCCGTCAGTTCCAGGTGCTCGGCCAGCCACGCCATGTGGTTCACCAGCGCCGCGTGCGGCACCACCACCCCCTTCGGGCGGCCGGTCGACCCCGAGGTGTGGAGCACGTACGCGGCGTCCAGCGGACCGGGCGCCTGCGACCCGAACTCCGCCTCCGGGCCCGCCTCCGCCCCGTCCACCACCAGCACCGGCACCGGCAGCTCCGGCAGCCCGGGCCGGACCTCCGCCGACACCGCCAGCAGCACCGGCCGGGCGTCCCCGACCACCAGGCGCAGCCGCTCCGCCGGGTGCTCCGGGTCCAGCGGCAGCCAGGCCGCGCCCGCCTTCGCCACCGCCAGCACCGCCACCACCTGCAGCGCCGTGCCGGGCAGCGCCAGCGCCACCACGTCCCCGCGCCGCACGCCCCGCCCGGCCAGCCGCCGGGCCAGCGCGTCCGAGCGGGCGTCCAGCTCGGCGAAGGTCAGACCGCCCGCACCGTCCAGCACCGCGAGCGCGTCCGGGGTGCGGGCGCACTGCGCCCGGAACGCCCCCGGCACGGTCCGCTCCGGCACCGGACGCACCGCGCCCCGGCCCGCCGCCGCCAGCTCGGCCCGCTCCGCCGCCGTCAGCACCCGCACCGCGCCGATCCGCTGCCCCGGATCGGCGGCCAGCTGCCCCAGCAGCCGTACCAGCCGCTCCGCCAGCGCCCGTGCCGTGGCCGGCTCGAACAGGTCGGTGGCGAACTCCAGCGTCCCGTCCAGGCCCGCCGGGCGGCCCGCGCCGTCCCGCCGCTCGGTGAACGAGAAGGTCAGGTCGAACTTGCTGATCCCGGTCCGCACCGGCTGCTCCGCCACCCGCAGGCCCGGCAGCTCGACCGCCGCCCCCGCCTGGTTCTGCAGCACCAGCATGGTCTGGAACAGCGGGTGCCGGCTCTCGGTCCGCTCCGGCTCCAGCGCGTCCACCAGCCGCTCGAACGGCACGTCCTGGTGCGCGTACGCGGCCAGGTCGAACTCCCGTACCCGTTCCAGCAGTTGACGGAAGGTCGGGTCGCCCGACAGGTCGGTGCGCAGCACCAGCGTGTTGACGAAGAACCCGACCAGGTCGTCCAGCGCCTCGTCGGTGCGGCCCGCCACCGGCGTCCCCAGCGGGACGTCGTCGCCCGCGCCGTGCGCCCGCAGCAGCACCGCCAGCGCCGCCTGCAGCACCATGAACAGGCTGCTGCCGCTCGACCGGGCCAGCGCGTCCAGCGCCGCGTGCCCGGCCGGGTCCAGCGCGAACGGCAGCACGTCGCCCCGGTGCGTCGCCACGGCGGGCCGGGGCCGGTCCAGCGGCAGCGCCAGCACGTCCGGCAGGCCCTCCAGCGCCGAGCGCCAGAACGCCAGTTGCCGGGCCGCCGCGCCCGCCGGGTCGTCCTCGTCGCCGAGCAGCTCCCGCTGCCACAGCGTGTAGTCGGCGTACTGGACCGGCAGCTCGGCCCACCGGGGTGCGCCACCGGCCGCCCGGGCCCGGTACGCGGTGCCCAGGTCGCGGGCCAGCGGCGCCAGCGACCAGCCGTCCCCCGCGATGTGGTGCACCAGCAGCACCAGCACGTGCGCGTCCGGCCCCGTGCGCAGCAGCCGGGCCCGGACCGGCCGTTCGACGGCGATGTCGAAGGCGTGCCCGGTCTCCGCGGCCAGCACCGCGTCCAGCAGCTCCGGCGCCACCCCCCGGGGCGTCAGGTCCAGGTCGGCGCCCGCCGCGTCCAGCACCCGCTGGCTCGGCACGCCCCCGGCGTCGGGGAAGACGGTGCGCAGGCTCTCGTGCCGCTCCACCACGTCGGCCAGCGCCGCCGCCAGCGCCGCCCGGTCCAGCGGGCCGTCCAGGCGCAGCACCAGCGGCACGTTGTAGGTCGCGCTCGGGCCCTCGAAGCGGTGCAGGAACCACAGCCGCCGCTGGGCGGGCGACAGCGGCATCGGGTCGGGCCGGCGCGCGGCCCGCACCAGCTTGGCCCGGGCGCCGCCCGCGCCGTCCAGGACGGCCGCCAGCCGGGCCGGGGTCGGGTGCTCGAACACCGTCCGGACCTCGGTCTCCACGTCCAGGACGGCGCGCAGCCGGGCCGCCAGCCGGGTCGCCAGCAGCGAGTGCCCGCCGAGCGCGAAGAAGTCCTCGTCCGGGCCGACCGACGGGCGGCCCAGCAGCTCCGCGAAGATCCCGCAGACCACCTCCTCGCGGACGGTGCGCGGGGCCCGGCCCGGACCGACCGGGGCCGGGGCGGGTACGGGCAGCGCCGCCCGGTCGACCTTGCCGTTCGGGTTCAGCGGCAGCGCCGCCAACGGCACCACCGCGGCCGGCACCATGTAGCCGGGCAGCACCCGGCCCACCTCCCGGGCCAGCTCCGCCGGATCGACCGCCGCGCCCGCCGCCGGGACCACGTACGCCACCAGCCGCCGGTCGCCCGGGGCGTCCTCGCGGACCAGCGCGAAGGCGTCCGCGACCTCCGGACGGGCCGCCAGCACGCCCTCCACCTCGCCGAGTTCGATCCGGTAGCCGCGCAGCTTCACCTGCCCGTCCGCCCGGGCCACGTAGGCGACCTGCCCGTCCGGCGTCCAGCGCACCAGGTCGCCGGTGCGGTACATCCGCGAGCCGTCGCCCGCGAACGGGTCCGCGACGAACCGGGCGGCCGTCAGGCCCGGGCGGCCCAGGTAGCCGCGCGCCACGCCCTCGCCCGCCAGGTACAGCTCGCCCGTCACGCCCGGCGGCACCGGCCGCAGCGCCCCGTCCAGCACGTGCAGCCGCATGCCGTCCAGCGGCCGCCCGATCGGCGGCGGCCCCGCGGGCAGGTCCGCGGCCACCGCGTACCGGGTGGCGAAGGTGGTGGTCTCGGTCGGCCCGTACACGTGCAGCACCGCCGTGTCCGGCGCCGCCGCCGCGACCCGCTGCATCAGCTCCGGCGAGGCCAGCTCGCCGCCCGCGCACACCACCCGCAGCCCGGAGAACGCCCCCGGGTCGGTCTCCGCGACCACGTTGAACAGCGCCGTGGTCAGGAACACCGCCGTCACCCCGTGGTCGTGCACCGCCGTGTCCAGCGTCCGGGCCTCCAGCAGCCCGTCCGGCGCCACCACCACCCGGCCGCCGTTCAGCAGCGGCGCCCAGATCTCGAAGGTGCAGGCGTCGAAGACGTACGCCGAGTGCATCAGCACCGCGTCCACCGCCCCGTCCCGCCAGGCCGCGTCCCGGGCCAGCGCCACCACGTCCGCGTGCGACACGCCCACGCCCTTCGGCAGGCCCGTCGAGCCGGAGGTGAACATCACGTACGCCAGCGCCCGCGGCCCCGGCACCGCCGCCGGACGGGCCGTCCGCCCCGGCGCGCCGCGCCGCACCCGGCCCGAGCGGTCCAGCACCACCACCGGCAGCGCCGCCGCCCGGGCCGCCACCCAGGCCGAGCCCGCCGCCTCCTCGTCCACCAGCAGCAGGCGCGGCCGGGCCACCTCCGCGACCCGGTCCAGCCGCTCCACCGGCCAGCGCGCGTCCAGCGGCACGTAGGCCGCCGCCGCCCGCACCGCCGCCAGCGAGGCCGTCACCACGGCGGGGGAGCGGCCCAGCAGCACCCCCACCGCGTCCTCCGGGTCGACCCCGTGACCGGCCAGCACCGCCGCCAACTCGCCCGACAGCAGGTCGAGTTCGGCATACGAAAGGACGTCCGCGCCGTCCGTGACGGCGGGCGTGTCCGGGGTCCGGGCCGCCTGCCGGGCGAACAGCTCCGGCAGCACCGCCGCCGGCTCCGGCTCCAACGGCCGGGCCGCACCCCAGCGGGAGACCCGCAGGTGCTCCTCCGCGCTCAGCAGGTCGTGGCCCGACACCCGGGCGTCCGGGTCGGCCACCGCCAGCTCCAGCAGCCGCACCAGCCGGGCCGCGAACGCCTCCGCGGTGCCCCGGTCGAACAGCGCGGTCGCGTACTCCAGGCCCGCCACCAGCAGCGCCGACCCGTCCGGGCCGGTCTCCTCGGCGAACGAGAAGGTCAGGTCGAACTTGCTCAACCCGTTGTGCACCAGCCGCTGTTCCACGCCCAGCCCCGGCAGCTCCATCCGGGCCGCCGCCTGGTTCTGCAGTACCACCATGGTCTGGAACAGCGGGTGGTGGTCCCGGGCCCGGACCGGGTTCAGCTCCTCCACCAGCCGCTCGAACGGCACGTCCTGGTGGGCGAACGCCGCCAGGTCGAACTCCCGTACCCGGCCCAGCAGTTGACGGAAGCTCGGGTCGCCCGACAGGTCGGTGCGCAGCACCAGCGTGTTGACGAAGAACCCGACCAGGTCGTCCAGCGCCTCCTCGGTGCGGCCCGCCACCGGCGACCCCAGCGGGACGTCGTCCCCCGCCCCCAGCCGGTGCAGCAGCGCGGCGACCGCCGCCTGCAGCACCATGAACAGCGTGCTGCCCTCGGCCCGGGCCAGCGCCAGCAGCGCCCCGTGCAGCGTGGGCGGCAGCTCGAACTCCACCACCGCGCCGCGCAGGTCCGCCACCGCCGGCCGCGGCCGGTCCGCGGGCAGCTCCAGCAGTCCCGGCAGACCCGCCAACGCCTCCCGCCAGTACGCCAGTTGACGGGGCAACAGGGCGCCGTCCGGGCGCAGCAGCCGCTGCTGCCAGAGCGTGTAGTCGGCGTACTGCAGCGCCCCCGCCGCCACCGGCGCCGCCGCCCCCGCCAGCCGGGCCCGGTACGCCGCCGCCAGGTCCCGGGTCAGCGGGCCCAGCGACCAGCCGTCCGCCGCGATGTGGTGCAGCACCAGCACCAGCACGTGGTGCTCCGGCGCGGCCCGCAGCAGCCGGGCCCGCAGCGGCGGGTCGGTCAGCACGTCGAACGGCTCCCCGACGGCCGCCAGCACCGCCGCCTCCAGGTCCATCGGCGCGGTGCTCTCCACCGGCGGCCGCGGCGCGGCCTCCGCCGCCGCCAGCACCCGCTGGTACGGCACCCCGTCCCGCTCCGGGAAGACCGTGCGCAGCGCCTCGTGCCGCTCCACCACGTCCAGCAGCGCGCCGCGCAGCGCCTCCGCGTCCAGCTCCCCGCGCAACTCCAGCACCAGCGGCAGGTTGTAGGCCGAACCCGGCCCCTCCAGCCGGTTCAGGAACCACAGCCGCCCCTGCGCGGCCGACAGCGGCAGCAGCTCCGGCCGCTCCGCCCGCCCGGCCGCCAGCAGGGCCGGCCGGTCCGGGTCCGCCGCCTCCAGCACCCGGGCCAGCGCCGCCGCCGTCGGGTGGTCGAACAGGGTGCGCACCGCCAGGTCCGCGCCCAGCACGGACCGGACCCGGCCCACCACCCGCATCGCCAGCAGCGAGTGCCCGCCCAGGTCGAAGAAGCTCTCCCCGGCCCCCACCGCGGGCCGCCCCAGCACCTCGGCGAAGATCCCGGCCAGCAGCTCCGCCCGCAGCGAGTGCGGCCGCGCCGCGTCCCCCGCCGGGGCCTCGTCCGGCACCGGCAGCGCCCGCCGGTCCACCTTGCCGTTCGGCAGCAGCGGCAGCGCCGCCAGCAGCACCACCGCCTCCGGCACCAGGTGGTGCGGCAGCACCCCGGCCAGCGCGTCGCGCAGCGCGGCCGCCGACGTCCCGCCCGCCCCGGTCGCCCCGCTCCCGGCGGGGACGGCGTACGCCACCAGCCGGCGCCGCCCCGGCACGTCCTCCCGCACCAGCGCGCAGGAGGCCGCCACCCCCGGCAGCTCCAGCAGCGCGGCCGCCACCTCGCCCGGCTCGATCCGGAACCCGCGCAGCTTCACCTGGTCGTCGGCCCGGGCCACGTAGTGCAGCAGGCCGCCGCCCGTCCAGCGCACCAGGTCGCCGGTCCGGTACATCCGCGAGCCGTCCGCCGCGAACGGGTCCGCGACGAACCGCTCCGCCGTCCGGCCCGGCTGCCCCAGGTAGCCCCGGGCCAGGTTCGGTCCCGCCAGGTACAGCTCGCCCGGCACGCCCGCCGGGACGGGCCGCAGCGCCGCGTCCAGCACGTAGCCGCGCATCCCGTCCACCGGCCGCCCGATCGGCACCGACTCCCCGGCCGGGCCGGCGGGGTCGCCTGCGTCCACCCGGTGCGCGGTCGCGTCGATGGTCGCCTCGGTCGGCCCGTACAGGTTGTGCGGCACCGCCCGCCAGCGCTCCGCCACCGCCTGCGCCAGCGCCCGGGGCATCGGCTCGCCGCCGCACAGCACCGCCCGCAGCCCGGCCGGCGGCGCGCCCCCGTACCCGGCGCCGTCCTCGGCCAGCACCAGGGCCAGGTGCGAGGGCACGAACTGGGCCACCGTCACCTCGAACCGCCGCATCCAGGACAGCAGTTCGCGCGGCTCCCGGTTCGCCCCCGCCGGGGCGACGCACACCTGCGCACCCCGGGTCAGCGGCAGCCACACCTCCCACACCGAGGCGTCGAAACTGCTCGACGTCCGCGCCAGCACCCGGTCCCGCGCGGTCAGTTCGAGATGGTCGGCCAGCCACGCCATGTGGTTCGCCAACCCCAGGTGCGGCACCACCACTCCCTTCGGCCGCCCCGTCGACCCCGAGGTGTAGATCACGTACGCGGCGTCCAGCGGGCCCGGCGCCGCACCCGCGACCGCCACCCCCGCCTCCCGCGCCGCCTCCGCCTCTGCCAACGACAGCCGGGGCACCTCGCCCGTCGAAGGGTCCGCCGGAACGCCCGCGGGGAAGTCCGCCGGGACGCCCGCGCCGGTCAGCAGCAGCGCCGGACGGGCGTCCGCCAGCATCTGCGCCACCCGGGCCGCCGGGTACTCCGGGTCCACCGGCACGTACGCGGCCCCGGCCCGCAGCACCGCCAGCATCGCCACCACCGTCTCCACCGACGCCGGGACGGCCAGCGCCACCAGCGCGCCCCGTCCCACCCCGCGCCCGCGCAGCACCCCCGCCAGGGCGTCCGCCCGGGCGTCCAGCTCGGCGTACGTCAGCCCGCCGCGCCCGTCCCGCACCGCCGGGGCGTCCGGCGTCCGGGCCGCCCACCCGGCCACCGCCTCCGGCACCGTCCGCCTCGGCAGCGGCCGGTCCGCGCCGCGCCCCAGCTCCAGCAGCCGGGCCCGCTCCGCCGCGCCCAGCGGGTCGAAGGCGTCCACCCGCCGCTCCGGATCGGCCACCGCCTCGGCCAGCACCCGGACGAAGCGCTCGGCGAGCGCCCGGGCTGTCCCCGGGTCGAACAGGTCGGTCGCGTACTCCAGGTACCCGCCCAGGCCGGAACCCGCGGACCCGGCCGTTCCGGTCGTCTCGGTGAGCGAGAAGGTCAGGTCGAACTTGCTGGTCCCCGGGTGCGGGGAGACGTCCCGGACGGTGACGCCCGCCAGGTCGGGTTCGGCCTGCTGCTGGTTCTGCAGCACCAGCATGGTCTGGAACAGCGGGTGGTGACCGGCCGAGCGCTCCGGGTTGAGCGCCTCCACCAGCCGCTCGAACGGCAGGTCGGCGTGCGCGAACGCCGCCAGGTCGGCCGCCGCCACCCGGCGCAGCAGTGCCCGGAAGTCCGGGTTCCCGGACAGGTCGGCGCGCAGCACCACGGTGTTGACGAAGAAGCCGACCAGCTCCTCCAGCGCCTCGTCGGTGCGGCCCGCCAGCGCCGTCCCGATCGGCACGTCCTCGCCGGCGCCGTGCGCCCGCAGGGTCAGCGCCAGGGCCGCGTGCAGCACCATGAACGGCGTGCAGCCGCACTCCCGGGCCAGCCCGACCACCCCCGCCCAGACCTCGGCGGGCAGCTCGCACGGCACCGTCCCGCCCCGGTGGCTCGGCACGGCCGGCCGGGGCCGGTCCAGCGGCAGCGCCGACAGGTCCGGCGCACCGTCCAACTCGCTTCGCCAGAAAGCGAGCTGACGCGCCATCAAGCTCTCCGGGTCGTCCTCCGCGCCGAGCAGCGCGCGCTGCCACAGCGCGTAGTCGGCGTACTGGACCGGCAGGTCGGGCCACTCGGGTGCGCCGCCCGCCGTCCGGGCCCGGTACGCGGCGGCCAGGTCGCGGACCAGCGGGGCCAGCGACCAGCCGTCCGCCGCGACGTGGTGCAGCACCAGCACCAGCAGGTGCCGCTCCGGTTCCGTCCGCAACAGCGCGGCGCGCAGCGGCAGTTCGGCGGCCAGGTCGAACGGCGCGGCGACCGCCGCCCGCACCGCCGCCGCCCGCTCGTCCTCGGCCGGCGCCCCGCGCTCGAACCGCAGCAGCCCGGCCGCCTCCTCGGCGCCCAGGACCATCTGCTCGGGTATGCCGTCCCGCTCGACCAGCAGCGTCCGCAGGCTCTCGTGCCGGGCCACCACGTCGCCGAGCGCCGCGCGCAGCGCCCCCGGGTCCAGCGGCCCGGCCAGCTCCAGGACCAGCGGCACGTTGTAGGCGTCGGCGGCCTCCCCGGACCGGTTCAGGAACCACAGCCGCTGCTGCGCGAAGGACAGCGACACCGGGTCCGGCCGCCGGGCCGGGACCAGCGCGGGCCGCCCCGGACCGGCCGGGCCGAGGGCGGGGGTCAGCGCGGCGGCCAGCTCGGCGACCGTCGGACGGTCGAACACCTCGCGCAGCGTCGGCTCCGCGCCCGTGGTCGCCCGGATCCGGGCGACCAGCCGGGTGGCGAGCAGCGAATGGCCGCCCAGCGCGAAGAAGTCGTCCTCGACGCCGACCGACGGCAGCCCCAGCACCTCCGCGAACAGCTCCGCCAGCAACTCCTCCTGCGGGGTGCGCGGCGCCACGGCCCCGCCGCCCGCGAGCTGCGGGGCGGGCAGCGCCCGCCGGTCGAGCTTGCCGTTCGCGTTCAGCGGCAGCGCGTCCAGCAGCACGAACGCGGCCGGCACCAGGTACCCGGGCAGCACCCGCCCGAGCGCCCGGGCCAGCCCCGCGCCGTCCCACCGCGCCCCCGGCTCCGGCACCGCGTAGCCGACCAGCCGCGGGTTGCCGGGCACGTCCTCGCGCACCAGCACCCGGGCGTCCCGGACGCCGTCCAGCGCCAGCAGGGCGTTCTCGATCTCGGCGGGCTCGATCCGGAACCCGCGCAGCTTGACCTGCCCGTCGGCCCGCCCCACGTACTCGACCTCGCCGTCGGCCGTCCAGCGGGCCAGGTCGCCGGTCCGGTACATCCGGGAGCCGTCCGCCGCGAACGGGTCGGCCAGGAAGCGGACCGCCGTCAGCTCCGGCCGGCCCAGGTAGCCGCGCGCCACCCCCGCCCCGCCCACGTACAGCTCGCCGACCACCCCGGCCGGGACCGGGCGCAGCGCCCCGTCCAGCAGGTACAGGCGCACGCCGTCCAGCGCGCGGCCGATCGGCGGCACGCCCGGCGGCTCGGGCCGCACCGCGTACCGGGTGGCGAAGGTGGTGGTCTCGGTCGGGCCGTACACGTGCAGCACGGCGGTGTCCGGCGCGGCCGCGGCGATCCGCTGCATCAGCTCGGGCGAGGCGGCCTCGCCGCCCGCCGCCACCAGCCGCAGCCCGGCGAACGCCGCCGGATCGGTGCGGGCGATCTCGTTGCACAGCGCCGTGGTCAGGAACACCGCGCTCGCGCCGTCCCGCTCCACCGCCCGCGCCAGCGCCCGGGCGTCCAGGACGCCGGGCGGCGCGACCAGCACCCGGCCGCCGCGCAGCAGCGGCGCCCAGATCTCGAAGGTCGACGCGTCGAAGACGTACGCCGAGTGCATCAGCACCGCGTCCACCGCCCCGCCGTCCCAGGCCGCGTCGGCGGCCAGCGCCAGCACGTCCGCGTGCGTGACGCCGACGGCCTTCGGCAGGCCGGTCGAGCCGGAGGTGAAGACGGTGTACGCCAGCCGGGCCCCGTCGATCCGCGCGGGCAGCGGGCCCGGGCGCTCGGGGGCGCCGCGCAGCACCGCGCCCAGCCGGTCCACCACCAGCACCGGCAGCCGCCCGGCCGCCGCCCGCACCCAGGACGTGTCGGCCGCCGCCCCGTCCACCACCAGGGCCCGGACCCGGCCCGCCCCGGCCACCCGGTCCAGCCGCTCGGCCGGCCAGGCCGGGTCCATCGGCACGTACCCGCCGCCGGCCGTCACCGCCGCCAGCGAGGCCGCGACCACGGCCGCCGAACGGTCCAGCAGCACGCCGACGCCGTCCTCCGGCCGCAGCCCCCACCCCGTCAGGGCGCCGGCCAGCGCCGCCGCCGTCCGGCCCAACTCCCGGTAGGACAGCACCGCTGCGCCGTCCAGCACGGCGGGCGCGTCCGGCGCGGCGGCGGCCCGGGCCGCGAACGCCGCGGGCAGGCCGTCGTCCGTCACCCCGGTGGGCAGCGCCGCGCCGCGTCCGCGCGCCAGCAGCGTCTCGGCGGCCGCCCCGTCGAGGAGCGGCAGGGCGCGCAGGGGAGTGCCGGGGTCGGCGGCGGCGAAGGCGGCGAGGAAGCCGAGCACCGCCTCCTGGTGCAGCCGGACGTCCTCGGGCCGGTACCGCTCCGGGTCGGCGTCGAAGCCGATCAGCGGCCCCGTGCCCTCGGCGCGCTCCGCGACCCAGAGCGAGACGTCGTCCGCCGGGCCGACCGACAGCACCCGCGAGGTGACCGGGCTGCCGGCCAGGTCGAGGCCGTACTCGTAACCCATGACGTTCACCACCAGGTCGGTCGGCAGCGGCGTCCCGCCGTCCGCGCCCAGCTCCCGGGCCAGCTGCTCGCGCGGGAAGCGCCGGTGCCGCAGGGCGCCGCGCATCTCGCCCGCGACGCCGCGCACCAGCTCCGCGACCGAGCCGTCCGGCGGCACCGCCAGCCGCAGCGGCAGCACGGTGGCGGTCATGCCGACCGCCCGCTGCAGCCGGCCCGGCCGACCGTGCGAGGCCAGGCCGATGCCGACCTCCCGCCGCCCGGTGACCCGGCCGGTGTACGCGGCCAGCGCCGCGACCAGCACGGCGCTCCAGGTGGTGCGGTTCGCGGCGGCCAGCCGCCGCAGGCCGTCCAGCACCGGCAGTGGCAGGGTCTCGCCGGTGTGCAGGGCGGTCGGCGCGGCGGTCCGGGGCGCGGCGGTCCGGTCGGGCCGGTCGGTGCGTCTGCGCAGCAGCGGGAAGCCCTCGTCGCCGCCGCCGTCCCCGGCGGCCGCGGCCCGCTCCGTCCAGTACGCCAGGTCCGCGGCGTGGCCCGGGGAGGCGCGGTGCGCGGCCTCGTCGGCCACCAGCGCGGCCAGCGAGCCGTCCGGCAGCTCGGCCCGGGCGAGGTCCTCGCCCGCCGCCACCCGGTTGTACAGCTCCGCCACCGTCCGGGTCACCAGGGTGCCGCTGAGGCCGTCCAGCGCGATGTGGTGGTACCGGATGTACCAGAGGTGCAGCTCCGGGCCGAGCCGCAGCAGCGCGTAGTGGTGCGTCGGCGCCGTCAACCGGTCGACGGCGGCCATGTCCGCCGCCATGTACCGCTCCGCCTCCGCCGCCGGGTCCGCCGCCCCCGTGAGGTCGATCCGGCGCAGCCGGTCCGTCCGCCCGGGCCGCCGGACGACGCGCTGCCGGGGACGCCCGTCGACCGTGCTGAACTCGGTGTTCAGGCTGTCGAAGTGGTCGGCCACCCGGTCCACGACCGCGGCGAACAATTCCTCGTCGAGGCCGCCGCGGATCTCCAGGCATTCCCCGATGTTGTACTTCGCGCTGTCCGGATCGAGCAATTGCCCGTACCAGACGCCTTCCTGCGCGGCCGTCAGTTCGAGGAGTTCGGTGGCGGTTTCTTCGGGACGGACGGAACGGTTTTCAGGCATGCCGACGACACCTTCGGTGAGGTTTTCCTGCGTGACGTGGGGAGATTCCGGCCCCCGGCCCGGCCCCCGGCCCGGCCGCGGGGCCGACCCGGGGGCGTCCGGTGTCGGGCTCAGCCGCCGTCGGCGACCGGGTCGGTCCCGGCGGCCATCGCGGCGACCAGCGAGGCCGGCCGCATGTCCGTCCAGACCCGCTCGATGACCTCCAGGCACTCCTGCCGCGACCCCTCCGGGCCGGTGCGCTCCCAGCCGCCCGGGACGTCCAGGTGCGCGGGCCACAGTGAATACTGCGCCTCCGCATTCACCAGCACGAAGAATCGGCCGGATTCGTCGTCAAAAGGATTGCTCATGGTCCCGCCCCTTGTCGGTGGTCGTCATCGGTCCGTCGCACGGGTCCGCCGGGCACGCCGTTCACCCGGCGTCTTTCCGCGATTCGTACTCGTGTTCCCCCTGAGGATGCGGAGGGGCAGCCCGAAGTCCGGGGCCCGGCGTTCCGCAACGGCCTACAGCTTCCCGCGAAAACCATACCTACGTCTGTCGTATGTGAAGATCTCCATTTTCTGCGCCGCGCCGATTCGGCCGACGTTCGCCATTAATCAGTCACCTGATCGAATGCGAAAGGGTCGCTGTCATATGCACTCGCCGTTCTCGATCGCATGTTCTGTCGATCGGGGGCCTTTGTCCCGATTTCACCCCTGGCGCACACACGCCCCCTCCGGTGCGCCGTCACACTCCCCGGCGCGGCAATGCTCCCGTGCGCCCATCGCGCGCCCCGCCCGCGCGGTGGGAACGCCTGAACGAAAGAAGGCGCCGGACGGTCCGTCAGCTCCCGCACCCGGGAAGGCGTCGAGCACCGCCCGCCCGCCCGGCGACCCGTATACTCCCTCGGCCCGCTCGTACCCGCCCAAGGAATTCAGGAGGCAGCGACAGTGCTGAGTCTCGGTGTCGAGGAGACGGCGACGGGGCTGGACCCCGGCCTCGTCGTCGTCCTGCCGGTCGTCCTGCTGCTCGCGCTGCTCGCCCGGCTGCTCACCCTGCCACTGCTGCGTCGCTCCCAGCAGGCCGCCCGGAGCCGGGCCCTGGCCACCGCCACCGGGTCGGCCCCGGCCGGTGTCGGCCCGGTGCAGGCCGAGTTCGTGGTGGCCGTGCTGCTCGGGGCCGGCCTCGAAGCGGTCCTGCTCGCCGTCCCCAACGACGGGTTCGAGCTGCTGCGCGGCCCCCTGGCGTTCGCGGACCTGCACGGGGTGTCGGTCGCCTACGGGCTGGCGCGCGACAGCGCGCAGTTGTGGCAGTGGGGCCTCGGCGGGCTGCTGGTCGCGGCCTGGGTGCTGCTCGCCCACCTGGCCCGGCACGCCTTGCTCACCGCCGGGATGCCCGCCGCGGTGATCGCGGACGCGGCCGTCCGCCGCTGGAACCTGGCCCGGCTCGGCCTGTTCGCCGTCCTGGGCGTGCTGGCGCTCCCGCTCGGCGTGCTGCTGGCCGGGCTGGTGTTCCAGGCATGCGCCCTGGCGCTCGCCCACCGCCACCCGGCGTCCGCCGGCGCGACGGCCGCCCCGCGTTTTGGAGCGGCCCCGGTACCGGTGCCGACGGCACATCCGCTGCCGGTGGCGCCCCCGACCGCCCTCGCCACCGCGTACGCCCCGCCGCCGCCCGCGTCCACCCCACCGCCCGCGCCCGCCGCGCCGCCCGTCCACCTGCCCGCGCAGGTGCGCCACCACCCCCTGCACGGCCACGAACCCCGCAGCATCGGCGGCTACCGGCTGCTCGGCCGGATCGGCGCGGGCGGCATGGGCACCGTCTACCTGGCCAGCCGCGAGGGGGCGGCCACCCAGGTCGCCCTGAAGACCATCAACCCGGACCTGTTGGGCGACCCCGACCTGCTGCGCCGCTTCCAACGCGAGTCCGAGGTCCTGGCGATGGTGCCGGGCGCGTACACCGCACGGGTGCTGGACACCGGCGTGGACGCCGGCCGCCCCTTCCTCGCCATGGAACTGCTGGACGGTCGGCCGCTCGACGCCCACCTCCGCGAGCACGGTCCGCTGCGCTCCGCCGAGGCCCTCCGGGCGCTCGCGCTGGCGCTGGCCGTGGCGCTGTCCGGCGTGCACCGGCTCGGGCTGGTGCACCGCGACCTCAAACCGGCCAACATCATGCTGACCACGGCCGGGCCCCGCCTGCTCGACTTCGGCATCGCCGCCCTGCTCGACGGCACCCGCCTCACCATGACCGGCGCCGGTCCCGGCACCCTCACCTACATGGCCCCCGAGCAGTTCGGTGACGAGCGGGTCGGCACCGCCGCCGACATCTGGGCCTGGGCCTGCTGCGTGGTCTGCGCGGCGCACGGCGCGAGCCCGTTCGCGGCGACCAGCACCGGCGGCGTGATCCGCCGCATCGTCGACATCGGCCCCGAACCCGCCGCGCTGGCCGCGGTCCGCGCCCTCGACCCGGCCCTCGCCGCCGTCGTGACCCGCGCCCTCGCTCCCGATCCCGCCGCCCGCCCGGCCGACGGCACCGCCCTGTCGGCCCTCCTGACGGCCGAACGGCCGGAGGACGTCCGGGCCGAGATCACCCGCGGCTGGAGCACCCTGCGCCTGTGACCCGTCCCCGGGGGAACACCCGCCCCGGGCGGAGGCCGCAGGACCGGACGGAGCCGCGCTGTCGACCGCCCCACCGCCCGACGGCGCGCCGCCGTGCCCGCCGACCACCTCGACCTGGTCCTCGGCGCGCTGGGTGAGCACCACCAGGGCGAGGACGACCTGCTGTGGCCTCGGCGGCGCAACGGGGCGCAACGGAGCGGCGGCCGGGCGGACAGTCGGTCGGGCGGTGGCGGGGGCCCGCCGAGCACGCCGAACAGGGTGGCCGCGCCGTGGCAGCCGAACAGCAGGGCGCAGCCGATCCGGTACGGGCCCTGATCGGCTGCGCCCTGCTGCCCGCGCCCGCCCGCCGGCTCGGGCTGCCGCTGCCGGGGCTCGCCCCGGTCTCGCCGGCGTTCGTCCCGCCGACCACGGACCCGGGGGAGTGGCTGGAGCGCCACGTCGAGAGCGGTCCGCCGGTGCGCCGTCACCCCAAACTCGCCGGCGCCCGGCCCCGAGGGGGAGCGCTGCGGAAGCGGTGCGACTGCCCCGGAACGGTGCGTCGGACGCATCCTCGGGGATGGAGGAAGCCCGTCGCGCCGCACCCGCCCGGGGTCGGCGCCGGACGGGCGGGAGGGAGGGCGGCGGCCATGGGCGGAGCGGAAGAAGCGAGGCTGCTCGTCGTGGGGGCGACCGGGGACCTCGGCGGCCGGGTCGCCGTGGCCGCCGCCGCCCGGGGCGCGCGCGTCGTCCCGGCCGGGCGGGACCCCGAGCGCCTGGCCGCGCTGGTCCGGCGCCTCGGCGCGCCCGGCGCGGAACGCTTCGACGCGTACCGGCTCGACACCTGCGCCGGGCTCGCCGCCCGCGCCGCCGAACGGCTCGGCGGCCTGGACGCCGTCCTGGTGACCGTCGGCGTCGCGGCGTTCGGACCGGCCGACCTGGCCCGCCCCGAGATCGAGGAACACCTCGCGGCCGTCAACGCGCTGGCCCCGATCGCCGTGCTGCGCGGCGCCCTCGGCGTGGTCGGACCGGGTGCGGCGGTCGGCGCCGTCACCGGAGTCGTCGTCGCCCGCCCCCTCGCCGGGGCGGGCGCCTACCGGGCGTCCAAGGCCGCCCTGACGGCGTGGCTGGAGACCGCCCGCCTGGAGCAGCGCCGCAGGCGGGTGGCCGTCCTGGAGGCCCGCCCCCCGCACCTGGCCAACGGCTTCGCCGGGCGCGCCGTCGCCGGGAACCCGCCGCCGCTGCCCGCGGGCGCCGACCCGCAGTCCTGGGCCGAGGCCGCCCTGGACGCCCTGCTGGACGGCGCCGCCCTGGTGCGGCCCGGCCCCGACGGCCGCCCCGTGCGGGAACCGGGCCGGCCGCGGGTCCGCGCGGAGGCGGGGCCCGGTGCGTCCTGAACCCGTGACCGGGCGCGCCCCGCGCGCCGTGGCGCCGACCCTGCTGTCGCAGAACTGGCGCGACGTGCTCTTCCTGCACTGGCCGGTCCACCCCGCCGCGGTCGCCCCGCTGCTGCCCGCCGGGGTGTTCCCGGACGTCCGCAACGGCACCACCTGGGTCGGACTGGTGGCGTTCGCCATGGAGCGGCTGGGGCCCGGCCGGACCGCCCTGCCGTACTTCGGCACCTTCCCCGAGGTGAACGTCCGGCTCTACTCCGTCGACCCGCAGGGCCGCCGCGCCGTGGTGTTCCGCTCGCTGGACTGCCCGCGCCTGCCCGCCGTGCTGGTGGCGCGTTCGGCCCTCGGCCTGCCCTACCGGTGGTCGCACACCCGGTGGACGGCGGACGGCCCGGCGCTGCACCTCGCCACCCGGGTCCGCGGGCCCGGCGGGGACGCCGCCCGGTGCGTGCTGCGGGCCCGGGTCGGACCGCGGCTCGAACGGCCCGGCCCGCTCGCCGAGTTCCTCACCGCCCGCTGGGGGCTGCACACGCGCACGGTCGGCCGCACCGTGCACCTCCCGGTCGAGCACCCGCCGTGGCCGCTGCACCGGGCCACCGTGGAGCACCTCGACGAGACACTGGTGCGGGCGGCCGGCCTGGAGGTCTCCGGGCCCCCGCCGAGCGTGCTGTTCTCCCCGGGCGTCCCGGTCCGGTTCGGCCCGTGGAGCCCGGTGACCGACCCGCTCGGGCAGCTCCGCTAGCCCCCCGCCCCGCCGCTACGACCGCCGACGGCGGCGCAGGGCGGCCAGACCCAGGGCCGTGCCGCCGAGCGCGGTGGCCGCGCCGGCCCAGCCGGTCAGGGCGGCCAGGGCCGGGGCGCCGGTGTCGGGCAGCGGGCCGGACGGAACGGGCGGGACGGGCGACACGGAAGCGGAGGGGGAGGGGGAAGCGGAGGGGGAGGGGACGGGCTCGGGGGTGCCGGGCGTCGGGGACGGCTGCGGGCCCGGGCCCGGGCCCGGGTTCCCGGGAGCGGGCTCCTCGGCGCAGTCGACGACGTTGGTGACCTCGGCGGTCAAGTGTTCCCCCGTCAACTCGGCGGTGTGCGGCAGCGGCAGGTCGGTCGCCGCCCCGTCGAGGCGGGTCAGCCGGGACGAGGTGAGGACGCAGCCGGGGCGCTCGACGGCCGCGGTCTCGGCGACGGTGACCGCCTCGCCGACCCGGTAGCCGGTGCGGGTGACGCCCCACGGCTGCGCGCCGGGGCCCGCCCCGCCCGGTCCGGTCAGGCTCAGCGCCGCAGTCAGCCCGGCGGGCTGCTGCCCGTCGGCGTAGCTGCGGCCGTCGACCCGCCAGGTCTTGGCGACGGTGACGTCGGCGGGCCGCACGGGACGGTTGTGCACCAGGCAGCTGACGGCCGCCTTGCTCGGCACCGTGACGGTGAAGGACAGCTCCTGGTCGGTGACCGGCAGGGTCTGCCCCGTGTCCAGGTTCGTGCAGACCGCGTGGTGACCGCCCTGCGGCACCAGTTCGTAGCCCTCGTGCTGGCCCTCGCGGACCGTGACGGCCCCTTCGGGGACGCCGGTGAAGGTCGGGTGGAAGACGACCGAGCCGGTGCCGTCGTCGGTGGTGGTCTCCCGCGCCGGGAAGCCGCCGACGCCGGGGGAACCGGTGCTCGCGTCGAAGGTCCAGCCCGCCCCCGCGTTCACCGAGCCGGTGACGTCCTCGCCGGTGGTCCCGGCCGGGGCGAGCTGCTTGACCACCGACAGCGTGCCCCGGCACTGGAACAGCGCCAGGTCGTGCAGGTCCCGGCCGGCCGCGGCGAAGTCCGCGGTCTGGAAGTAGTCGGCGGCCGGCAGGTTCGTCCCGTCGTACGCGGTCGGGCCGGACAGCGCGCGGAGGTTGAGGCCGGAGACGCCCTCGACGCCCTTGCCGACGCCCAGGGCGATGATCCGGGCGCCGGTCGCCTTGACGGCGTTGGCGGAGAAGATCCCGTTCTCCACGTCCCGGAAGTGGGTCCGCGAGCCGTCCCCCTGGACGTCGTCGGCGAACCGGGTCGGGTTCCCGTCGGTGATCACCACCACCGCCTCGTAGCGCTGCGCGGCCTCGGCCACCGCCGCCAGGCCCCGGTCCCAGTTGGTGCCCTTCCCCAGCGTCCAGTCCGCGTAGAGCCGCTTGAAGGCGTCGGCCCCCGCCTTGGTGGAGACCGGGAGCAGCTCCGGGTGGTTGCGGTCCACGCTGGTCGAGGGCGAGGCATGGTCGAAGGAGTAGAGGGCCATCCGCGAGGGGGTGCCGGCCAGGGCGTCGGTGAAGGTGTCGGTGGCTGCCTTGAGCTGGGGCAGCGCGCTGCCCACGGAGGCGGACAGGTCGAGCACCACCGCGACGTCCAGGCCGCAGCCGACGTGGGGCAGCGGGTTGGCCCGGGAGTCCTGCCACACGCCGCCGGAGGCGGGGTAGTTGGTGCCGAAGGTGTCGCTGATCATGAAGCCGTCGGGGCCGGTGTCGGTCGAGGCGTAGGTGCGCCCGGCCGCCAGCGCGGGGGTCCGGAACGCGTAGGGCGCGGCGATCGACCCGCTGCCGTTGCCCGGCCCCGTCCGCAGGACCGGATTCGGGTACCAGCCGGCGGGTGCCCCGTCCGGGAGCTGCCGCACCCAGAAGCGGGCGCCCGCGTTCGCCCCGCCGGGACCGGTGCCCGGCACGGTGAAGGAGCAGTCCCCGTCCGCGTCGGCGGTGCACACGCCCCAGCCCGGGTCCACCGGTGCGCCCGAGGACTCGTCCGCGTACAGGCCCAGCCGCACCCCGGCCAGCGGCGCCACCGTCCTGGGCCCGGTCCGGTCCCCGCCGGTGCGCACCGTCACCACCGCGTCCCCCGCCCCGGGCGACGGCACCGAGCGGCCTGGTCCCGGCGCGGCCCCGATCAGGGCGACGCTCATGAGGGCCAGGGCCGGGACGGCGGCGGACGGACGGCGGCGGAGGACGCGGAGAGCTGACACCCCGTCATCTTGGCCACGCACCCCCGGCGCCGCGCCGTCACCTCCCGGCGGACACGCCGACGGACCCACCCGGGCGGAGGTCCGGCGCCGCCCTCAGCCGCGCGGCCCGGGGACGCCGGGGCCGCGCCACGCGGCAGCCGGATCGGCCATCGCCCGCTCCAGGGCGTCCAGCAGTTCCCCGTCGGCGCGCCGCTCGACCAGGAGCAGCAGCAGGTCGACGGCCGACCCGTCGCCGTCGGCCACGGCGCGCGCCACGCACCGCACCAGCAGTTCGCGGAAGGCCGCCGACCGGTCCGGCCCGGCTGTGCCCGTCATCGCTTCCTCCTCCCGGCCCGCCACCGGTCCTCTCCCGCCCCGGTCGGTCACCCGTGCACGATTCGTCGCCCGCGCGCGATCGGATGGCCGGGTCGGCGGCTCAGGGACGCCCCGGGCCGCGGCGGACCAGGCGCCAGGCGGCGTGCTGGACGAGCAGGGTGAGGACGCCCGCCAGGACGATGCCGGACAGGTTGAGGGCGAGCTGCACGGCGGAGCCCCAGGCCTGGGCGTACTCGCGGTAGGCGACCGCGACGGCGGCGTTGGCCGCGGCGGGCACGGTGGTGACCGAGATCGCCACGCCGACCAGGGCGGACGCCTTGGCCGAGGTCAGCGAGAGCAGACCGGCCACGCCCGCCAGGAACGCCACCACGAAGGACATCGCGTCCGGCTGCCAGATGAACGAGGTGTTGGGGCGGGCGGCGGCGAACTTCGCGTCGCTGAACAGGCCCAGCCCGTCCATCAGCAGCGAGAAGCCGACGGTCAGGGCCATCGCCACGGCGAAGCCGACCGCCAGCGCCAGCAGCGAGCGGGCCGCCGGGCGGATCCGGCGTTGCACCAGCGCGACGCACAGCCCGGCCAGCGGCCCGAACTCCGGGCCGACGGCCATCGCGCCGACGACCAGGATCGCGCTGTCCAGGACGGCGCCGCAGGCGGCCAGCATGGTGGCGACCGTCAGCAGCGCCAGGAAGACCCCGCTGAGCGTCGACTCCTCGTGGACGACCCCGGACACCTCCTCCCACACCAGCGCGTCCACCCCCTCGCCCGGGGCCGCCGCCTCCGCCGCGTCGGCGGCCTCCGAGAGGACCAGGCCGGTCTCGCCCAGGCTGATCGCCCCGCGCTCCGGCAGGCCCAACTCCTGCAGCCCGTTCAGGAGTTCGTCGGCCGCCTCGCGGGCCACGTCGCACAGCACCACGTCCCCCGCGGGCCGCACCGCCCCGCCCGGAAGCACCACCACGTGGGCCACCCCGACGCAGGCGTCGAGCCGGGCCATGACCTGCTCGCGCAGGTCGGCGGGAACGATCAGGCGGAGCTGGAGCACGTGGCCCTCCGGTCGGACGGTGCGGACGGGGCAGTCCCGTCCTGTGCACGGTAGCGCCGCCCCGGACGTCACGGAGTCGTAAGGCCGTGGCGGAGGGCCCCGGCACCGCCGCTCCCTAGGGTGGCGGCATGACCACACTTCCGGTTCGGCCGTCCGCCCACCTGCCCCTCGCCCCGCTTGCCGAGTTGGGGGTGATCGGTGGTTCGGGTCTGTACGCGTTGCTGCACGAGGTGACGGAGGTGCGGGTGGAGACGCCGTACGGTCCGCCGAGTGATGCGGTGTTCGTGGGGGAGGTGGGGGGTCGGCGGGTGGCGTTTGTGCCGAGGCACGGGCGGGGGCACCGGTTGCCGCCGCACCGGATCAACTACCGGGCGAATGTGTGGGCACTGCACGCGTTGGGGGTGCGGCAGGTGCTCGGCCCTTGCGCGGTGGGGGGTCTGCGGGCGGAGTTCGGGCCGGGGGTGCTGGTGGTGCCGGACCAGTTCGTGGACCGGACGTCGGGGCGGGTGCAGACCTTCTACGACGGGCGGGTGCTGCCGGACGGGTCGGTGCCGGAGGTGGTGCACGTCTCGATGGCGGACCCGTACTGCCCGCACGGGCGGGCCGCCGCGCTGGGGGCCGCCCGCAGCGCCGGGTGGGAGGCGGTGGACGGCGGAACCCTGGTCGTGGTCGAGGGGCCGCGGTTCTCCACCCGGGCGGAGTCGCGCTGGTTCGCGGCCAGCGGCTGGTCGGTGGTGGGCATGACCGGCCACCCGGAGGCGGTGCTGGCCCGTGAACTGGGCGTGTGCTACACCTCGCTGGCGCTGGTGACGGACCTGGACGCGGGAGTGGAGGCGGGCGAGGGCGTCACCCACGCCGAGGTGCTGGAGGTCTTCGCCCGCAACGTCGACCGGCTGCGCACCGTCCTGTTCACGGCCCTGGAGGCCCTGCCCGCCACCCGCGACTGCCCCTGCTCCCACGCCCTCGACGGTCTCGTCACCGGCCTGCCCGGCGTGCCCTCCTGACGGCCCGTGGAACGAAGTACCGGGCGGCGGCGAACAGCGCCGCCCCGGCCCCGGTGACGGCCAGGAACAGCAGCCAGTTCCGCAGGTAGGGCAGCGGCAGCAGGGTCGGGTTGCCGCCGTCGTGGCCGGCCCGCAGCACCGCCGGGCCGGCCACCGCGCCGACGGCCGCCACGACCACCAGCCAGCCGCGCAGCACCGGCCGCCGCCGCCCGGCGACCGCGCCGACCGCGCACACCAGCGGCAGCCACAGGCCGTCGTGCACGACGACCAGACCGGCGGCCCACCACAGGACCCCGAGCGGGTCGGAGATGTAACGGTCCGTCAGCAGCCCGACCAGGCCGCAGCCGATCAGGGCGAGACCGCCGGACAGCAAGGCACCGCGCAGGACCCGCACCTCAGACCACCTCGATCCGGGCGACCCACTTGGTCTGCAGCACCCCGGGCCGGTTCGGCGCGACCAGCCGCGCCGGGAAGCCGTGGTCGGGCGTCAGCGGCCGCCCGTCCAGCGCCAGCGCCAGCAGGGTGAGCGGATCGTCCGCGTGCCGGGCGGGCAGCTCGGTGACCCGGTACGGCCCGGCCGCCTCCAGCGAGGTGATCCGCACCGCCGAACCCGCGGGCACCCCGGCCCGCCGCAGCAGGTCGGCCAGCCGCACCCCCGTCCAGCGGCCGTTCGCGCTCCACCCTTCTACGCAGGCGATCGGCAGGTCCGCGGTGGTCTGCGGCAGCGCCCGCAGCCCGGCGAGGTCGATCCGGAAGCCCTTCGGACCGTCCACGGCCAGCTGCCAGTCGGCGGGCACGACCGTGGTGCCGGCCTGCGCGGCGGTCCGGTTCACCGGCAGACCGCTCCCCCCGGGAACGGAGCCGGACCCGGGGCGGCGCGGCGCGAACAGGTCCAGGGCGCGCAGCCACGGCACGGACTGCCCGGCCGTGGTCAGGGTCACCGCGCCGACAGCCGTCGCCGTCGCCGTCAGCAGCGCCCGCCGCCCGGCGAGCGGCACCGCGACGGCCCGGCGCCAGTGCGCCGCGATCACCGGCGCCTTGACGGCGAGGTGGACCAGCAGCGCGCCGACCGCCGTCCACGCCGTCCAGTAGTGGGTCTGCCGGAACGGGAACGGCCACGGGTACCACTGCAGGGTGTTCAGCAGGCCGCTGAACAGCTCCAGCAGCACCGCCGCGACCAGCAGCGCCACCGCCAGCCGCTCCAGCAGGTGCCGCACGCTCCGCGCGGGCGGCCACTCGAACAGGCGCGGGTACACCGTCCACAGCTTCGCGCCCGTCAGCGGGATCGCGGCCAGACCGGCGGCCACGTGCAGCCCCTGGGTGAACCGGTACCCGGCGACCGGCCGGGACGGCTGACGGCCCGTCAACCACCCCGGTGGGTCCTGCAACAGGTGGCTGACCAGACCGGTGGCGAAGCACACCAGCAGCGCCGCGCCCAGCCACCGGCCCAGCACCACCGCCGCCCGGGGCTCGTGGACGGCGGACCGGAACGCGCCCGGACGGAACGGGCCGCGCCGCAGCACGGCGGGCGGCTCCGGCAGCGGCCGGTCGAGGCGCCGCCGGACGGAGGAGGGGGAGTCGGATTCGGATTCCACCCCGCCATCGAAGCGTGCCCGACCGCCCGCGCGGCGGCGCGACCTGCTTACGGAATGCGAACGCCGCCGCCCCGGCTCCCGGGGTCCTCCCGGTCCTTACGGAACCCGGACGGTCCGCCCCGCACCGCCCCGGGAGCGCTGCGCCGCTGCCAGGGTGGGCCGGTGACCGCACGCCCCGCCCTGCTCTGCTCGCTGTCCCTCGCCGCCCTCGCCGGCTGCCTCGCGCTGACCTTCACCACCGGCGGCACCCTCGGCGACCGGACCCCGCTGTACGGCTGGTACGCCGCCGACGCCGCGCTGTTCGCGCTGGCGCTGCTCCTGCTGCGCCGGGTGCCGGACCGTCAGGTCGCCCGCCTGGTACTGGCCGGCGGCGTCCTGGTCGCCGCAGTCGGCCTGCTTGCCCCGCCCCGGACCAGCGACGACGCCTACCGGTACGGCTGGGACGGGAAGGTGCAGGCCGCGGGCATCTCCCCGTACGCGCACCCGCCCGAGGACCCGGCGCTGGCCCGGCTGCGCGACCCCGGTCGCTTCCCGGCCCTCCCGGCCTCCCCGACCGGCGACGGCTGCACCGGCTGGGACGAGCGCCGCACCGCCGACGGGGCCTGCACCCGGATCAACCGGCCCGCCGTGCACACGATCTACCCGCCGCTCGCGGAGGTCTGGTTCCTGCTCCAGCGCCCGTTCGGCGACAGCGTCCGGGTCGCCCAGGGCGCCGGGGCGGTCCTGGCGGTGGCCACCACCGGGACGCTGCTCGCCCTGACCGGCGGACGGCGGCGGGCCGCGCTGTGGGCCTGGTGCCCGGGCGTCGCGGTGTGGGCGGTCAACGACGCGCACGTCGACACGCTCGGCGCCCTGCTGGCGGTGACCGGCCTGGGCCTCGCGGCCCGCCGTCGCCCGGCCGCCGCCGGGGCGGCGCTCGGCGCGGCGACGGCGGTGAAACTGCTGCCCGCCCTCACCCTGCCCGGCGCCCTCTCCGGCCTGCTGGCCCGCCGCCCGACCCGGCGGGACGTCCTGCTCTGCACGGCTGCGGCCGGGGTCTTCGCCCTCTCCTACCTCCCGTACCTGGCCGCCTCCGGGACGGGCGTCCTCGGCTACCTGCCCGGCTACCTGCGCGAAGAGGGCTACCAGCAGGGCCACTTGGAGCGGTTCGGCCTCCTCCGCCTGGTCCTGCCCGACCCGGTTGCCCCCTGGGCGGCCGCGGCGCTGCTCACCGCCCTGCTCTGGCGGGTCCTGCGGCACGGCGACCCCCGGCAGCCCTGGCGGGGCGCCCTGACCCTGACCGGCACCGCCCTCCTCCTCGCCGCCCCCGCCTACCCCTGGTACGCCCTCCTGGTGGTGGCACTCGCCGCCCTGGACGGCCGCTGGGAGTGGCTGGCGGTCCCCGCCGCCGGACAGGTCCTCTACCTGGCCGGTGGCAGCGACGTGCAGCAACTCGCCTACGGGGCAGCGGCCCTGACCATCGCCGCAGTCGCGGTACGCCGGGCCCGACCACGCCGGAGCACCGGCTGAGCACCGACACCGGGGGAGGAGGGGGCAGCGCTGCCCACCGGCTCCGAGCCGACGGCCGGGCCGGTGGGCCGACGGGGTGTCAGAGGCGGTGCAGTGCGAGGAGCGAGCGACTGTACGAGCGCCAGTGCTTCACCGGCTTCGGGCCGACGGCCGTGCCGGGACCGGATCGCGGTGCAGACCGGGCCGGAGGGCCGACAGGGCGTCAGGAACGGCACTGGCTGAGGAGCGGGCAGCGAGGCTCCACCGGCTCCGGAGCGACGGCCGCGCCGTGCCGGGCCGGGATCGCGGTGCCGACCTGGCCGGTGGTCTGGCGATACGTCAGGAACGGCGCAGCGCGAGGAAGGAGCGGCCGTACGAGAGCCAGCGCTCCACCGGCTCCAGGCCGGCCGCCGCGCCGTACCGCGCCGTCGCTTCGGGCCCGCAGCGGGCCCAGCGGAACGGCGGACCCGCGCCGTCGGGGCCCGCCACCCGGACGGTCGAGACCTCGTCCACCTCCGTCGGGTCGGTCTCCACCAGCAGCAGGCCGTCCGGGGCGAGCAGCCCGGCGGTCCGGGACAGCAGGGCGGCCGGGTCGCCGCCGATCCCCAGGTTGCCGTCGGCGAGCAGCGCCCCGCCCCAGCGGCCCTCGGCGGGCAGCCGGTCGAACACCGAACGGCGCAGCGCGAGGGCGCCCAGGCCCGCGGTGCGGTCCACCGAGGCCGCGCACACGTCCACCCCGAGGGCCGGAACCCCCGCCGCCAGCAGCGCCGCCACCAGCCGACCCGGCCCGCACCCCAGGTCCAGCACCGGCGCGCCCAACCCCAGACAGCGCAGCACCAGCCCGTGGTCCGCCCCGGCGGCGGGCGCGCACCAGCGCTCCACCTCCAGCACCCACCGCGCACCGTCCGCCCGGCACAGCCACAACGGCCCCCGCCCGGCCCGCACCGCCCGCCCGAACGGATCGTCCACCCAGGGTTCGGCAACGGAACGGGTCGTGGCGGACTGCATACGGACACCTCACGTCGAAAGAAAGGGGAGCGGAAGAGGAGAGCCCCGACCGACGGCCCGTCGGCCCCACCGCCGCCGAGAACCGGTTGCCCGAGGGACACCGGTGGCCGTCAGCCGGGCTACTGGTGCGCGGGGGCGGTGCCTGCGGGGTGCAGCTTCCGCCAGTGGGCGGCGAACCGGGTGTCGGGGGCGAGGGCGGCGACGGCGGCGGCGTCGTCGGGGCCGTCCACGTCCAGCAGGGCGGGGAGGTGGCGGACCGTCAGGTTCGCGGCGGCCATGCGGTCCAGCAGGTGGCGGCCGGTGGTGGCGGTCGACATCGGGACGCCGTGCAGCAGCCGGGCCGCGAGCGCGGCGTCCGGACGGGCCAGGCCCAGGGCCCAGAAGCCGCCGTCCTCGGCGGGGCCGAACCAGGCGTCGGCGCCCGCCCGGGCGGTGGCCGAGAGCGGGGCGGCGAGGGCGGCCGGGTCCAGCTGGGGGGTGTCCATGCCGACCAGCAGGGCCGGGGCGGCGGGGGCGAGCCGGGCGGCGTGGGCGAAGGCGGCGGCGAGCCGGCGGTCCAGGCCGCCCGCGCACTGCGGCAGCACCTCCCAGCCTGGCGGCAGCCACCGGCCGGGGGCGCCGTCCAGCACCAGCAGGCGCCGACCCGCCGGGACGGTGGCGAGCGCCGCCAGGGTGTCGGCGAGGGCGGCCTCGGCCAGTCCGGCGGCCTGCTCCGGGGTGAACGCCGGGGTCAGCCTGGTCTTCACCCGGCCCGGCACCGGCGCCTTGGCCAGCACCAGCAGGGTCGGCGGCGCGGCCGCCAGCACCCGCCGCATGTCGCGCACCGCCTGCCGGGTGCCGCGGACCGTCCCCGTCACCTTCGAACGGCCCGCCCGCGGCCGGTAGTCGACCGGCGTCTCGGCGATCCGCAGCCCCGCGGCCGAGGCCGCGAGCACCATCTCCAGCGGGTAGCCGGAACGCCGGTCGCCCAGGCCCAGCGCCAGCAGCCGCTCCCGGCGCGCCGCCCGCATCGGCCCCAGGTCGTGCAGCGGCGCGCCCGTCACCGCGCGCAGCCGCCGGGCCAGCACCAGGTTGGCCAGCCGGGCGTGCGGCGGCCACGCCCCGAACGAGACCGGCCGCCGCCTCCCCAGCACCAGATCGGCGTCGCCCGCCACCACCGGGCCGACCACCCGGGGCAGCTGCGCCGGGTCCAGCGAACCGTCGCAGTCCAGGAAGCAGACCAGTTCGGCGTCGGCGGCCAGCAGCCCCGCGTGGCAGGCCGCGCCGAACCCCCGGCGCGGCTCCGCGACCACCGTCGCCCCCAGCGCCGCGGCCAGCTCCGCCGAGCCGTCCCGCGAACCGTTGTCGACCACGATCGCCCGCCAGCCGGCCGGCACCCGGCCCAGCACCCAGGGCAGCGCCCGCACCTCGTCGAGGCAGGGCAGCACCACGTCCACCGAGGACGGGAGAGGAGACGGGAGAGGAGAAGGAGTCACGGCCGCCACGCTAGCCACGCCCCCGCCCGCCACGGCGGTACGGCACCCTTACGGAAGTCCTACGCCACCGGGGCGCGCCCGGAACGCACCGGACCCGGAGCCGTACCCGGAGGCGGGACCGGATCTTACGGAACCCGAACGCGCCCCCGCCCCGGGGCCGCGCACCGGCGCGGACTCGTATCCTCGGGCGGGTGAACCAGAGCGCCGCCCCCGCCGAACCCCCGGAGCCCGCCCGCATCCTGGTCGTCGACGACGACCCGACCGTCGGCGAGGTGGTGGCCGGCTACCTCGCCCGGGCCGGCCACCTGGTCGACCGCGCCGAGGACGGCCGCCACGGCCTCGAACTGGCCGAACGCCACCGGCCCGACCTGGTCGTCCTCGACCTGATGCTGCCCGGGCTCGACGGCCTGGAGGTGCTGCGCCGCCTGCGGGCCCGGCCCGACCGGCCCGACCTGCCGGTGGTGCTGCTCACCGCCAAGGGCGACGAGGCCGACCGCATCCTGGGCCTGGAACTCGGCGCGGACGACTACGTCACCAAGCCGTTCAGCCCGCGCGAACTCGTCCTGCGGATCCGGTCGATCCTGCGCCGGGCCGGCGCCGCCGCCCCCGGCCCGGCGGCCGAACCCCTGCGCTCCGGCGACCTCGCGCTCGACCCCCGGGCCCGCCGGGCCCACCGCGCCGGGCGCGAACTGGCGCTCACCAGCCGGGAGTTCGAACTCCTCGCGTTCTTCCTCCGGCACCCGGCGACGGTGTTCTCCCGGCACGAGTTGATGCAGCGGGTCTGGGGCTGGGACTTCGGCGACCTGTCGACCGTCACCGTCCACGTCCGGCGGCTGCGCGAGAAGATCGAGGACGACCCCGGCGCGCCCGCCCTGATCAGCACCGTCTGGGGCGTCGGCTACCGCTACGACCCCGCCGGCACCCCGATCGACCGGGATCCGGCTGCCGACGCCCCGGCCACCGACGCCCCGGCTACCGCCCCGGCAGGGGGAACCCGGTGAAGGACCTGCTGCTGATCGCCCTGTTCGCCGCGCTCGGCGCGGGCGGCGCCGGACTGCTCGGCCTCGCCGCGCTGCGGCTGCTGCGCCGCCGCTCGCTGGCGCTCACGCTGTTCGCGGTCGCCGTGGTCAGCGTCCTCGCCGTCACCTCGGGGACCTTGGCGGTCGCCCGGGCGATGTTCCTGTCCCACCACGACCTCGGCGTGGTGATAACCGTACTGGCGATGGCCTCGGTGGTCGCGCTGCTCACCGCCGCCCTGCTGGGCCGCCAGGTCACCGCCGGCGGGCGGGCGCTGGCCGCGGCCGCGCGGACGGTGGGCGACGACGGCGGCTTCGCCCCGCCGGACCGGCCGCTCGGGCGGGAGCTGGCCACGGTCAGCGCCGAACTCGCCGCCACCAGCGCCCGGCTCGCCGAGTCCCGGGACCGCGAGCGGGCCCTCGACGCCTCCCGGCGCGAGCTGGTCGCCTGGATCTCGCACGACCTGCGGACCCCGCTGGCCGGGCTGCGGGCGATGGCCGAGGCGCTGGAGGACGGCGTCGCCGAGCAGCCCGAACGCTACCTGGCCCGGATCCGGACCGAGGTCGAGCGGCTCACCGGCATGGTCGACGACCTGTTCGAACTCTCCCGGCTCCAGTCGGGGGCACTCTCGCTGACCCTCTCCCGGGTCTCGCTGCACGACCTGGTCGACGACGCGCTGGCCGGCGCGCTGCCACTGGCCCGGCAGCGCGGGGTGAGCCTCCAGGGGCGCGAGGTGCACGCCGGGCCGGTGGAGGCCGACGCCCGGGAGATCACCCGGGCGATCGGCAACCTGCTGGTCAACGCGATCCGGGCGACCCCGCCGGACGGCGTGGTCGCGGTCTCGGCGCGCCGGGAGGCCGACGGCGTGGTGCTGGCCGTCACCGACGGCTGCGGCGGCATCCCCGAACCGGACCTGCCCCGGGTCTTCGAGACCGGCTGGCGCGGCACCGCCGCCCGCACCCCCCGCCCCGCCGCCCCGGGCAGCCCCGACAGCGGCGCGGGCCTGGGCCTGGCCATCGTCCGCGGCATCGTCGAGGCCCACGCGGGCCGGGCCGGGGTGCGCAACGTCGACGGCGGCTGCTGCTTCGAGATCACCCTCCCGGCCGCCCGCCACGCCTGAGCCCCCGCACCCGCCCCGCGACGCCCCCCGACGGCCCGTCAGGCGCGGACGGCCCGTCAGGCGCGCTGCGGGGCGCGGGCGAACTCGGCCACGCCGGCCGCGAACGGGACCCGCGGGCGCCAGCCGAGCTCGCTGCGCAGGCGGGTGGAGTCGGCCGTCACGTGGCGGACGTCGCCCAGCCGGTACTGGCCCGTCACCACCGGGGCCGGTCCGCCGAGCTCCGCCGCCAGCGCCCGGGCCAGCGCGCCGACGGTGCGGACCTCGCCGCTGCCCACGTTGTACGCCCGGGCGCTGCCCGCCGGCCGGTCGGCGAGGGCCGCCAGCGCCGCCGTGTTCGCCGCGGCCACGTCCCGGACGTGCACGAAGTCGCGCCGCTGGTCGCCGTCCTCGAACACCCGGGGCGCCTCGCCGCGGGCCAGCGCCGAGCGGAACAGCGCGGCCACGCCCGCGTAGGGGGTGTCGCGCGGCATCCCGGGCCCGTACACGTTGTGGTAACGGAGCGTCAGGACCCGGCCGCCGCAGGCCCGGGCCCAGGCGGAGGCCAGGTGCTCCTGGGCGAGCTTGCTGGCCGCGTACACGTTGCGCGGGTCGGCGGGGGCGTCCTCCGCGACCAGGCCGGGCAGCAGCGGTTCGCCGCACACCGGGCAGGGCGGCTCGAACCGCCCGGCGTCCAGGTCGGCGGCCCGGCGCGGCCCGGGCGCGACCGGCCCGTGCGCCCCGCACCGGTAGGCGCCCTCCCCGTACACCACCATCGACCCGGCCAGCACCAGGTCACGCACCCCGCGCCGGGCCATCGCGGCCAGCAGCACCGCCGTCCCCAGGTCGTTGCACCCGGCGTAGGCGGGCGCGTCGTCCAGGTCGACGCCGAGCCCGACCATCGCGGCCTGGTGGCAGACCGCCGTCACCCCGTCCAGGGCCGCCTCCACCGCCGCCGCGTCCCGCACGTCGCCGTGCCGGAACTCCGCGCCCGCGGGCACCGCCGCCGGCCGCCCTGAGGGGTGCACCGCCGGCAGCAGCGCGTCCAGCACCCGCACCTCGTGGCCGTCCGCGAGCAGCGCGCCGACCACCGCGGAGCCGATGAAACCGGCCCCGCCCGTCACCAGGATTCCCATACCGGGGACGCTACCGACGCCCGCCCCGCGGCCGGGCCCGCCGGGCGGTGACGTCACGGACGGGTAAGAACCCCGGGGCGGTCGCGGGGCGTTCAGACCAGGGCGGTGACCAGCAGGGCGAAGGCGGCGACGATCACGGCGACCCGGACGTAGTGGTAGCTGTCCCACCGGGCCTGCTGCTCCCGCCAGTCGGCGGGCCGGTTCTCGGGCGTCCAGGTCTTGCTGCGGTTGTTGATCGGCACCAGCAGCAGGACCGACAGCAGCACGCTCAGGACCAGCAGCGCGGCCGCCAGCACGACCGGCCCCGTCCCGGCGCGGTGCCGACCGGCGACGGCCCAGGCGCCGGCGAGGACGACCGAGCCGATGTACCAGAACGGCATCAGGGCGCCGAGCATCCGGCCGCCGTGGGCCCGGCCGAGCACCAGGCTCTCGTCGGGGAGCGCGCCGAGGATGCGGTTGACGATGAAGGCGACGCAGAACTCCACCCCCACCAGCAGGCCGACGAGCACGGTGGTGACCACCTGGAGTGTGCTGAGCACGGGAACCCCTCCCAAAGGAACTAGCGGCGCTAGAAGATGATGCAACGGTAGACCTGCCACCGTTCCATTGTCTAGCGCTGCTAGCAAAAATCCCGGGGCCTCAGTCGAGCGGCGGGGCGTAGCCGCGGGCGACGATCCGCTCCGCGCCCTCCGCGTAGTAGCCCGGGTCGGCGGGCAGCTCGGTGTCCAGGCAGGTGACGTACCGGTTGTAGAGGCAGAACGCGGCCGCGATCAGCACCGTGTCGTGGATCTGCTCGTCGTCCGCCCCGGCCGCCCGGGCCTCCGCCACCAGCTCGGCCGGCAGCGCCCGGACCGGGCCCCGGACGGCGGCGGCGATCCGCAGCAGGGCCCGCAGCCGCGGCGTGACGGGGGCGCCGTCGAGATCCGCCAGCACCGCCTTCACCAGCTCCGCCCCGCCCTCCAACTGGGCCGCGGCGAAGGCGCTGTGCGAACCCGAGCAGAACTCCGTCCCGTTCAGCTCGGAGGTGTACGCCGCGATCAGCTCGCGCTCGCCCCGGCTCAGCGCCAGCGAGCGCGGACTGTGCAGCAGCGTCTCGGCGAGCCGGTTCAACGGGGCGGCGGTGTCGGGGCGCTGGGTCAGCAGACCACTGATGCCCGGGAGGCCGTTGGTGAGGGTGATGTGAGGCATGGCTGTCTCTCCGCGAGGTCGGCCGGACGGAACGGACGGCCCATGCTGGAGCCCGGACCGCCCACCCGCCTACTCCCGGATTGCCCTCTTCTTCCACCCGCCACCCGCCGTTCCCGGTGCGTCGACCGACGGCACGTCAACTCCCGGGCGCGAGATCGCCGTTCAGGTGGTCGACGGCGACGTGGCAGTGCAGCCGCACGCCCGTGGCCAGGGCCGCGTCCTCCAGGTAGAACTTCGGGTTGTGGTTCGGGACGAACCCGCGCCCGCCGGGCGTCGGCACCGGCTGTCCCTCCCCGTCCAGGGTGCCGTCCTGGGCGCCGAGCATCACGTACACGCCGCCGAACTCGTTGACGAACTCCGAGACGTCGTCGTACCCGAGGGTCGGCGCCGACTCGAACAGCCGGTCGCCGACCACCCGTCGGAAGGTCGGCAGCGCCGCGTCCACCCACTCCTTGCGGTTGTGGACGGCCGGGACGTCCTGCAGGTAGGACACCTCGGCGGTGCAGCCGTACGCGGCGGCGGTCTGCTCGGCCAGCGTGGTCAGCCGCTTCTGCACCTCGCCCATGTCCTCCTCCACCGCGCACCGGACGGTGCCCCACAGGGTGACCGTCCCCGGCACGATGTTGAACCGGCCGACGTCCTCGACGTGGCCGATCGTCACGGTGATCGGGTCGAACGCCGAGATCTGCCGGTACAGCTGGCCGACGCCCACCATGATCGCGCCCGCCGCGGGCACCGGGTCCACGCCCAGCCACGGCGTGGAGCCGTGCACCTGCTCGCCCGACAGCACGATCCTGATCAGGCAGGAGGCGCCGAACTGGTTGCCGACCCGGTAGCCGACGTACCCCGTCGGTAACGGGCCCAGGTGCATGCCGAACGCCATCGTCGGCCGCGGATCCTCGCAGGCGCCCTCCGCCAGCATCTCCTTGGCGCCCGACTTCTCGTCCACCGGTGCGCCCTCCTCGGCCGGCTGGAAGACGAACAGCACCGTGCCCGGCAGGTCCTCGCGCACCCCCGCCAGCACAATCGCCGCGCCCAGCAGCATCGCGGTGTGCCCGTCGTGGCCGCAGGCGTGCGCGACCGGGAACGGGCCGCCCGGGTAGTCCTGGTCCACCACCGTCGAGGCGAACGGCTCGCCGCTGTCCTCCTTGACCGGCAGCGCGTCGATGTCCGCCCGCAGCGCCACCACCCGCTCCCCGGGCCTCCCGCCGCGCAGCACGCCCACCACGCCGTGCCCCGAGATGCCGGTGCGCACCTCGTCCAGCCCCAACGACGTCAAGTGGTCCGCGATCAGCTCGGCCGTCGCCGCCTCCCGGTTGGACAGCTCCGGATGCTGGTGGAGGTGGTGCCGCCAGGCGATCACCTGCGACTCGACCGCCGCGCTCCGCTCGTCGATCTCCTGATGAATGCCGTCGTCCGTCATCGTCCCGCTTCCTGCTGGGGCCGGCCTGCTCACTGCTGCGAACGCTGGGCAACGACCCGCGACCGCACGCCCCGGGCTGCGTCCCCCGGGTGACGGACGGTCAGTGCCCCCTTGGGCCCCTACCGTTCGGCGGCGTCCGAGAACAGGGCGCCGGCGCGGCCGGTCCGGGCGCTGGCCGGGGCCGCCGAGGTGGTGCCGACCGTGCTGGCCCGCACCACCAGTTCGGGCCGCACCGTCAGGTGGGAGACCGGTGTCCCCGGCGCGTCGATCAGCCGCAGCAGCAGGCCGATCCCGTCCCGGCCGACGGCCGCGAAGTCCTGCCGGACGGTGGTCAGCGGCGGGGTGAAGTACGCGCCCTCGGGGAGGTCGTCGAAGCCCGCGACCGCCACGTCCCCGGGCATCCGCAGGCCCGCCTCGTGCAGCGCCCGGACCAGGCCCAGCGCCATGTGGTCGTTGGCGGCGAACACCGCGGTGGGCCGCGGCCCGGACCCGGAGCGGAACGCCGCCGCGATCCGCTGCCCGGCGGCGTGGCCGGAGGCGGGGCTCCAGTCCCCGGGCAGGTGCGGGGGCACCGGCAGGCCGGCCGCCTCCAGCGCGGCCCGCCAGCCCTGCAGCCGCCCCTCCGCCTCGATCCACTCGACCGGGCCCGCCACGTGCCAGACGCAGGTGCGGCCCAGCGACAGCAGGTGCTCGGTGACCGCCCTCGCCCCGGCGAACTGGTCCACCGCCACGCCCGGCAGGTCGAGGTCGTGCCCGCCCTCCACCGTCACGATCGGGAACGGCCGGGGCAGCCGGGCCAGCGCCGCCACGGTGTGCCGGTGCGGCGTCATCACCACCGCCCCGTCCACGCCCCAACCGCCCAGCCGCTCCAGGGCCTTGCGCAGGGCGTGCTCGGTCAGCTCCTCCAGCCCGACCGAGGCCACCAGGTAGTCCTGCTGCCGGGCCGCGCGCTCCAGGGCTGCCAGGATGCTGGCCGGCCCGAACAGCGTGGTGTTGGCCGCGACCACGCCGATCGTCCGGCTGCGCCGGGTGACCAGGGTGCGGGCCGCCGAGTTCGGCCGGTAGCCCAGTTCGGCGATGGCCCGCAGCACCCGCTCCCTGGTCGCCTCGCGCACGTTGGGGTGGTCGCTGAGGACCCGGGAGACCGTCTGGTGGGACACGCCCGCGACCTGGGCGACGTCCGCCATCGTCGGTGGGCGCCGGTCCGCAGTCTCTTCCATGCTTCTCCCGTTCCTCCGCCCCCGGCCCCGACCGGACGCCTTCCCGTCCGCCCACCCTAGAGGGTCCGGATACCGCGCCGGTATGACGCCGCTGCCGCACCGGGAGGAAGGGCCGGGCGGCGGGTCAACCCCAGGGACGCGCGGCAGTTCAACCCTCCGGGGGTCGAGCCGCCCCGGCGGCCCCGGCTAGTTTTTCTCCCGTCCGCGCAGTCCTCGGAACCTGGAGATGTCATGAACATGACTCGCCGTGTCACCGTCACCGCCGTCACCGTCGCCCTCGCCCTGGCCGGCACCGCCGCCGCGGTCGGGCCCGCCGCCGCCACCGGAGGCCACGGGGCCTTCGCCGCCCAGGCCCGGTCCGCCGGCCTCTCCCCGGCCCAGGCCCGCACCCTGCAGGCCCAGGTCGACGCCGAGATCGCCGCCGAGGGCGGCGTCCAGACCGCCGCCAACCAGGTCACCCTGGCGAGCGGCACCGAGGTGCTGCTCCCGCTGCCCGGCGAGAGCACCGCCCGCGACCTCGGCGCCCCCGCACCCCGGACCGCCACCTCGCTCGCCGCGCCCTCCTCCTGCGGCAGCTACACCTTCTGCGCGTACAGCGGCGAGAACTTCACCGGTACCGTCAAGCGGCAGAAGCTGTGCAGCGAGCCCATGAGCATCCCCTGGGTCGGGAACGGCTCCTGGAGCAACAACCAGTCCTCCGGCACCCGGGCCCGGATGTACAACGGCAGCACCCTGATCTACACCACCCCCGGCGCGTACTCCGAGGACCGCAGCGGCTCCTGGACCTCCGTCTCCAAGGTCGACGCCTGCTGAGCCCTCCCGCGCTCCCGGTCCGCCCCGCCCCGATGGTGGGGCGGGGCGGCCCGGGTGGCCCGGTCGGCCCGACGAAATGACGGATGATCAGAAAAGTATGTCTAATTTCATTCCGTCCCGTACTGAACATTCCCTCTCGTTATGATCGGGCTCCCAGGGAGCACCCCGATCGGCGAGAGGTCTGTCGATGAATTCCTGCCCGCCCCCGGAGGGTCCGGGGGTGGTGCCTCCGCAGCGTTTCAGCGACGTGCGCTGCGCCGTGCACCTGTACCTGTTCGTCGAGACGGACGCCGGCTTCACGATCCCGGTCGCGGCCAGGCTCCGCTACGACCTGCGCACGCCGTACGCGGTCTACCTGGACAGCCACGTCGACCAGGAGCGGCCGGTGACCTGGATGTTCGGCCGGGACCTGCTGATCCGGGGCGTCGAGGGCTTCGCCGGGGAGGGCGACGTGGCGGTCTGGCCGGTGCGGCCCACCGGCCGGGTCGGCGAGCGGGTGTACCTCTCCCTGCAGGCGCACGGCACTTCGGTGCTGCTGTGGGCCGGCGCGGAGGAGGTCCGCGACTTCCTCCGGCTGGCCGCCTGCGTCGCGCTGCCCGGCCTGGAGCGCGAGCACTACGACATGGACGCGCTGATCGACCGGCTGATCGACCCGCCCCCGCCGGAGGACGGCCCGTGGTGACCGGACGGCCCGGCAGCGGGGCGGGGTCCCCCGGGGCGGGCGGCGGCAACGGTATGATCACGGCACGTGACCAGACGGTCACCCTCGCGCCCAGGCCACCCGAAAGCGTCAGCCCTGCCGTGAAGAGCGTTGAAGACCGCCGAGTCCGGCGTACCCGCAGTGCCCTGAGCGCCGCCCTGGTGGAACTGGTGCTGGAGAAGGGCTTCCACGCGGTGACGGTCGAGCAGATCACCGAGCGCGCGGACGTCGGCCGCGCGACCTTCTACGCCCACTACCGGGACAAGGAGGACCTGCTGCTCGGCGTGGTGCGCGAACTCGCCCTGGACCGGCTGCCGGTGGCGCCGGGCGAGACCGCCGACCAGGACGGCCCGTCCGGCCTGCCGCTGCTCCGCCTGTTCCAGCACGCCGAGCGGCAGCGGGCCGCGTTCCAGGTCATCCTGCGCGGCGAGGGCGACGGACGGGCCCTGCGGGCCTTCGCCGACCTGCTCGGCGGGGCGGCCGAGGCCGTGCTGCGGCAGCGCTCCGGGGCGGCCGGCGGCGAACCGCGGGTCCCGCCGGACCTCGCGGCCCGGGCCTGGACGGGCGAGGTGATCGGCGTGCTGGCCTGGTGGATCGAGGGCGGCAGCGCGTACAGCGCCGTCGAGGTGGCCCGCTACCTGGGGGAGTGCTCCGCGTTCGGCCGCCGCTGGGCGGGCGGCGGCGCGCAGGTCGTACCCGAGCAGTCCTCCCCCCGGGTCCCGGGCGGGACGTGACGCACCGTCAGGCCCGGACGGCGGGTCCCGGGCGCCAGCTCCGCGGCGTGCGCCAACGCGTCCCGGCGGAACCGCTCGCGCAACGCCTCGGGCACCGGCACGCCCGCCGGCGGCACGAAGCGCGCGCCGCGCACGTCCGGGACGTGTCGTTGCCGTGCCCGTCCCGGACCAGGGGCACGGTCGTGCCGTCGAGCCGCAGCCTGCTCCGGGAGCGGAAGGCGCCGTAGCGGTAGTGGACCACCCCGCTGCCGCCGTACCGCCGGTCGGAGAGCACGTACGGGCCGGCCTCGCCCGCCGGCTCGCCCGCCAGCCGGTCCATCAGCCGCCGCGCAGAACTTGCCGGCCTGCGCCCGGGAGGCGTGCTTGTGGTGGGCCTGCTCGAAGAACAGCCGGTTCGCCAGGTGCTTGAAGGCCAGGCCCTGCTCGAAGCAGACCCGCGCCACCGTGTCGGGCGTCGGCCGCAGCCGCGCCGGGGCGGTCGAGACATGCACCTTCCAGCCCTGCTCGGCCAGCACCGCCCCGGCAGGCAGCCAGTGCCGCCGGACGCCCTCGGTGCTGCTCCGTCAGCCCGCCGGCACCGCGCCGGGCCGGTACACCTCGCCCCCCTCGGCGGCCCGGTGCAGCGGGGCGTAGAACCCCGGGTCCGCCGCCAACAGCCGGAAGTCGAGCACGCCACCTCCCGTGGGCGGTGCACCCGGGTTCCGCCTCCCGGGGCACGGACGACGGCAGGGGGAGCCCGGGGGCGCCTTGTACCCCCCTGTTCCGAGGGGTTTGGGACACCGCCGGGGCGGGTGGGACGGGAGTGGCCGGGGCAGGAGGTGACGGCCCGTCGGAAGGACTTCCGCGGAACTTTCGCGGGCGCGGCAACCTTTCCGCGCGCGGCGGCAACCAGGAACCGGACGCCCCGGGTTCGCGGGCCCGGCACGCCCGCCCGACGGGCCCGGAACGGGCCTCCGGGCCCCCTGCACCCGCGTACCGGTGAGGAACCGACGAGACGTGAGCAAGCGAGCGATACGCCCCAGGCGTGGCAGGATCGCGGCCCTGGGCGGCGCCGCCGCCGTACTGGCCGCCGCGGCGGCGGGCGGCCTGTGGGCGTCCGCGGACGCGGCCGGCCCGGCTCTGGGCGCGGGCGACTACACCCTGGCGGCCGCGCCCGGCCTGTGCCTGGACGCGCCGGACGGCGCGGACGAGGACACCCAACTCGCCCAGCGGGACTGCGACCCCGGCGGCGCCTCCCGCTGGCGGCTGACCCCGGTGGCCGGGGGCCTGCGGCTGGTGGCCGCCGGCACCGGCCGCTGCGTCGGCGTCCGGGACGCCCGCACCGGCGCGGGCGCGGCCGTCGAGGAGCAGGTCTGCGCGGACACCGCCGCGCAGACCTGGACGGTGCGGGCCGTCGACGGCGGCCACCGGGTCGTCAACGCGAACAGCGGGAAGTGCCTGACCGTCAAGGACGGCTCCACGGCGGCCGGCGCGCCCGTCCAGCAGAACTCCTGCGACGGGGCGCCCGGCAAGCGCTGGACCCTCACCGCCCTCGCCGCGACCCCGGCCCCGACCGCGACTCCGACCGTCGGCGCGACCCCGACCGCCACCCCGGCTCCCGGCGCGACGGCCACCGCGACGGCCCCGGCCGCGGCGATCCCCGGCTGGCCGAAGCCCGTCGGCGCGGACGTGCCGGTCACCGCCACCCGGAAGGTCGGTGGGGTCTTCGACGGCGGCGGCCGCCGCTTCGTCGGCAAGGGCGCGCTCGGCACCGGCGGCCAGTCCGAGGACCAGCCCGCGATGTTCGAACTCGCCGACGGCGCCGTCCTGCAGAACGTGATCCTGGGCGACCCGGCCGCCGACGGCGTGCACTGCGCGGGCAGCTGCACCCTGCGCAACGTCTGGTGGGAGAACGTCGGCGAGGACGCCGCCACCTTCAAGGGCACTTCCGCGAACCAGGTGATGACCGTCGACGGCGGCGGGGCGCGCGGCGCCGCCGACAAGGTGTTCCAGCACAACGGGCCCGGCACCTTCGTGATCAGGAACTTCCGGGTCGAGGACTTCGGCAAGCTCTACCGCTCCTGCGGCAACTGCAAGACCCAGTACCCCCGCCACGTGGTGATCGACAACGTCCTGGCCACCGCGCCCGGCAAGAAGATCGTCGGCATCAACGCCAACCTCGGCGACACCGCCACCATCACCCGCCTCACCGTCGTCGGGGACAGCGCCCACCGGATCACGGTCTGCCAGCGCTACACCGGCGTCACCAGCGGCGAGCCCAAGGAGTCCGGCGACGGCCCCGACGGCCGGAACTGCCGCTACACCGCGGCCGACGTCACCTACCGCCCGTAGGGCAGCGACCGCCCGCACCCGGCTCCGGTCAGTGGGTGCGGGCGGAGCCGCGACGGCGGTCGGCGTCGGCGCGATGGGCGCCGGCGGGGCGGGGGAGGGGATCGGGGCGGCCGAGGCGGAGGGCCGCACCAGCGGCGCGGTGGCCAGGTCGTCGGCCGCGTCGTTCCCGCCCGTCAACAGGTGGGCCAGACGGGCCGGTTCGGCATGGTGCCGTTCGAAGAACGCATGGAACTCCGCGGCGTCCCGGTCGGCGGTCATCCCCCCCGCCCCGGCCTCTCGACTCTGCGCCCGGCACCGGCACCCGGCCGGTTGTTAGCGCTCTCAGTGCTCGGCGGTAGGGAGCGCAGCAGTCCGATCCGGCCCGGCCCCCACCCCCGCCCGCCCGCCCGCCGGACGGTGCGCCCCGTCGGATGCCCGGAGGGCGATCGTCCGTTTCGGCGCCGGACACCCCGGAAGGACGCCCCTCGGGCGGACGCCGACGCGGGCGGTCCGCAGGGTCCGCGCCACTCCGGTCCGATTTCCACCTGGTCGTACGAGTGTGGGACGGTGCCCCGGAGCGATCACGACGGGGGACGACGATGCAGCAGCTGTCCGGAGGTCCGGCCGGGGGCGCGGGGTGGAGACTGCCCGGCTACCTGCACGAGGGCGAGCTGGGCGAGGGCGCGGCGGGCCGGGTGGTGCGCGCCCGGCGGGAGCGGACCGGCGAGCGGGTCGCCATCAAGTACCTCACCGGCGGCGCCGCGAGCGAGGGGGAGCGGCTGCGGACCGAGGCCCGGGTGCTCGGCGCCCTGGACTCGCCCCACGTGGTCGAGCTGTACGAGTACGTCGAGCACCCGGGCGGCGCGGCCCTGGTGATGGAGCTGGTGCCCGGCGTCAGCCTGCGCGAGCTGCTCCGCGCCGAGGGCCCGACCGGGCCCGAGGCCGCGCTGAGCGTCCTGAAGGGCTCGCTGCTCGGCCTGGCCGCCGCGCACGAGGCCGGGGTCGTCCACCGCGACTACAAGCCGGGCAACGTGCTGGTGACCTCCGACGGCACCTCCAAGCTGGTCGACTTCGGCATCGCCCTGCCCAGCGGCGGCAGCGGCGGGATCGCCGGCACGCCCGCCTACATGGCCCCGGAGCAGTGGGCGGGCGCGCCCGCCTCGCCGACCACCGACGTGTACGCCGCGACGGCCACCTTCTTCGAGTGCCTGACGGGCGAGCCGCCCTACGACCGGCCCACCGTGATCGAGGCCGCCCTCGCGCACACCGAGGCCGAGGTCCCGGCCGGGCGGGTCCCGGAGCCGGTGCGGGCCCTGGTCCGCTCGGGCCTGGCCAAGCGCCCCGCGGACCGGCCCGCCGACGCGGCCGCCCTGCTGGCGGAGCTGGAGGAGGCCGCGGTGGCGGCCTACGGCGAGGAGTGGGAGGAGCACGGCCGGCGCCGGCTCGCCCTGCTGGCCGGGCTGCTGGCGGTGGCCGCGCTGGGCGGCGGCGGGAGCGCCGCGGGCGGGGCGACCTCGGTGGCCACCACCCGGCTGCTCGGGCCGGAGGACCCCCGGGGGCCGGGGTCGCGCACCGGCGGACGGCACGGCCGGACGGCGGCGGTCGGCGCTGCGGGCCTGGCCGTGCTGGCCCTGGTCGGGATGCTGCTCACCGACGGCCGGGGGACGGCCACCGGGCCGGGCGGGGGACCGGAGGCCGCCGCGGCGGCCTCCGACGGGGTCGCCGGCGCGCCGGACCCCGGGGCGGGCGGCGGCTCCGCGGCGCCGACGGGCCGCCCGGCGGCGACCGGGACGTCCCGGCCGGGGCCGTCCGCCGCGTCCACCGCGTCCACCGCACCGTCCGCGACGCCCCCGGCCGGTCCGGGGCCGGTCCCGTCGGCGACCGGCGGCCCGTCCGGCCCGGCCCCGTCCGGCCCGCCGCAGCCCTCCGCCTCCCGCGCGGCCTCGCACGTGCTGTCGCTGGCCCTCACCCGGACGCGCTGCGAGGGCGCCGCCGCCGCGCGCGTCGAGGGCACCGTGACCACCGACGGCCTCGGCGCCGGGACACTCCTGGTCACCTGGACCGACGAGACCGGCCGCCTGGTCGCCACCGAACCGGTCACCCTCCCGGCGGGCGGCGTCCTGGTGCCGTTCACCTCGGCCCGCCAGCCGTTCGGCCCGGCCCGGACGCTGACCGCCCGGGTCACCGCCGACCCGCCGTCCCTGCTCGGCACCGACACCACCTCGACCGTCGACTCCGCCACCTGCGCCGCCCACTGAGCACCCCGGCCCCGGCCGGATACCGCCGAACGGGGTGCCCCCGCGTGTCCCGCCGGTGCCGGTCGGGCGGCCGGTGCCAGGGTGGGGGGTCCGTGCCAGGGCGAGCGTGGAGGTGGGCCGGTGCCGGGGGTTCCGCTGTTGTCCCTGCGCGGGATCACCAAGTACCACGGCGCGATCGGGGCGCTCGACGCGGTCGACCTGCGGGTCGAGCGCGGCCAGGTGGTCGGCCTGGTCGGCGACAGCGGCGCCGGCAAGAGCACCCTGGTCGAGGTGGTCTCCGGGGCCGGCCCGGCCGACGCGGGCACCGTCGAGTGGCAGGGCCGCCCGGTCCTGCTGCGCCGCCCCGCCGACGCCCAGCGGCTCGGCATCGCCACCGTCTACCAGGACCAGTCGCTGGTCGACCGGCTCGACACCGTCGCCAACCTGTACCTCGGCCGCGAGCTGCGCCGGTTCGGGACGCTGCGCGAGATCGAGATGGAGAAACGTTCCCGCGCCCTGCTGGAACGGCTCGCCATCGGCCTCCCCGACCTGCGGGTCCCGGTCGGCGCGCTCACCCTCGGCCAGCGCCAGACCATCGCCATCGCCCGGGCCCTGCTCGCCGACCCCGAGCTGGTCGTCCTGGACGAGCCGACCGCCGCGCTCACCGTCGACCAGACCGCCCGCGTCCTCGACCTGATCCGCCGGCTGCGCGACCAGGGCCACGGCGTCCTGGTGGTCAGCCACAACCTGGACGACGTGCAGGCCGTCGCCGACCGGGTCGCGGTGCTCCGGCTCGGCCGCAACAACGGCCTGTTCGAGGCCCGTTACACCAGCCAGGAGCAGCTGGCCGCCGCGATCGGCGGCGGCCACCCGCTCGCCGTGACCCTCCAGCGCAGCCTGCTGCCGCGCGACCTGCCCGCGCACGAGGCCGTCGAGGCCGCCCACCGCTACCTGCCCGCGCACGCCGGCGTCGGCGGCGACTGGTACGACGTGATCCCGCTCTCCGGCGCCCGGATCGCCCTGGTGGTCGGCGACGTGGTCGGCCACGGCCTGCACGCCGCCGCCACCATGGGCCGGCTGCGCACCGCCGTGCGCAACCTCGCCATGCTCGACCTGCCGCCCGACGAACTGCTCACCCACCTCGACGAGGTGGTCGGCCAGATCGACGAGGAGGAGTCGGCCGGCGGCCGGGAGGGCGCGATCATCGGCGCCACCTGCCTGTACGCGGTCTACGACCCGGTGTCCTGCCGCTGCCAGCTGGCCCGGGCCGGGCACCTGCCGCTCGTCCTGGTCGGCCCCGACGGCTCGGTCGGCATCCCCGACACTCCGGCCGGGCCGCCGCTCGGCCTGCGCGGACTGCCCTTCACCACCGTCGAGCTCGACATCCCCGAGGGCAGCCGGCTGGTCCTCTACACCGACGGCCTGGTGGAGTCCCGCACCGAGGACATCGACACCGGCCTGGACCGGCTGCGCGCCGCCCTGGCCCGCTCCGGCCCCACCCCCGAGCAGACCTGCCGCACCGTCATGGACGCGATGCTCCCCACCGATTCGGCCGACGACGTCGCCCTGCTGGTGGCCCGCACCCGGGCGCTGCCCGCCGACCGGATCGCCGAGTGGAACGTCCCGGTCGACCCCGCGGCCGTCGCCGCCGCCCGCGCCGCCGCCGCCACCCACCTGCGCCGCTGGGGCCTGGCCGACCTGGTGCCGGGCACCGAGCTGATCCTCAGCGAGCTGGTCACCAACGCGATCCGCTACGGCAGCGGCCCGATCGGGGTGCGGCTGCTGCACGCCCGGACGCTGATCTGCGAGGTCTCCGACACCAGCAGCACCTCGCCCCGGGTCCGGCTGGCCGCCGCCACCGACGAGGGCGGGCGCGGCCTCTTCCTGGTCGGCCTGGTCGCCCAGCGCTGGGGGACCAGGTACACCCCGGAGGGCAAGGTCATCTGGGCCGAGCAGAAACTGCCCTGACGCCGTTTCAGCGGTTCGGGGGCCCGTCCGCCACCCGCTCGGAGCAGTCCCGATCGTGGTGATCGCCGAGGGTTCGCAGACTCGGTGACGGGGGTGCAACCCGCGGGGGCGGAATCCAAAGGAAGAGAGCGACTCCATGAACACCGGTCTCCGTCGGATCGCCGTGGTCGGCATCGCGGCCTCACTCGCCGCGGGGATGGCCGCCTGCGGAAGCGCCAAGCAGTCCTCCGGCTCCTCCGGCTCGTCCGGGGGCAACGGCGGCGGGGCGGTGAAGATCGGCCTGCTGCTGCCGGAGTCGAAGACCACCCGCTACGAGCAGTTCGACCGCCCGCTGATCGAGGCGAAGATCAAGTCGCTGGTCCCGGACGCCCAGATCGACTACTACAACGCCAACCAGGACGCGACCCAGCAGCAGACCCAGGTCGACACCGCGCTCACCAAGGGCGACAAGGTGCTGATCCTGGACGCGGTGGACTCCAAGGCGATCCAGTCCTCGGTGCAGAAGGCGCACGACGCCGGCGTCAAGGTGATCGCCTACGACCGGCTCGCCCAGGGCCCGGTGGACGCCTACGTCTCCTTCGACAACCACAAGGTCGGCCAGCTCCAGGGCGAGGCACTGGTCAAGGCGGTCGGCGACAAGGCCGGCAGCGGCCAGATCGTCATGATCAACGGCTCGCCGACCGACCCGAACGCCGGCGACTTCAAGGCCGGCGCGCACTCCGCGATCGACGGCAAGCTGAAGATCGGCAAGGAGTACGACACCCCGCAGTGGGACCCGAACACCGCCAACCAGGAGGCCGCCGCCGCGATCACCGCGATCGGCGGTGCCAACGTGGTCGGCGTCTACTCCGCCAACGACGGCATGGCGGCCGGCATCGCCACCGCCCTGAAGGCCGCCAACCTGAGCGTCCCGCTGACCGGCCAGGACGCCCAGCTCGACGCGGTGCAGCGGATCCTGGCGGGCACCCAGACGATGTCGATCTACAAGCCGTACAAGCCGGAGGCCGACGCGGCCGGCGCGATGGCCGTCCAGTTCGCCCAGGGCAAGGGCCTGGAGGCGTCGCTGAAGCCGACCACCGCCACCAACGGCAGCGGCAGCAAGGTCGACTCGCTGCTGATCGCGCCCACCGTCCTCGCCAAGGACAACATCAAGACCACCGTGGTCGCCGACGGCCTCTACACCGTCCAGCAGATCTGCACCCCGGACTACGCCTCGGCCTGCCAGGCCGCCGGCCTCCAGTGACCGTCGCCCGACCCCGGAGGAGGTGATCGCGGTGACCGACGGGACCGTACTGGCCCTGCGCGGCGTCTCGAAGCGGTTCGGCGCCGTCCAGGCGCTCACCGACATCGAGCTGGAGGTCCGGCCCGGCGAGGTGGTCGCGCTGGTCGGCGACAACGGCGCCGGCAAGTCGACCCTGGTCAAGACCATCGCCGGGGTGAACCAGCCGGACGAGGGCGTGATCGAGTGGCAGGGCCGGCCGGTCTCGATCCACCGGCCGCAGGACGCCCAGCAGTTGGGCATCGCCACCGTCTACCAGGACCTCGCGCTCTGCGACAACCTGGACGTGGTGGGCAACCTGTTCCTCGGCCGCGAGCTCAAGCAGTTCGGGCTGGTGCTCGACGAGGTCGCCATGGAGCAGCGCTCCCGGCAGCTGCTGGACAGCCTCTCCATCCGCATCCCCAGCGTGCGGATCCCGATCGCCTCGCTCTCCGGCGGCCAGCGCCAGGTGGTGGCGATCGCCCGCGCGCTGATCGGCTCGCCCGAGGTGGTGATCCTGGACGAGCCGACCGCCGCGCTCGGCGTCGAGCAGACCGCGCAGGTCCTCGACCTGGTGGAGCGGCTGCGCGAGCAGAACCTCGGGGTGATCCTGATCAGCCACAACATGGCCGACGTGATGGCGGTCGCGGACACCGTGGCGGTGCTGCGGCTGGGCCGCAACAACGGGGTCTTCGACAAGCGGTCGACCAACCAGGAGCAGATCATCTCGGCCATCACCGGCGCCACGGACAACGCCGTGACCCGCCGGCGGGCCCGCGGAGAGGGCGGCAGCCAGTGAGCGACGACATTCCCGAACCGGGCGGCCCGGGCCGCGAGCCCGGGGGCAGCCACGCGAGCGGCCGCCGCCACCCGCTGCCCGAGGACAGCATGCCGACCGGCGGCGTCAACGCCCCCGTCCCGGTCGCCGCGGGGGCCGCCCCCGCGGTCGACCCCCGGCTGATCGTCCGGCAGGAGGGCCTGAAGGGCTACCTCACCGAGTTCAAGCGCCGGCTGACCAGCGGCGAACTGGGCTCGGCCCCCGTGGTGGTCGCGCTGATCATCATCTGGGCCGTGTTCGGCTCGCTGAACAGCAGCTTCCTGTCGGCGCAGAACCTGTCCAACCTGTCCCAGCAGATCGTCGGCACCGGCATGATCGCGGTCGGCGTGGTGTTCGTGCTGCTGCTCGGCGAGATCGACCTGTCGGTCGGGTCGGTCAGCGGCCTGTGCGCGGCGATCTTCGCCGTCATGAACGTCACCCACGGCGTCAACCAGTGGGTGGCGCTGCTGTCCGCGATCGTCGGCGGCGCCGTGGTCGGCCTGGTGCACGGCCTGTTCTTCGCCAAGGTCGGCGTCCCCGCGTTCATCGTCACGCTGGCCGGCAACCTCGGCTGGAACGGCCTGATGCTGCAGATCCTCGGCGCCAACGGCACCGTCAACATGTCCGGCAAGGACGTGGTCTCCCGGATGTATTCGACCATCTACGGGCAGCAGATCGCCGCCTACGGACTGGCCGCCGCCGGGACGCTGCTCTTCCTCGGCATGTCGCTGCTGGACACCCGGCGGCGGCGGGCCGCGAAGATCCCGTCCCGGACCACCGCCGACATCGTGATCCGCACCGCCGCGATCGCGGTGGTCGGCTTCGTCGCCGCGTACACCCTCAACCAGTACAAGGGGCTGCCGCTGGCGCTGCTGATCTTCCTGGTCTTCGTGGTGGTGCTGGAGTTCGTGCTGCGCCGCACCCCCTACGGGCGGAAGGTGTTCGCGCTCGGCGGGAACATCGAGGGCGCCCGGCGGGCCGGCATCAACGTGGCGCGGGTGCGGATCACGGTGTTCATGATCTGCTCCACCATGGCGGCGATCGGCGGCCTGTTCCTGGCCGCGCAGATCCAGTCGGCCTCGCAGACCTCCGGCGGCGGCAACCTGCTGATGAACGCCATCGCGGCGGCCGTCATCGGCGGCACCAGCCTGTTCGGCGGGCGCGGTTCGACCTGGTCGGCGCTGCTGGGCGCGCTGGTGATCGGCTCGATCCAGTCCGGGATGAACATCCAGGGCCTGAGCAACGCCATCCAGTTCATGATCACCGGTGCGGTCCTGCTGGCCGCCGCGGTGGTCGACTCGCTGGCCCGCCGCACCCAGAAGTCCGCCGGCCGGGCCTGAACCCCTGCCTGATCGGTCCCCCGTCGGCTCCGGCCGGCGGGGGACCGTCGCGTGCGGCGGACGGCCCGTCAGGTGGTGGTGCACGTACGGATGTTCGATAGCATGCGCGTCCATGACACCGTATGGGGGAGCTGAAGGGGCCGGGTTCGACCCGGCCGGGGGCGGGGCCGAACCGCTGGACGCGGACGATCCCCGGGCGATCGGGCCGGTCCCGCTGCTGGGACGGCTCGGCGCGGGCGGCATGGGGCGGGTCTACCTGGGGGTGGTCGGGGGCCGGTACGCGGCGGTCAAGCAGCTGCTGCCGCAGTTCATCGAGGACCCGGACTTCCGACGGCACTTCGGCCACGAGCTCGACAACCTGGCCCGGCTGCCCGCGGCCGCCACCGCGCCGCTGCTGGCCGCCGACCGGGAGGCCCGCCCGCCGTGGCTGGCCACCGCCTACATCCCCGGGCTCACCCTGGACCGGGTCCTCGTGCTCAACGGCGGCCCGCTGGACGCGGCCCGGCTGTGGCTGCTGCTGCGCGAGGCGGCCACCGGCCTGCAGGCGGTGCACGAACTGGACATGATCCACCGGGACCTGAAGCCCTCGAACGTCATGCTCACCGTCGACGGCGCCACGCTCATCGACTTCGGCATCGCCCGGGCCGCGGACCAGAGCCGACTCACCCGCACCGGCACCGTGCTCGGCACCCCCGCCTACATGGCCCCCGAACAGGCCGAACGCAGCGGCCCGGCCACCTCCGCCGCCGACGTCTTCGCGCTCGGCTCGCTGATCGCCTACGCCGGCACCGGGACCCCGCCCTTCGGCGAGGGCTCGGGCGTCGACATGCTCTACCGGATCGTCCACACCGAGCCGGACCTCGCCGCGCTGCGGGAACTCGGCCCCGACCTCGCCGAGACCGTCGCGGCCTGCCTGGACAAGAACCCCGCCGCCCGCCCCGGCGCCGACCGCCTGGTCCGCCTCGCCGCCGAGCACGCCCCCGCGCCGGGGGTCGGCTGGCCCGAGCCGGTGACGGACCTGCTCCGGGCCCGCGCCGCCTTCGCCGCCCGGCCCGTCCCGGCCGCGTTCCCGGCGGCCCCGGACCGGGGCCCGGCGACCGAGCGGCGGACGGTGGTCCTGCGGGGGACCGGACCCGAAGCCGCGACCGGACCGGACCCCGCGCCCGGGCGGCGGCGCCACCGCCGCCTCGTCCCGCTGGTCGTCCCGCTGATCCTGGTCGCCGGGACCACGGCCGGGGTCGAGCTGCTGCCCCGACTGCTGGCCCCGCAGGGCGGCAAGGGCGCCCCGTCCGCGCTCTCGCCCGCGGCCGCGGGGACGGTCGGCAGCTCGGCCGCCGCCACCTCCTCCGGCGGCCCTTCCGGCACGCCGGACCCCGGGCCCGCCGCCACCGCCCCGCCCGCCACGGCGAGTTCGGACGGCGGCGCCGGGAACGGCGGGGACGGTGGGAACACGGCGAGCCCGGGGAGCACGGCGAACACCAGGACGGGCGCCGGCTCCGGCGCCGGCTCCTCGAACGGCGGCAGTGGCGGCAGTGGTGGCGGCGGTGGTGGCGGGAAGCCCGCCCCGGCGCCCGCCGCCACCCCCGCGCCCGCCCCGAGCCCGACCCCGGCGCAGCCGACCCGCCCGCGCTGCGTCTACACCACCTCGACGACCTGCAGCAGTGACGACCCGACCGTCGAGGTGACCAGCTCCGGCGGCTGGACCAGCTGCACGTTCACCTTCACCACCAACTGGGGCGACGGCACCACCACCTACACCGACACCAACGGCACCGGCTCCACCGACGTGCACAAGGTCTACGCCACCCACCGCTACGCCGCCCCCGGCAGCTACACCATCAACATCCGGGCCGTCACCACCTCCGGGCTGTGCCTGGCCACCGGCGGCACCCTCAACTTCACCCTGGAGTCCTGACGGACCGGACCCCCGGACCGGCTCCCCCCGTCGCCGTCGGGGGGAGCTGACGTGTCGACACATTCCTTGCGCCCGTTCGGGGTAGCGTCCGGGCATGGACTTTCGAAGCACCGTTGAGCGCGCCCAGCGGCTCAAGGAACTGCACGCCGGGCACCGGCCGCTCGTGCTGCCCACCGTCTGGGACGCCTGGTCCGCGCGGACGGCCGTCGCCGCCGGGTTCCCCGCGCTGACGGTCGGCAGCCACCCGCTGGCCGACTCCCGAGGGGCCGAGGACCACGAGGGGCAGACCTTCGAGGAAGTGCTCGCCGCCATCCGCCCGATCGTCGCGGCCGTCGACGTCCCCGTCTCGGTGGACCTCGAATCCGGCTACGGGCGGACGCCCGCCGACCTGGTCGCCGGGCTGGTCGAGGCCGGCGGCGTCGGCCTCAACGTCGAGGACACCGTCCACGGCGAGGGCGGGCGGCTGCGCGGCACCGAGGAGCACGCGGCCTACGTCGCGGGCCTGCGGGCGGCGGCCGACGACGCGGGCGTCCCGGTCTGGGTCAACGGCCGCACCGACCTCTTCCTGCGCGCCGAGAAGCCCGCCGACGTCCTCGACGAGGCCGTCGAGCGGCTGCTCGCCCTGGAGCGGGCCGGCGCCGACAGCGTCTACCCCGTCGGCATCCAGGACGACGACGAACTGCTCACCGCCGTGATCGGCGCCGTCGGCGTCCCGGTCAACTCCACCGCCCACCCCGTCCGGCACGACCTGGAGCGGTTCCGCCGCCTCGGCGTCGGCCGGATCAGCTACGGCCCGCTGCTCCAGTTCGCGCTGGCGGACTCGATGAAGGCCATGATCGCCCCCTGGGCCCCCTGACCCGCCGTCAGCCCCGGCCCGCGTGACGGGCCGGGGCGCCCAGCGCCTGCAGCACCTCCCGGACGATGCCCGGGGCGGTCAGCCCGTGGGCCGCGAGCAGCGCGTCGCGGGTGCCGTGCGGGAGGAAGGCCCGGGGAAGGCCGAGGACCCGGACCCGGGGCGGGCGGTCGAGGGCCGCCAGGGCGGACAGCACGGCACTGCCGAAGCCGCCGTGCCGGACGCCGTCCTCGACCGTGACCACCAGCCGGTGGCGGGCGGCGAGTTCGACCAGCTCGCCGGGCACCGGCAGCGCCCAGCGCGGGTCGCACACCGTCACCCCGATCCCGTGCCCGGCCAGCACCCGGGCGGCCGCCACGGCCTCTGCGGCGGGCGGCCCGGCGCCGACCAGCAGCACGTCGCGGCCCCGGCCGGTGTACAGGACGTCCACCGGGCCGATCCGCTCCCGGGCCGGGACGCCGGGCCGGGCCGGGGCCTTCGGGAAGCGCAGCGCCGTCGGGCCGCCGTCGTCGCCGACCGCCTCCGCGAGCAGTTCGCGCAGCCCGGCGGCGTCCCGGGGCACCGCGACCCGCAGCCCGGGGACGGCGCCCAGCAGCGCCAGGTCCCACATCCCGTGGTGGGACGGGCCGTCCGGGCCGGTGACCCCCGCCCGGTCGAGCACGAAGGTGACCGGCAGGCGGTGCAGGGCCACGTCCATCAGCACCTGGTCGAACGCCCGCCCCAGGAAGGTCGCGTAGACGGCGACCAGCGGGTGCCGGCCGCCCAGCGCCAGCCCCGCCGCCGAGGCGACGGCGTGCTGCTCGGCGATGCCGACGTCGAAGAACCGGTCGGGGAAGCGCTCGGCGAACCCGGACAGGCCGGTCGGCCCCGGCATGGCGGCGGTGACCGCGACCAGGGCCGGGTGCGCGGCCCCCAGGCGGCAGACCTCGCGGCCGAACACCTCGGTCCAGGTCGGCGGGCCGGGTGGGTCGAGCGCCCGGCCGGTGGCCGGGTCCAGCGCGCCGACGGCGTGCATGTGTTCGGCGGTGTCCGCCCGCGCGGGCCCGTAGCCGCGGCCCTTGACGGTGACCGCGTGCACCACCACCGGCCGGGCCAGGCCGCGGGCGGCCGACAGCGCCTCCTCCAGGGCCGGCAGGTCGTGCCCGTCGACCGGCCCCAGGTAGGCGAAGCCCAGCGTCTCGAACAGGCTGCGGCCGGGCGGGAGTTCCCCGGCCGCCCCGGCCCGGCCCGCCGCCCGGCCGTCGGTGCGCAGCTCCCGCAGGTGGCCGGCCAGCGAGCCGACGGTCCGCGCGTACGAGCGCCCGTTGTCGTTCAGGACCACCACCACCGGCCGGTCCGGCGCCGCGCCGAGGTTGTTCATCGCCTCCCAGGCCATCCCGCCGGTCAGCGCCCCGTCCCCGATCACCGCGACCACCGCCCGGTGCCGCTCGCCCGCCAGATGGCGGGCCTTGGCCAGCCCGTCGGCGTAGGACAGCGCGGTCGAGGCGTGCGAGTTCTCCACCACGTCGTGCTCCGACTCGGCCCGCGACGGGTAGCCGGACAGGCCGTCGGCCTGCCGCAGCCGGTCGAAGCCCGCCATCCGGCCGGTCAGCAGCTTGTGCACGTACGCCTGGTGCCCGGTGTCGAACAGGACGGTGTCCGCGGGCGAGTCGAAGACCCGGTGCAGCGCCAGGGACAGCTCCACCACCCCCAGGTTCGGCCCGAGGTGCCCGCCGGACGCGCACACCCGGTCGACCAGGAATGCGCGGATCTCCCGGGCCAGCGCGGCCAGTTGGACACCGGTGAGGTCGCGCAGCCCGCGCGGGTGGGCGAGGCCGCGGAGCAGCCCGTAGCGGGTGCTGCCCGGTTCGGCGGCCAGGGTCATGGGGTGCCTCCCGGGGCGGTGGCGGGCCGCCCACCGTCCGGGGCGCCGACCCCACGATTACGCCCACGCCGATGACACTCCGTCACCGCCCCGGGAGTGCCGGGCCGGTGGAAAGCCCGCGGACGTTGAAAGCCCTCCGCCTTTCAGCCCGCCCCCGCTTTCCCCGGGCCAGGGGCCGGGAGCGCTTCCCGGCCGCCCGCCGCCGCGCCTCTACTCGTGGACGTGGGCCCCGCCGTCCGCTGCCCGCCCGGGCCCCGCCCCGGCGGGCGGCCCGTCACCCCCCGGAGTGATCCGTGACCGCTGTCAACCTCGGCCTGCCCGCCGTCCCCTCCCGCGTACCGCCCCGCCGGCCCAGCCGCCGGATCATGGTCGGCCGGATCCCCGTCGGCGGCGGCGCGCCCGTGACGGTGCAGACCATGACCACCACCCCCACCGTCGACATCGACGCGACCCTGCGGCAGATCGCCGAGGTCACCGCAGCCGGCTGCGACATCGTCCGGGTCGCTGTGCCGTCCCAGGACGACGCCGACGCCCTGCCGGTGATCGTCCGGAAGTCGCCGATCCCGGTCGTCGCCGACATCCACTTCCAGCCGCGCTACGTCCTGCAGGCCATCGACGCGGGCTGCGCGGCCGTCCGGGTCAACCCCGGCAACATCAAGCGGTTCGACGACCGGGTCGGCGAGATCGCCGCGGCCGCCGGGGCCGCGGGCGTCCCGATCCGGATCGGCGTCAACGCGGGCTCCCTCGACCCCCGGCTGCTCGCCGAATACGGGCAGGCGGGCCCGGAGGCCCTGGTGGAGTCCGCGCTCCGGGAGGCCGCGCTGTTCGAGGAGCACGGCTTCACCGACCTCAAGATCGCCGTCAAGCACCACGACCCGCTGGTGGTGATCGCGGCCTACCGCCGACTCGCCGAGCGCTGCGACTACCCGCTGCACCTCGGCGTGACCGAGGCCGGGCCGGCCTTCCAGGGCACCGTCAAGTCCGCCGTCGCCCTCGGCGTGCTGCTCGCGGAGGGGATCGGCGACACCGTCCGGGTGTCGATCTCCGCGCCGCCCCCCGAACAGGTCAAGGCCGGCCTGCACATCCTCGCCGCCCTCGGCCTGCGCCCGCGCCGCCTGGAGATCGTCTCCTGCCCCGGCTGCGGACGGCTCCAGGTCGACGTCCACACCCTCGCCGCCCGGGTCGAGGCCGCGTTCGAGGGCTTCCCGCACCCCCTGCGGATCGCCGTCATGGGCTGCGTCGTCAACGGCCCCGGCGAGGCGCGCGACGCCGACCTCGGAGTCTCCTGCGGCAACGGCAAGGGCCAGATCTTCCGCCGCGGCGAGGTCGTCACCACCGTCCCCGAGGCGCGGATCGTCGAAGCGCTGCTCGACGAGGCGCTGCGGCTGGCCGAGGAGGAGCACGGGACGGAGGACCAGGAGGAGGACGGGGCGGAGCAGGAGCGGCCGTGAGGCCCGGCCCGGCATAGAATCCGCGCGAGTCGATCACGGGGGGATACGGATGAGGCGCGGATTCGGCACATTGGCGGCGCTCGGAGCGGCGGTCGCACTGCTCGGCGGATGCACGGGCGGACCGGCGCGGCCGACCGAGTCCTCGGCCGCTCCGGCGGCCCCGGCGGTCTCGGCGGCGCCTTCGGTGTCCGCGTCGCCTTCGGTGTCCGCAGCGCGTTCCGGGGAGCTGTCCGCGGCCGAGGCGCTGCGGCAGATGCACAGGATCGCGTGGAACGACGCCGATCCACCGGCGGACGATCAGCTGATCCCGGTCCACCGCAGCGGCGGTTTCGCGCTGTTCGCCTGGCCGACCCGGGCGGGACGGCTGTGCTGGGGGGAGATCGCAGTTGCGACCGTCACGTCCGGCTGCGTCGCGGCCAAGGACCTGCCGACCGGGCCCGAGCAGCGGACCTTGCACGGGCCGGTGCTGGTCACCGACAGCGAGGCGCTGACCGTCCTCTTCGCCGACCGGGAGCAGCTGACCGCCGCGTCCTGCAACGGCACCCGCTTCGCGCTGACCGAGGTGGGCCGGACCCCGCTCGCGGACGGCGTCCGCAGGTACTACGCGCTGGTGACCCCGTGGGTGCCGTACGGTGACGTGCCGTTGGAGGTGCGGCGACCCGAAGGGGCCGCTGTCGAGCGGATGTGGACCGAGACCTCGGACTGGGTGCCGCACGACGACCCGCGGTACCGCAAGTGCGGGTGAACCCGGGAGCGGCCGGCAGGAGCGCGGAGGCGCCGCGCCGCTGAAAGTGCGGGGTGCTGAAAAGCCTTGCGGGGGAGGGGAGTTCAGCGGTGGCGGCGCGGGTTCGGGACCCGGGGGCCGGACAGGCGGTGGAGCAGGGCCCGGACGTGGGCGTCGTTGGCGTGCGGGCGGAGGCGGCCCCGGACGTCGGCCAGGGCGCGGTCGACCCGGCGGCTGCGCAGGGTCGGGTAGCCGTCCAGCAGGCGGTGCCAGCTGCCGACCGCCTCGGTGAGGTGGCCGGTCTGGAGTTGGAGCCGGCCCAGGTCGGCCAGGACGACGGCGCGGGAGCGGTGCTCCTCCTGCGGGCGGAAGCGCAGTGACTCCTCCAGCGCGGCCAGGGCGCCCGCCGGGTCGCCGAGCGCCTCCAGCACCGCGGCCTGCTGCCGCAGCAGCGCCGCCCGGTGGTAGCGCCCGACCACCGCGCCGGCCCGGCCGGTGCCCCGCTCCAGCAGCCGTTCGGCCGCGCCGATCGCCCGGAACGCCTCCGGCCGGGCCTGCCGGTGGGCCTGAGCGACGGCCAACTGCCCGTGCACGAAAGCCTGTTGGAGTGGATCGCCGCGCAGGGTGCCCAGGGCGGTCTCGGCGAGCGCCGCGGCCTCGGCGCTGTGCCCGAGCGCGTCCGCCTGGACCGACAGGCCGCGCAGCGCCACCGCGTAGTCGAGCGGTGAGTTGTTCTCGGCGGCCAGCCGCAGTGCCGTCAGGTAGTAGTGCTGGGAGAAGACCTGCAGGTCGTCGTCGAAGTGCATGAACGCGCACAGGTAGGCGAGTTGGCTGGCGGTGGTGAGCAGGCGGCGGCGCAGCGCGGGCGGGGCCGGGCGGTGCAGCTTGGGGCCCAGGTCGGCGGCCAGGTAGCCGACCAGGGCGGTGCGGCCGTGGCCGCCGCCGAAGGTGGCGTCGGAGGAGTGGAAGAGCTGGGCGATGCTCTCCGCCGCCTCCACCTCGTGCCGGTCGACGGGCCGGTGCGACGGCGGTCCGGCGGGCGGTCCGGCGGGTGGTGCCGAGCGCGGGGTCGGGACGAGCGGTGTGTGCGGGGCACCGGGGAGGCGGGGGGAGGGGAAGTCGGCGGGGCGGGCGGTGCTCAGGCCCGGCAGGTCGAGCAGGGCGACGGAGTAGGCGGCGAGCTCCTCGGAGCGGTGGCCGCCGCGGTCGTGCAGCGCGGCCAGTTGATGCAGCGTCAGGTCGATCGGCGCCGCGGCGGCGGTGGCGTCCGGGGCGGGCACGGCGGGCGCCGCGCCGTCCAGGCCCGCCTCGGCCGGGGTGACCGTCCGGCGCAGGCGGCGGGACAGCACCTCGGCGATCAGCTGCGGGGTGGTGCCGCGTGGGCGGGTGCCGGAGAGCCAGTGGGCGACCGTCGAGCGGTCGAAGCTGAGCGCCGTCCCGGCCTCCTGGCCCGCCCGGTTGACCTCGCGGGCCAGGTCGACGGCGCTCCAGCCGGCTTCGGCCAGCAGGGTTCGAAGGGCGTGGTTCGGACGGCGCGACGATGTCATGCGGACCCCCATGGCAGGCGGCCGGACGTGCGGAGACGCCCGCCGGGCCTCGTGCTCGCATGGTGGCACGCCGTGCCGGGGGGAGAACAGGGCGCATCCGGCCCCGGGAGCGCCGCCGAGCCGGCCGGCGGGGCCGCGGGGGCCGGGGAGAGCAGGTCCGGGGCGGCGGGGGAGGGGTGGAACGGGGTTTCAACCGGGCGCGATTTTCAACACCGCGGACGCCGCCGGACGGCTCGGTTCGACTGGTTCGTGGGCACACCTACTGCTGTCGGTGCGGAGAACCGCCCCGGCCGTCCCGACCCGGCGGCCGGGGCGGTTCCGGGCCGTCCGGTCCGAATGGTTGATCTTGACGGCCCCGGCCCGCCGGGGGGCGGAATTCCTCCTGGCATATGCAATATTCCTGTTCCTGCCCTCCCCGGGCAGTTCCTCCCGGATTCGTCGAGTGCCTGGACAACAGAGGTGCACATGAACCGCAGCCGCTCATTCCTGAGGTCGCACGGACCGGACGTCCCCCCGGGCGAAGCCGTCGTCGCCACCGAGATCGAGTGGCCCCACCGCGGCCCGGTCCCCTGCCCCGCCGCCCCCCTGCTGGCCGGTTCGCTGCGGCAGCTCGGCCTCCGGGTCCGGCTGGCCCCGATCGGCCCGGTGACGGGCGCGACGGCCGGCGGCTCCGACGTCCTCGCCGTCTCCTACGTCGACCGCCGGGGCGTCGCCGCCGGGTTCGCCGTCGCCGTGCACCCCGCGGTCTCGCTCGCGGTCGGCGACGTCGTCGGCCGCTGGTACGACACCCTGCGCTCCCGGCGGCTGGTCACCGCCGCCACCCAGGAGTCCTGCCACCGGCGCTGTCGCCCCGCCGGGCCGCCGCCCCGCTCCGCCCTCGGCGACCACCCCGGGCCGGTGCCGCACCCCGCCGAGCCCGTCCGCGACCCCGCCGGGCAGCTCTGCCCGCTGCTCGACGCCGCCGCCGACGACGTCGCCGAGTACGCGGGGCGCGGCGACACCGTGGTCGTCGTCGGGCGGCCCGGCACCGGTGCGGCGGGCGTCCTGCTCGGTCGGGCCCCCGGGCGGACGGTGCTGCTGCGCGGGCTCGACGAGGCCGCCGCCCTCACCGGCATCGACCCCGACCGGGTGTCCTTCGTCGTCCAGCCCGGCATGCCGCTGGAGGACGCCATGCCCGCGGTCGCCGCGCTGCGCGAACGCTTCCCTCGGCTGCGCGGCCAGCACTTCGACATCCTCTGCCCCGCCGCCTCCGACCGGCTCGCCGCCGTCCGCAGCGCCGGCGCCGGCGCCGACCTCGCCCTCGTCCTCGGCGAGCCCGACGAGGACAGCCGCGCCCTGGCCCGGGCCAGCGGGGCGGCCCGGGTCCGGGTCGTCTCCCGCCTCGACCAGATCGGCCCCGAGACGATGCACGCCGTCACCACCGTGGTGCTCGCCCCGGCCCACTCGATGCCGCCCGGCCTGGACACCGCCCTGCGGCACGCCCTCGGCGGCCTCGGCCCGCTGTCGGTCTCGACCTGCATGGTGCGCACCCGCCACCACCCGGCGGACGAGCCGGCCCTGCCGGTCGGCTGCTGAGCCCTGCGGCCGGGCGGCCGTCCGATCCGTCCCGACGGTCGGCCGCCCGGGCCCGCGGGGGCCCGGAGGCGGCCGCGCCGGGGTTTCCACAGGGCCGGCGATTCAACGGGACGCGGCGGGCGGCCCCGGGACGGGCGCCCGGCGGCGGGACTTCAATCGACGGCAGCGGCGACCGCGGCCGGGCACCGGCGCGGCGCCCCGACCCCTGGAGGCCGTCTTGTCCGAGCCCACCCTGGTCCCCGCCCTGGCCGAACTGCTGCGCGGCGGGCCCACCCGAGAGCACCACCGGACCGCCGCCGCCGTGCTGGCCGACGAGATCTTCCGTCCCCGCACCGGCCTGTCGCTGGAGGAGACCTGCCGCCTCGCCTACGACCGGACCAGGCGGGTGAGCGAGCTGCTGCCGGCGGGCACCAACCTGGCCCGGGACCCCGAGCTGATGTTCGCGCTGATCAACGCGGCCGCCGTGGTGGACCCGTCGTTCGCCGTCATCATGATCATCCACCACGGGCTGGCGCTGTCCTTCCTGGAGGACCTCGCCCCCGATGCCCCGGAGCTCGCCGAGGCCCGCGACGCGCTGGCCTCCGCCCGCGCCATCGGCCACCTCCTGGTGACCGAACTCGGCAGCGGCAACAGCCAGTTGAGCGTCCGCACCACCGTCACCCACGACCCGGCGACCGGCGGCTTCGTGCTGCACACCCCCGACGACGCCGCGCAGAAGTTCATGGGCAACATCGGCATGCCCGGCCTGCGCCGGCTGGCCGTCGTCAACGCCCGGCTGATCGTCGGCGGCCTGGACCGCGGCGCGTTCCCCTTCCTGGTCGAGCTGGAGGGCCCGGACGGCCTGCGCCCCGGCGTCGCGATCACCACCGTGCCCGCCGACGTCGTCCCGCTGGACTACGCGCTCGCCCGGTTCGACCACGTCCGCCTGCCGCACTCGGCCTGGCTCGGCGACGGCGCCGCGATCGGCGCTGACGGCAGCTTCCGCGACCCGCACCAGGGGGACCGTCGGCTGGCCCGCTCGCTGACCGCCGTCCAGAACGTCTGGGCCGGGATGTCCGGTGCGCTCGCCCAGGTCACCCGCACCAGCGCCGCCACCGCGCTGCACCTGGCCACCCGGCGCACCACGCTGGCCCGGATCGGCACCGCCCGGCCGCTCATCGACCACCTCTCCCAGCAGCGGCCGCTGTTCTCCTGCCTGGCCACCGCCCTCGCCGTCAGCTGCCGCGCCCACCAGGCGCAGGCCGAACGGGCCGCCCTGATCACCTCCTGGCGCCGGGACCGCCCCGCCGACCCCGCCCCCACCGGCACCATGACCTGGGCCCCCTGGGTCGACATCAACGCCGCGCTGGCCCTGACCAAGGCGATGACCGCCTGGGCCGCCGAGGCCACCACCGCCGAGTGCCGGCTGCGCTGCGGCGTGCTGGGGGCCCTGTCGGTGAGCCGCTTCCTCTCCTACCAGGGCCTCGGGCACATGCTCAACGCCGGCGGCGGCGACAACCTGCTGATCGTGATGGACGCGGCCCGGGCCATCGTCGGCGCCACCCCCGAGCAGGACCCCGACCCCGCCCCCGCCACCACCGGCCGCCCGGTCGACGACCCGGCCCTGCTCGCCGACCTGCTCGCCGTCCAGGAACGCACCATGGCGCTCGGCATCCGCCGGGACGTCGCCGCCGCCGAGGCGGCCGGCGCCGACCCGTTCGACGCCTGGGACCCGCACACCGTCGCGCTGCGCACTCTCGGCGAGACGCACGGCCAGCGGCAGATCCTGGCCGCCACCCGGGCCGCCGTCGACGCGCTCCCGGACGGCCCCGCCCGCACCGCCGCGCACGACCTGGCCGCCGTCTACGCCCTGGACGAGCTCCGCCGGCGCACGACCTGGCTGGTCGCCCACGACCTGCTCACCCCCGACCAGGTCCGGGCGATCGACCCGGCCCTCGACGCCCGGGTCCGCCGGCTCGCCCCGCACGCCGAACAGCTGGCCGAGGCGTTCGCCGAACTCGCCGACCTCTCCGGCTCCCCGCTCGCCACCGCCGACTACGTCACCACCCTGGCCAAGACCCCGGCCGCGCACTTCCGGCACGGGTGACCTGCCGGGGGAACGGGAGAGCGGCCGGTCACCTGATATACAGCGGGGTATGCGCGGATCACGTCCTTCGTCGGTGGCCGGGGTGACGAGGGTCCTGTCGCCGCGGGGCGCCCTGGCGCTCAACGGGGCGGACGGCGCGCTGCCGTTCGCCCTCCGCGCGGCGACGGCGCTGGCACTGCCCGCCGTCCCGTTGGTGCTGGCCGGCCACCCGCGGCTCGCGGTCTACGCCATGCTCGGCTCGTTCGCCACCACCTTCGGACGCGGCCTGCCCTACCGGCGGCGGGCCCGGGTGCTCGCCCCGGTCGCCCTGGCGATGACGGCCGTGGTCGCGGCCGGCTCGCTCCTCGCCGGCTGGGCCGCGGGCGCCGGGACGGCCGGGGCCGCGGCGGTGGTGGCCGCCACCGCCCTCGTCGCCGGGGCCGCGAAGTTCGGCTGCGACGCCGCCCGGCTGAGCGGCCTCGGCGTGGTCCTGCTGGTCTTCTCCTTCGCCGTCGCCGCCAACGGCGCCCCCACCGGCCGCGAGATCGCCGCGCAGAGCGCGGCCGCCGCCGGGGCCGCCGCCGTCGCCTGGGCCCTCTCCCTCGTCGGCCGGCTCCGGTACCCCGACCGGCCGCAGCACCGGGCCGCCGCCACCGCCCTGCGCGCCGTGGCTGCCCTGCTCGACACCGATCCCGCCGACCCCGCCGCCCGGGCCCGCGCCCGCCACCGCGCCACCGAGACCGTCCTGCGCGCCTACGACACCCTCGGGGCCCGCCCGCCCGCGGTGGCGGCAGGGGCTTCGGAGACCGGGCGCGGCGGGGACGGACTGCGGGCGACGGACCTGTGCTGGTCGCTGCTGGTCCGCTCGGCCCGCCGCAACCCGCCCGACGCGGCCGCCCGGGCCGATCAACTGCGGGAACTCGCCGCGGAGTTGACCGCCAGTCGACGCGAGCCCGGAGCGCGGTCGGGGCCGTCGTCGGGGCCGTCGTCGGGCGGCGCGGGCGCCCCGGTGCCCGGGGGCGCGGGGCGGCGGGCGGCCGAGCTGCTGGGTGGCGGGCCGGGCGGGCGGCGGGCGTACCGGGGCGCGGTGCTCGTCGTGCCGGCGCTGCGGATGGTGCTCGGGACGGGTGCCGCGGGCGGCCTGGCACTGCTGCTCGGCCTCGGGCACGGCTACTGGGCGGCGCTGTCGGCGGCGGCCGTCCTGCACTCGGTGAGCGTCCGGACCACCGCGCACCGGGCCGTGCAGCGCACGCTCGGGACCTTCGCCGGGCTGCTGCTCGCGGTCGCCGTGCTGGCCACCGGGCCCGGGCCGGCGGCCCTGGTCGTGGTGGTCGTGGTGCTGGAGTTCCTGCTGGAGTACGCCGTGGTGCGCAACTACGCGCTCGGCGTGCTGTTCGTCACCCCGCTGGCGCTGCTGATGAGCGACCTGGCCGCGCCGGCCCCCGCCGGGCACCTGGTGCTGGACCGGGCCCTGGGCAGCGTCCTGGGCATCGTCCTCGGCCTGCTCTGCGCGCTGCTGGTGGTCCACGACCGGGCCGCCGTCCGGGTCGAACGGGCGCTCGCCGCCTGCGCCGCGGCCACCGCGGCGGCCGAACGCGCCCTGGCCGGCGGCGCCCCGGCCGGTCCGGACCTGCGGGCCGAGCTGGCCGCCGCCGCGGTGGAACTGCGCGAGGCGGACGACGCGGCGGCGGGCGAACTCTGGGAGGCCGGCGTCGACCCGGCGGTCCTGGCCGCCGCCGAGGAACGCGCCTACCTGCTGCTCGAACGACTCCACCGGGCCTGACGGCCCGGGCCGGCCCGCCACCGCGCCCCGGTGCGCCCTTCCGGCACCGGGGGAGCGGGCCTAACGTACTGTCATGAGCCGGGTGAGGATCGACCGTTCGAACCCCGACGTGGTCGACGTGGTGCTGCGCGAGGGGGCTGGGCCGCTCCGCTTCGCGGCCGGGAAGTGGGCGGAGGGGGCGCTCGGGGCGCTGCTGATCGGCGCGGTCTGCGGGACCCCGCTCTACCTGGGCCTGGTCGCCCACGACGCGGGGCCCGGCCCGATCTGGGCCGCCATCGGCGCGGCCGCCCTGCTCGGGCTCGCCGTCGCCGCGGTCGCGGACGTCCGCGGCGCCTACCGGGACGCGCGCCGGCTGCGCTTCTCGCCCGCCGCCGCCCCCGACACCCTGACCGTGCTGCGGGCCGCGCGCACCGACCCGCCGAGGCCGCTCGCCGAGGTGCGGCAGGTTTGGCTGGAGCACTCCCTGGTGGAGTCGTACTGGGACGACGGGAAACCGCCCGCCGCCCGGCTCACCCTGTTCGTCCTGCTCGCCGACGGCCGCCTGCTCCGGCCCACCGCGCTGCCGCCGTCCGGCACCGACCCCGAGGCCCTGTGCCGGGAGCTGGCACACCTCCTCGCCCCGGCCGGCGTCCAGGTCGACCTGGTCGTCAAGCGCACCCGGCGGTCCTACCTGTCGTAGCCCGGGCCGCTCCGGCCGGGCCCTCCGGGGCGCCCGCGACAGGGGAGGGCGGGGCGGCCCCGGAGGCCGGACTGCGGCCGGTCACTGCTCCACCGGCCGGGAACCGTCCTCGGGCGAGTGTGGGTCGCCCGGGACGGGGGCTCGCAGGGCGCTGCCGTTGGGCCGTGTGCTGACCGTAGACCCCGGCGCCGACACCTGTCACCCTTTCCGGCAGGAAGCGGCGTGCCGCCCGGCCGGGACCCGACCCGTCCGCCCCGGCGCGGACGGTGACGGGCCGTCAGGGAGCGGGCGCCGGTCCGGGCGGTACGGGGCGGCCGTTCGTCGGCGGACGGGTTCCGGAATTCCCCATTGCCGTCCGCCGCCCCGGCGGGGAATGATCTCCCCCCGTGACACACCTGTTGGTCCTGGCGGCCCCCATCCTGATCATCGCCCTGCTCCGCAGCTACCGGAGCCGGAGCACGGCCGCCCCCGCGCCGAAGCCCCGTCCGCAGCACCGCGCCCCGGTCTCCTTCGACGCCGCCGCGTACGGCCTGGTGCCGCGCGAGTCGCTCGACCCGACCCGCAGCGGCCCGCCCGCGCCCGAGCACGTCCGCCGGCAGTCGCAGGCCGTCGCCGACGCCGCCTGGAACGGCGACTGGCGGACCGCCGCCACGCACGTCGCGGCCCCGGGCACCGACTGGGACGCGCGCTGGTCCCGCTTCGAACTGCTGCGCGCCATCGCCCGCGAGGACGACGCCTGGCTGAAGGAGTGGCGCACCGCCGACCCGGACAACTGCGACGCCGCCGCCCTGGAGGCGGACCTGATGGTGCACCGGGCCTGGGAGATCCGCGGCGGCGGGTTCGCCCGCGAGGTCCCGGCCGAGCGGATGGCCCGGTTCCGCGAACTGCTGCCGGCGGCGATCGAGGCGGCCCGGCGGGCCGCGCCGCTCGACCCCGCGAACCCCGCCCCCTGGGTGGTCATGGTGACGGCGGCCCGCGGCGCCCAGTACAAGCCCGAGCAGTTCCGGCCGCTCTGGGAGGGCCTGGTGGCCCGCGCCCCGCACCACTACGAGGGCCACTGGCAGGGCATGCAGTACTGGTGCGCCAAGTGGTACGGCACCAACGGCAAGATGATGGCGTTCGCGGAGCAGGCGATGGACGGCGCCCCGGCCGGGAGCCCGCTCCCCGGCATCTACCTGCACGCGCTGTCCGAGCTGGCCGGGCGCGGCTCCGGCCTTCCCACCGGCCCCGCCGCGCAGGCCCGGCTGGCCGCCGTCGCCCGCGCCCTGGCCGAGGTCCGGCCCGAGGACGAGCGCCTGCCCGGCCTGCGCCACCTGCTGGCCCACCACCTGGGCGAGGCGGGGATGCCCGCCGAGGCGCTGGAGCAGTTCCGGCTGATCGGCCGCTGGTGCGGCGCCCAGGTCTGGTGCGAGCAGGGCGACCCCGTCGAGGCCTTCCACGCGGCCCGGGCCGAGGCCGTCCGCACGTCCGGCACCGAGCCCCTGCCGCCCACCCTGCGGACCAAGAACGCGGACATCTCCCTGCACTCCTGACGCCCGGTCGGCGCCCCGGTCCCCGCCCCCGCGTCCGGCGGGGGCGGGGACCGCCGTTCACCGGCTTCACCAGCCGAAGATCCGCCCCACGGCGAAGCCGACGGCGGACACCACCATGAGCGTGATGACCAGGAGCGGGGCCCAGCCGGGCCAGGCCGAGTGCAACTCCACCGCCTCGGGCGTGGAGATGCCGTGCGTGGTCGAGGACTCGCACTCGGGCGTCGCGGTGGGCGCGGAGTGACCGATCACCTCCGCGGGGACGGGGAGGGGACGACTGACGGACATGGCATCCTCCGATCGTGCCGGGCTGCCGGGTGCGGAGCTCCTGGGCGCCGAGCACCCCTTTCGTCCACGCTCCTGCCCCGCTCCGGCGCACGCACAATGCCCCGGTTCCGCAGCGATACCACCGGGCGGGGCCCGTCCCGCCGGACGGCGACCGCGCGTCGACGGGGCGTCGGCCGGTCCACACGAGGAATTTACCGCCCGGGGTCTACCCGTGTAGCGCGACCGGGAGTGTCATGGACGCGACCTCGGCGATCCGCGCCGAGCCCCGCGCCCGGAGGCACCCATGCGTTCGACCACCCGGATACCGGCCGCCGCCGGCACCGCCCTGGCCCTGGCCCTCGGCGGCCTCGTCCTCGGCTTCGGCGCCGGCACCGCGCACGCCGCCAGCTGCTCCCGCTCCTACCTGCCGCTGCCCGACCCCGCCTGCACGCCCGGCGCGTACAACCCGGACGTCACCCAGTCGACCATCCAGTCCACGATCTGCGTCTCCGGCTGGACCGCGACCGTCCGCCCGCCCACCTCCTACACCAACGCGCTCAAGGTCCAGGGCATCGCCGACTACGGCTACGCGAACACCTCCACCACCGCCTACGAGGAGGACCACCTCGTCCCCCTCGAACTCGGCGGCGCCCCGCGCGACCCCGCGAACCTGTGGCCCGAGCCCTACTCCGGGACCAAGACCGCCACCACCAAGGACGGCGTCGAGACCCGCCTCAAGAACGCCGTCTGCTCCGGCCGGATCACCCTCGCCGCCGCCCGCAACGCGATCCGCACCAACTGGACCACCGCCCTCTCGGTCACCGGCATCGGCTGAACACTGCGGCCCGGGCGGGGAGGTGTCGAGTTTTTCGGGTGATCGGGCCATGAATCGTCCGGAATCGGGGAGGCGGTGCACCGGACACCGCAACGAACCGATCGAGGAGGCCCCGCCATGGCCCGCAGCACCCGCGCCGCCGACCGCCCCGCCTACACCGTTCCCGGCCTGACCACCGCGCAGGGGGCGGAGCTGATCACGGCACTGCAGGGGCGGCTGCACGCGCTGAACGACCTGCACCTGACCCTCAAGCACATCCACTGGAACGTGGTCGGCCCGCACTTCATCGCCGTGCACGAGATGCTCGACCCCCAGGTCGACCGGGTCCGCGAGATGGCCGACGACGTCGCCGAGCGGATCGCCACCCTCGGCGGCGTCGCGCACGGCACGCCCGGGCGGCTGGTCGCCGAGCGCGACTGGGACGACTACGCCGTCGGCCGCGCCGACGCCATCGCCCACCTGGGGGCGCTCGACCTGGTCTACACCGGCGTCATCACCGACCTGCGGGCCGCGGTCAAGCAGGCCGGCGACGTCGACCCCGCCACCGAGGACCTGCTGATCGAGCAGCTCCGCGACCTGGAGCAGTACCAGTGGTTCGTCCGCGCCCACCTGGAGAGCTCCAGCGGCACCCTCGCCACGGCGGGCGTCCCCACCGAGGAGCGCGCCGCGAAGAAGGCCGCCCGCAAGTCCGCCAGGGCCGCCGGCTGATTCCGCCCGTGTTCGGCACCACAGGGTCTGCCCACTGACCCTGTGGTGCCGAACGCGTTTGCGCCGAGCGCCGGGTGCGCGGAACGGCCGGCGGTGCGTCAGGAAGCCGATGGGGGTGATCGGATGTGCTTCGCCTGGCGCTCGATCAAGCATGTTTGTGCATACTTCCGCATCGACTGCGCGATGGGAAGGGGTGGGGCGGAAGCGGGGGCCGGGCTCGGAGTGTCGCGCCGGATCCCTTGACGGCCGGGCGCCGCCTCGCCACTCTTGCTCGAACGTGCTCGCCGATGGCGGGTATCGCTCACGTTTGCTCACTCCGAAGCAATCAGGAGAACCCATGCGATGGCACCACCGCGTGCTCGGGGCCTGTACCGCAGCCGTCGTCACCGCCGGGCTGGCCGTGGCCGCCGGAGCCCCGGCCGCCGCCGACAGCACGGCCGCCAACACCAGCACCCCGATCGGGGTGAAGCCGATGATGGGCTTCAACAACTGGGCGCGCTTCACCTGCGCCGCCCAGGCCCGGCTCGACGGCACCCGGGACGGCTACTCCTTCCAGCAGTTCATGCAGGACCAGGCCAAGGCGATGAAGGACACCGGCCTGGTCGCCGCCGGCTACACCAACCTCACCGTCGACGACTGCTGGATGCAGCGCACCGCCGCCGGCTACCTGCACGGCGCCGCGACCTGGGGGAGCAGCAGCCAGCCCGGCTTCGACTGGGAACTCACCGGCTACGCCGACTACGTGCACGGCCAGGGCATGGAGGCCGGCCTCTACACCACCTCCGGCGTCAACACCTGCCAGGGCGTGCCCGGCGGCATCATGGGCCACGAGCAGGCGGACGCCAACTCGCTGGCCTACTGGGGCGTCGACTCCATCAAGGTCGACAACTGCGGCACCACCCAGAGTAACCGGCAGAGCGAGTTCACCGCCTTCGCCAACGCGCTGAGGACCGCCACCGCGGGCACCAGCCGCAAGATCCTCTTCAACGAGTCGGCGCCCGCCGGCTACGGCCCCACCAGCCCGGAGAAGTACAACGCCCAGGAGTGGGTGCGCGGCCTCGGCCAGATGTGGCGGGTCAGCCCCGACATCGCCGTCTGGCACCCCGCCACCACCTCGGCCTGGGACTGGCCGCACGGCGGCGACTACTACGAGGGCGGCGTCCTGCAGAACTTCGAGGACACCGTCGCGCTGGCCCGCTACAACGGCCCCGGCAACCACAACGACGCCGACATGCTGCTGATCGGCGACAACAACCAGCTCACCCCGGCCGAGCAGCGCAGCCAGTTCGCCCTCTGGTCGGCGATGGGCTCGCCGCTGATGATCTCCACCGACGTCCGGAAGATGGCCGCCGACCCCGCCGGCTACGCCACCCAGCTGGGCATCCTGAAGAACGCCGACATCATCGCCGTCGACCAGGACACCACCGCCGGCGGCTACCTCGCCGCCCGCGACGGCGCCACCACCGGCGCCGGGACCGAGACCGTCGTCAAGCCGCTCGCCGACGGCTCGCGCGCCGTGGTCGTGGTCAACAAGAACGCCACCGCCACCGCCGTCACCATCGACCTGGCCCGGGTCGGCTTCGGCAACACCGGCTGCGCCCGCACCGCCAAGGACCTGTGGAACCACAGCACTTCGCAGGTCACGGGCTCGATCACCGCCACCGTCGGCGCCCACGACAACGTCATGTACACCATCGCGCCCGGCAGTTGCGGCACCGCCCTGCCCACCGGCCAGATCCAGGCCGCCCAGCCCGGCTTCCAGGGCTACGCCTACTGCCTCGACGCCTACAACGGCGCCACCAACGGTGCCACCGTCGGCCTCTGGGACTGCCACGGCGGCGGCAACCAGCAGTGGCAGCGCCAGACCGACGGCCGGATCACCTCCCTGGCCGCGCCCGGCCTCTGCCTGTCCGGCGAGTCCGCCGGGCTCAAGCTGCGCACCTGCGACGGCGCCGACGCCAAGCAGCTCTGGACGTACACCCTGGCCGGTCAGCTGAAGGCCAACGGGGTCTGCGCCGACATCGCCGGCGGCGCGGTCAACGACAAGGCCAAGCCCGTCGCCGGCTACACCTGCGGCACCCACCAGCCCAACCAGACCTGGAGCGCGCCCTTCGCCGCCCCGCCCGCCCCCTGACCCGGGGCCGCCCGGCACCGCCCCGGTTGGGGGTCACCCGCCCGCCGGGGCCACCGCGCGGGCGAGTTGGACCCGGGAGTGCACGTCGAGCTTCCGGTAGACCCGGGTGAGGGTGGCCTCGACCGTCTTGACGCTGACGGTGAGGGCGGCGGCGATGTCCCGGTTGCTCGCCCCGCCGGCGGCGAGTTCGGCGCAGCGCTGCTCGGCCCCGGTGAGGCGGGGGAGCGGGCCGCCGTCCGCGGGGGCGGGCTCCAGCCGGTCCAGGACGTGCGCGGCGGCCTCGGCCCAGGGGAGCGCCCCGTGCGCGGCGAAGAGGTCGGCGGCGCTCCGGGCGGCGGCCCGGGCGGCGGCCCGACGGCGCCCGCGCCGTTCGGTGTGGCTGAGCGCCAGCAGGGCCCGGCCGCGTTCGAGCGGCAGGTGGTGCAGGCGGTCGGCCACGCCGGTGAGGCGCCGCGCGGCGGCGTCGTGGTCGCCGCGGGCGGCGTCCAGCAGGGCCCGGACGCGGTCGACCGCGGGCAGCACGCAGTCGCGGCCGAGGCCGGTCGCGGTGCGGTGGACGTCGTCCAGCAGGTCCCGGGCCTCGTCGAGGCGGCCCAGCGTGACCAGGGCCTCGGCCAGGTCGGCGTGCCAGCGCAGCACCGACGGGTCGCCGACCTGCTGGAGCGCCTCCAGGGCGCGCACCTCCGCCAGCGCCGCCAGGGCCTCCTGCGGCCGGCCGGTGGTCAGCAGCAGGTGGCCGAGGGCGAACAGGTTGCGGGAGAGGAAGACCTTGTTGTCCTCCTGCCGGGCGGCCTCGACGCCGCGGCGGGCGTGGTCGAGCGCGGCGGCCGTGCTCCGGGCGCTGCCCTCGACCAGGGCGGAGGTGTAGCAGGCCGGGGCGGGTGACAGCGCGGTGCGGTCGGTCAGGGCCTGGGCGCGCCGGGCGTGGTCGAGGGCCCGGGCGCAGCGTCCGGCGCGCAGTTCGGCCTCGGCCAGGCTGCGCAGGACGTCGACGGTGGCTTCGGCGTCCCCCGCCCGCTCGGCCTCGACCAGCAGCGGCAGCAGCACGGTGCGGGCCCGGTCGGGCCGGTCGTCGAAGAGGGCGTGCCGGGCGGCGAGGTGCTGGGGCGTGCCATTGGCGGGGACGCCGGCGGTGCGCGGCAGGGACAGTGCGCGGGCGCGCGAGTCCTCGGCCCCGGGGCGGCCCAGGACGCGCCGGAGCCGGGCCTGCATGGTGAGGGCCATCGCGGTCGTGGCGGTGTCGCCGACGGCCTCGGCCAGGGCGGCGGCCCGTTCGGCCAGGTGGCAGGCCCGGTGCGGGTCGCCCTCGTTGACGTTGGCCCAGATCGACTGGCGGAGCAGGACGCGCCCGGTCAGGTCGGGCCGGTCGGCCGCCGCGTGCAGCGCGTCGGCGAACAGGTGGTCCGCGTCCTGCAGGTGCTGTCCGCTCGCGTCGATCAGCGCGACCAGGGTGTCGACGCGCAGGTCGGGGGAGGTCTCCCGGTGCAGCAGGAGGCGGGCGGCGGTCCGGCCGCGCGGGAGGTCGCCGTAGTGTGCGGCGTCCCGCACCGCCGTCAGGGCCCGTTCGGCGAGCAGGCCGGTGTCGTCGCCCGGGGTGCGTTCGGCGGCGAGCAGGGACAGTTCGGCCGCCAGCGCGTGCTCGCCGCGCAGCCGGGCCCGGACGGCGGCGGCTGCCGCCCGCCGGGCCGCGTGCGGATCGGCGGGGTCGGCGGCCAGCGCGGTGTGCCGGTCGCGGCGGAGGCCGTCGTGGGCGGCCTCGGCCAGCCGGGCGTGCAGGAGCCGGCGGGCGGCGTCCGGCAGCCGGGCGGTGAGTTCGGTGCCGATCGCGGAGGCGGTGAACCGCACCGTCCGGTCGGGCCGGTCGAGGTCGACCAGCCCGGCCGCCCCGGCCTCGGCCAGCAGCGGTCCGGCCGCCGGTCCGGCCAGGCGGCTCAGCAGGTCGAGGTCGGGCCGGTCGTCCAGCGCGGCGAGCGTCAGCAACTCCTGGACCTGGGGCGTCACTTCGGCCAGCCACTCGCCCACCAGCCGGCGGGCCGCCGCCGGGAGGAACGGCCCGTCCCCGCCGTCCGGGTCCTGGCCCGCGCCGTCGGCGAGGGCCAGCGCCAGGGCCGGGTTCCCGCCGCTGCGGGCGTGGATCCGGGCGACCTCGCGCGGGCTCGGGCGGTACGGCGCGAGCAGCTCCGCGACCTGGGGGACCGTCAGGGCCGGGACGCGCAGCGGGTACGCGTCCTCCCCGCACCAGTGGCCCCCGGCGCCCGGCCGCCAGGCCCGTTCGGCCACGACGACGGGGAGGTCCGGGACCAGGCGCAGCGCCCAGCCCAGGACGGCCGCGCCGGCCGGGTCCAGCCACTGGGCGTTGTCGACCACCAGGGTGAGCGGCGGCGCCTCCCGCAGCGCGGCGGCGGTCAGCCGGCGCAGCCGCAGGGACGCCCCGGCGTCCCCGGGGGACGGGGCCGCGTCCAGGGCCGCCACGAGTTCCCGCGCGGCCGCCGACGGCTCCAGGGCGAGGGCGAGTTCGAGCAGCCCGGCGTACGGGATCCGCGCGTCCTGCAGGCCCGGGGCCAGCCGCAGGACGGGCAGGCCCAGCTGCCGGCCCAGGACGCCGGCCGCAGTGGTCCGGCCGATTCCGGGCGGCCCGAACAGCACCACCCGGCGGATACCGCGCACCTCGTCCGGTACCACCGCAAGCACCGCCCCGGAGGGTTCCTGGAGCGCGCTCGCCCGTATCGCGGAGTCCGGCATCGGGCCATCCTGCGCCAACCAGGCCCCTTCGGTCCAGGTCAAGGGGTTCCCCTGATGTGGGCGGCCCCCGCCTTCCCTAGCCTCATGGCCACAGCCGAGCCAACGGCCGCCGAACGCCCCCCACCCCCCAGACGACGTTCTGCGGTCATCTCCCCAACCCCGGTTCGGCGGAAGGATCGTCATGCCCCGCAAGAACGCCCTCGCCGCCGCCGTCGCCGCGGCCCTCGCCCTGGGCACCGTGACCGTGGTGGCCTCCCAGTCCACCGCGGCCGCCACCCCCTCCGTCCGGTCCGGCGCCGGGTTCCGGGCGTGGACGGCCGACACCCGCGGCGAGGCGGTGCGCACCGCCGACCGGGAGGCCGGCGCGGTCGCCAAGTCGCTGGGCCTCGGCCCGGACGAGTGCCTGCTGGCCAAGGACGTGCTGGTCGACAACGACGGCTCCCGGCACGTGCGCTACGACCGCACCTACCGGGGCCTGCCCGTGATCGGCGGCGACCTGGTCGTCCACTACGGCAAGGACGGCAGGATCACCGGCTCCGACCAGGCCCACCCGGGCGCGATCAGGCCGGTCGGCACCGCGCCGAAGCTGAGCGCCGACGACGCCTCGGCCGCGGCCGTCAAGCACGCCAAGCACGTCAAGGACCCGAAGGCCGGGGTCGCGGACAGCAGCACCCTGGTGGTGTACGCGGTCGGCAAGGTCCCGGTCCTCGCCTACCGCGCCACCGTCACCGGCGACGGCGAGGCCGGGGCGAACTCCCGCGAGGCCGTCATCGTCGACGCCACCAGCGGCGCACCGCTCGACCAGTACGAGCTGCACCAGGGCGTCGCGGGCACCGGCAACGGCGTCACCGCCGGCCAGGTCGCCCTGGAGACCACCCAGTCCGGCAGCGGCTACACCCTCACCGACGCCGCGCACGGCGGCACCATCGTCTACGACTCGTACAACAGCCCGCAGTCGAACCCGAAGCAGAACGCCCAGGTCTTCAGCAAGTCCACCAACTCCTGGGGCAACGGCTCCACTTCGAGCCGGGAGAGCGCCGCCGTGGACGCCTCCTACGGCCTGGCCAAGACCTGGGACTTCTACAAGAACGCCTTCAACCGCTCCGGCATCCGCAACGACGGCCGCGGCGCGCCCGCGTACGTGCACGTCGACAGCAGCCTGCTGAACGCCTTCTACGACGACTCGTGCTTCTGCATGGCCTTCGGCGACGGCTCCTCGCAGAACGGCAACACCCCCGTCACGGCGCTGGACGTGGCCGGCCACGAGATGAGCCACGGCGTCACCGCCGCCACCGCCAACCTGAACTACTCGGGTGAGAGCGGCGGCCTGAACGAGGCCACCAGCGACATCTTCGGCACCATGGTCGAGTTCTCCGCCAACAACAGCGCCGACCCCGGCGACTACTACATCGGCGAGAAGCTCAACATGCCGGGCGGCTACCTGCGCCGGATGGACAACCCGGCCGTCGACGGCAACTCGCTGTCCTGCTACAGCTCCAACGCGGGCTCGGTGGACGTGCACTACTCCTCCGGCATCGCCAACCACTTCTTCTACCTGGCCGCCGAGGGCACCGGCGCCAAGACCATCGGCGGCCTGCCGCACAACGGCACCCCGTGCAACGGCGACACCTTCGCGGGCATCGGCCGCGACAAGGCGGCGGCCGTCTGGTACCGGGCGCTGACCGTCTACATGACCTCCACCACCAACTACGCCTCGGCCCGCACCGCGACCCTGCAGGCCGCCGCCAACCTGTACGGCGCCAACTCGCAGGAGCGGTACCTCGTTTCGAAGGCGTGGGCCGCCGTCAGCGTCGGCACCGCGCTGCCCGACCCGGGCACCGGGACGCCCACCCCGACCCCGACGCCCACCTCCACCCCGACCGCGACGCCGACGTCCACCCCGACCTCCACCCCCACGTCCACGCCGACCTCGACGCCGTCCCCGACCGGCAACGCGCTGACCAACGGCGGCTTCGAGCAGGGCGCCACCGGCTGGACCCAGAGCGACAACGACATCACCAACTCCACCCTGCAGGGCGCGCACGGCGGTTCCTGGTACGCCTGGATGATGGGCTACGGCGCCTCCGCGATCGAGTCGCTGTCGCAGAACAACATCGCCGTCCCGGCCACCGGCACGCCGAAGCTGACCTTCTGGCTGAAGGTCAGCACCCAGGAGTCGGGCTCCATCGCCTACGACACCCTGAAGGTCAACGTCAACGGCACCACCCTGGCGATGTACTCCAACGCCAACGCCTCCGCCGGGTACGTGCAGAAGACCGTCGACCTGTCCGCCTACAAGGGCAAGAACGTGAAGCTGGAGTTCGCCGGCCAGGAGGACGCCTACCTGTCGACCGTCTTCCTGCTCGACGACATCGCCATCGGCTAGCCGGGGCGGGCGCCGCTCGCGAACCCGGGGGTTTGGAAATCCCGGGAGCGCGAAGAAGAGTCCCGACACCGAACGGGTCCTTCACGGCAAGGAGAAAACGGATGAGCATCATCGCCTGGATACTGATCGGACTGATCGCCGGGGCCATCGCCAAGGCCCTCGTCCCGGGCAAGGACCCGGGCGGCATCATCGTGACGATGCTGATCGGCATCGCGGGCGGCCTGCTCGGCGGCTGGCTCGGCAAGGTCATCTTCGGCGTCGACTCCATCGACGGCTTCTTCGACCTCTCCACCTGGGTCGCCGCCGTCATCGGCTCGGTGATCCTGCTCCTGCTCTACCGCGTGGTCACCGGCGGCAAGCGCCACCACCGCCACGCCTGACCGGCGCCGGCGCACCGCGCCACACCCCCGAGGGCGGGGGAGACGGTTCGACCGTCTCCCCCGCCCTCGGCGTGACCGGTCCGGGGTGACGGAGCGTCAGGAAGGAAGGAGCGGCGGGGGGTTCGGGGAGAAAATTTCGGGCGTGAGTTCGGTCCGTACGGTTGACCGGATTGAAGTGACCATGGCATTTTCGTGCGGCGCGGGCGTGCGCAAACCCCTCAGGCGTCCGCAGTCCCCCACAAGGAGAGCCATGTTCAAGAGAATCGCCGCCGCGCTCGGGGCGGGTACGGTCGTGGCGGGTGCGCTGACCTTCGGCGCCGCGCCCGCGCAGGCCGTTCAGGCGGGGGATCTGACCTCCACCATCGCGTTGAGCAACTGTTCGGCCTCGCTGGTCCGTTACCCGAGTTCGGTGGACACCGACCGGGCGATGATGCTGACCAACGGGCACTGCCTGCCGACCATGCCGTCGGCCGGGCAGGTCATCCAGAACGCGAGCGCCAGCCGCAGCGGCACGCTGCTCAACTCGGCCGGGTCCTCGCTGGGCACCGTCCAGGCGGACAAGGTGCTGTACGCGACGATGACCGGGACCGACGTCGCGCTGTACCAGCTGACCGACACCTTCGCCTCGATCACCTCCAAGTACGGGGCGACGGCGCTGACGATCAGTGACACCCACCCGGTCGACGGGTCCTCGATGTACATACCCTCCTCGTACTGGAAGCAGGTCTGGAACTGCTCCATCAACGGGTTCGTCGGGACCCTGCGCGAGGACCAGTGGACCTGGCACGACTCGCTGCGCTACAGCTCCGGTTGCAACACCACGCACGGCACCTCCGGTTCGCCGATCGTCGACGCCGCCAGCCGCAAGGTCGTCGGCATCAACAACACCGGCAACGACGACGGCGCGATGTGCACCCTGAACAACCCGTGCGAGGTCGCCGCGGACGGCACCACCACCGTCACCAAGGGCCAGAGCTACGGCGAGGAGACCTACTGGTTCACCACCTGCCTCGGCACCGGCCGGGTCATCGACCTGAACGTCAGCGGCTGCCTGCTGACCAAGCCGGCCGGCGCGGCGGTCTCCGTGACCAACCCGGGCAACCAGTCCACCTCGGTCAACGGCGCGGTCAGCCTCCAGCTCCAGGCCACCGGCGGCACCGCGCCGCTGACCTGGTCGGCCACCGGCCTGCCCGCCGGCCTGTCGATCAACGCCTCCACCGGCCTGATCAGCGGCACCGCCACCGCCGCCGGCACCTCCTCGGTGACCGTCACGGTCAAGGACGCGGCCGGCAAGACCGCCTCCGCCACCTTCTCCTGGGCGGTCACCACCAGCAGCGGCACCTGCACCCCGGCGCAGCTGCTCGGCAACCCCGGCTTCGAGACCGGTAGCGCGGCCCCCTGGACCGGCACCTCCGGCGTGGTCGACAACTCCTCCTCCCAGGCCGCGCACTCCGGCTCCTGGAAGGCGTGGATGGACGGCTACGGCTCCGCCCACACCGACAGCCTCTCCCAGTCGGTGACGATCCCGGCCGGCTGCAAGGCGACGCTGAGCTACTGGCTGCACATCGACACCGCCGAGACCGGCACGACCGCGTACGACAAGCTGACCGTGACCGTCAACGGCACCTCGGTCGCCACGTACTCGAACGTCAACGCCGCCACCGGCTACGCCCAGAAGAGCATCGACCTGTCGGCCTACGCGGGCCAGAGCGTCACGGTGAAGTTCAACGCGGTCGAGGACTCCTCGCTGCAGACCTCCTTCGTGATCGACGACACCGCGATCCAGACCAGCTGACGCACCGTCGCCCATCGGGCCCGGCAGCCGCTCCGGCTGCCGGGCCCCGGCACGCGCCGGGCGGTCCGAGGTCAGCGGATCCGGGCGGTCGCGCCGTAGCCGAGGACCCGCGACGGGGTCTGGGCGTCCACCGCCTGGCCGGGGGTGGGGTGCCAGTCCGCCATCAGGGTCAGGCCCGGTTCGACCAGGTCCATGCCCTCGAACCAGGAGGCGATCACCTCCTTGGGGCGGGCGTAGAGCTGCTGGCCCACGCCCGCCAGGTAGGCGTCGGTCATCCGGCCGACCTGGGCCCGGGTCTCCGGGTCGGCCAGGTCGTCCGAGAGGTGCGACAGGGCGAGGTAGCTGCCGGGGGCGCAGGCGTCCCGGTAGGCGGCGACCAGGGCGGCCGGGTCGTCCTTGTCCTCGACGAACACCAGCAGGCCGCCCATCAGGATGCCGACCGGCCGGCTCAGGTCGATCAGCTCGCGCACCCGGGGGTGCTCCCAGATCCGCTCCGGGAACCGGCCGTCCGCCTCGATCATCGCCACCAGCGGCTCGTCCGCGAGGATCTCCTCGCCGTGCAGCACGGCCGAGGGCTCGTGGTCCACGTACACCACCCGGGCCCGCGGGTTCCGGGCGTGCGCCACCTCGTGCACGTTGCCCATGGTGGGCAGTCCGGAGGCGATGTCGACGAACTGGTCGACGCCCTGGGCGAGCAGGAACCGGACCGTGCGGCGCAGCCAGTCCCGGTTGGCCCGGGCGAGCAGGTCGACGCTCGGCAGCATCGACCTGATCCGCTCGGCCTTCTGCCGGTCCACCTCGAAGTTGTAGAGCCCGCCCAGGTAGTAGTCGTAGATCCGCGCGATGTTGGCGGACTCCACGTCGGCCACTGGGCGGTCGGTGCTCGTCGTCATGGGGCCCCCTCGCTCCGAGGTGGCGGCCCGTCACGACGGCGTGCCGTCCACCATCGGCGAGTGTAGTGACGGGCCGTCAGTTCGGGTACCGGCCGGCGGGATTGGGCAATATGGCGATGTCGGGGCCGCTCGGGGCCCGCCGGATCAGGGCAGCGGGCGGTGCATGATGTGCAGCCCGACGTAGCCGTGCTCCGGGTGCCGGAAGGCCTCCGGCAGGGTGCCCAGCACGGTGAAGCCGAGCGAGCGGTAGAGGTGCACCGCGTGGACGTTGGTCTCGACCACGGCGTTGAACTGCATGCCCCGGTAGCCGGCCGCCCGGGCCCAGTCCAGCGAGTACGCGCACAGCGCCCGGCCCACCCCGCGCCCGGAGTGCGCGGGGTCGACCATGTAGCTCGCGCTCGCGGTGTGCGAGCCGTTGCCCAGGTGGTTCGTGTTCATCTTCGCGGTGCCCAGCACCGTGCCGGCCTCGTCGACCGCCACCACCGTGCGGTTCGGCGCGGACAGCAGCCACCAGTCGCGGCCCTGCTCCCGGCCGAGGTCGAGCGGGTAGGTGAAGGTCTCGCCCGCGGCGACGATCCGGTGGAAGAACGGCCAGATGGCGGGCCAGTCCTCTGTGGTGGCTTCCCTGATCAGCATGTGCCCAGCATGCCCGCCGGGACCGTCCGGCCGCCACCCTCCCGGGAGGGCGGCGGCCGGACGGTGACGGCGGCCGGACGGTGACGGCGGGCGGTGGGTGACGGAGCGTCAGCGCAGGGCGTGCAGGGCCCGGCCGAGTGCCTCCACCTCCGCCAGGGTGCTGTAGTGGTGCACCGAGAGCCGCACCGCGGTGTCGACGCCCCGGGCCGAGAGGTACAGCGGGGTGTGGTCGCCGGCGATCTTCCAGCCGTTGATGCCGCGGGCTGCCAGCCCGTCCCGGATCCGCTCGGCCGACAGGGTGTCGTGCCGGAAGGACAGGATGCCCGACTGCTCCGTCCCGGGGGCCAGCAGCTCGGTGCCGGGCAGCTCGGCGACGCAGGCGTGCAGCGCCTCGACCACGTCCTTGCGGGGGAACGCCCGCCCCTCCTCGGCGAGTTCGAGGTGGTGGCCGAGCGCGGCGTGCAGGCCGAGCACCACGGCGGTGCTGCGCTCGCCCAGCTCCAGCGTGCGGGCGCTCTCCTCGTGCACCGTGACGGCGGTCGGCGAGCTGACCCGGGCCACGTGCAGGTCGGTGAAGTCGGGCAGCAGCTCGGCCCGCAACTCCGGTGTGGTGTAGGCGAATCCGCTGCCGCGCGGCCCACAGAGGAACTTCCGCCCGGCCCCGGTCAGCAGGTCGCAGCCGATCTCGGCCACGTCCAGCGGCAGCTGCCCGACGGCCTGGCAGGCGTCCACCGCGTACCGGGTGCGGTACGGGGCGAGCAGCCGGCCGATCTCGGCGACCGGGTTGACGATCCCGCAGCCCGAGGGCACGTGGGTGACCGAGACCAGGGCGACCCGGTCGGAGATGTTGGCCGCCATCCAGTCCAGGTCGAGGTTCCCGTCCGGGCGCAGCGGAACGGTCTCGATCGTGCAGCCGGTGCGGTCGCGCAGGTTGAAGTACCCGATCAGGCTGCCCGCGTACTCGTACGGGGTGACCCAGATCAGGTCGTCCGGGCCGAGGGCGAGCCGGGAGACCACCCGCCACCAGGCGCGGGTGGCGCTGTCGAAGAGCGCGAGGTCCCGGGCCTCGGCGCCGACCACCCGGCCGAGCCGCCGGTAGACGTCGTGCTGGAGCACCTCGTCGTGGTGCTGCTCGGTCTCGTAGCCGCCGGTGGCGGCCTCGCGGGCCAGGCAGTCGGCCATCGCGGCGGAGACCGCCGCGGGCATCAGGCCGGCCCCGGCCGTGTTGAGGTGGATCAGCTGTCCGGTCATGTGACGCCCTGTCAGTAGTCGGTGCCGAAGGCGGCGGCGGAAGGGTCGGCGAGGTCGGCCAGGGCGCGCAGGGCCATGGCGGGGTGCTCGGCCAGGCGGTGCAGCAGGTGCAGCCACCAGCTCTGCCCGTAGGTGGTGTAGACCCGGCACGGGTGGCCGGCCTCCCGGTACTGCCGGAGCAGCGCGGGGCGGACCCCGTGCAGCATCTCGATCTCCTCGGCCCCGGCCAGCAGGCCGCGCCGCTCGGCGGCGGCCAGCAGCTCGGCGTGCTGGGTGGCCAGGGCGAGCCGGGCACCCCGGCCGAGGGCGTACTCGGCGAGCGCCAGGTAGCGCTCGTCGAGCTCGGGGCCGCGGCCGAGGGCGGTCTCCGGGGCCTCCGCGTAGACGCCCTTGACCAGCCGGATCTTGCGGCCGAGCGCGACCAGGCCGGGCAGGTCCCGCTCGGTGCGGTGCAGGTGGGCCTGGACGGTGATGCCGACGTTGGCGTGCTCGGCGGCCAGCTCGGCGAAGACCGCGAGGATCTCGTCCACCAGGTCGGAGCGCTCCATCGACAGCACCACCTCGCTGCCGTGCGCGGCGGCCGCGGTCAGCAGCCGCGAGGTGTTCCGCACGGCCAGCTCGCGGGAGACCAGCAGACCGACGTTGGAGAGGTCGAAGCCGAGCTGGAGCGGCCCGGCGTCGGCGGCGAGCAGGTCCAGGTACGCCCGCACCACCTGCTCGATCTCGGCCTCGTCCCGGATCTCCTCGCCGACGTACTCGGCCGACACCCGGTAGCCGCGGCCCCGGAGCAGGTCGAGCCGGGGGAGCAGCCCGGCCAGGTCGTCGGCGACCAGGTAGCGGCGGGCCGCCGGGTAGGCGATCTGGCGCAGCAGCGAGCCGGGTTCGGCGAAGGCGCGCCGGCAGCGCTCGTCGGCGGCCAGCAGCCGCAGGCCCAGGCCCGCGTCCCGGTCGGAGGCGCCGGCGGGGGTCGCCGCGGGCGGCGCGGTGGTGACGGATGCCTCGGTCATCAGGGCCTCACGGTGGTCGGTTCGGACGGCTGGGGGACGGGGACGGGCACGCCGACGGTGACCCGGCCGGCGGCGAGCATCATCGACTGGGCGAAGGTGCGGTCCGCGGTGGTCGGGTCGCCGCCGCCGCGGCGCCAGGCACGGTACTTGGCCGCGTAGCTGAGCACCGTCTCCTTGCCGCGCCGGGAGCGCGGGCGGCTGACCACCCCCGCCCACATGCCGTCCCAGCCCGCGTACGCCGGGTCCTCCAGCAGCAGCCGGTGGGCCCGGTGCAGGTTCCAGAACGGGATGCCCGCGTTGAGGTGGTGGACCAGGTGGAAGCGGTCGCCGTGCCGGCTGAGCAGGAAGGTCTCCAGCGCCCGGCCGTGCCGGTTGCGGGTCAGCAGCACCCGGGTGGACTCGCTCTCCGGCAGCGGGTAGTGCTCGGCCAGCTCGGAGAGCCAGCCGATCGCGATGTTGCTGGTCAGCAGCGGCACGAACCAGAACAGCAGCAGCTCGGGCAGCACCTCCAGCCAGCCGCAGAGGCCGAACACCCCGGCCCACTGGAGCAGGAACAGCCGCTGCTCGGTGCGCAGCGGCACCGGCACCGAGACCGCCAGCTCCGACTCCTTGGCCCGGACCCGGTCCCGGACCAGGTAGCGCAGGTAGTCGACGGTGCGCAGCCCCAGCAGCGACAGCAGCACCTCGCGGACCAGGAAGCCGCGGTCGCTGCGCTCCGGGTCGTACAGCCCGCACTCCAGGTGGAAGCGGTAGTCGGGGTCGGCGTCCGCCTCGCCGAGGTGCCGGTGGTGCCGGCCGACGTGCGAGCTGCGGTAGGGCCCGTACAGCTGGCCGACCAGGTAGCCGGACAGGGCGGTGCCGGCCACCAGGTTGAGGACCCGGTTGCGGGCCAGGCTCTTGTGCGCCGACTCGTGCAGGAAATGGGCCAGGAAGCGCTGGGTCGAGCCGATCAGCACCACCGCGACCGGATAGGCCCAGTAGGAGCCCGCGACGCAGGCGGTGACGCAGAGCGCGACCAGGCCGTACTCGAAGGCGATCGCCAGCGGCGCGTGGTGGTTGTCCAGTGCGGTCAGGGACTTGAGGCCCCGTCTGACCGCCGGTGGCAGGCGGTCGAAGTCGAGGTCGTCGAGGTTCGGACGGCCGGGAGCGCCGTCGGGGTTCGGGCGGCCGGGAGCGGGGCGGTCCGTCGACCCGGTCGAGGATCGTCCTGTGGGCATGTCGTGTTCCCCTGCGTAGAGGTCGGTGGGGACGCCCGGGGGCGGGCGGGCGTCACGGGGCGAGGCGGAAGACCGAGGCGTAGAGCGCGAGTTCGGCCTCCAGCGAGCGGACCACGGTGTCGGCGAGCCGGAAGCCGTGGCCCTCGGTCTCGAAGGTCAGGTAGCTGTGCGGCACCCCGGAGCCGGCCAGCAGCGCGAGCAGCCGCTCGGCCTGGGCCGGCGGGCAGACGGTGTCCCGCAGGCCCTGGAGCAGGACGAACGGGGCCCGGATCCGCCCGGCCCCCTCGACCGGCGAGCGCTCGGCGTAGCGGGCGCGCTGCTGCGGCCAGGCGCCGATCAGGCTCTCCAGGTACCGCGACTCGAAGTCGTGGGTGCCCTGCGTGCGCCACTGCTCGGCGTCCAGCACGGGGTAGTAGATGCCGGCCGCCCGGTACAGGCCGGGCTCGGCCGCCAGTGAGGCGGTGGCCGTCCAGCCGCCGGCGCTGCCGCCGCGGATCGCCAGCCGGTCCGGGTCGGCCACGCCCTCGGCGGCCAGCGCGCGGGCCACCGTGGCGCAGTCCCGCACGTCGACCACGCCCCAGGACTCGCGCAGCCGCTCCCGGTAGGCCCGGCCGAAGCCGGTGGAGCCGCCGTACTGGACGTCGACCACGCCGAAGCCCCGGCTGGTGAAGTAGCCGATCTCCTGGTTCAGCACCAGGTGGCTGCGGCTGGTCGGCCCGCCGTGCGCGAACACCAGGTACGGCGGCAGCTCGCCGTCCGGCCCGGTGTGCGCCGGGTGGTACGGCGGGTAGACGTGGGCGTGCACCGGCTCGCCGTCCGGCCCGGTGAAGGTGCGCCGGTGGGGCGTGGTGGCGTACTCCGGGTGGGCGGTGGACGGCGCGCGCAGCACCTCGGTGCCGCCGCCGTCCGGGTCGATCAGCAGCACGGTGCGGCCCTGCCGGGGGCCGGCCGCGACGACCGCGATCCGGCGGCCGTCGGTGGCCGGGAAGAACCACTCGGTGTACGGGCTCTCCAGGTCGTCGAGCCGCCCGTCCGGGGCGAGCAGGCCGAGCCGGCGGCCGCTGGTGCCGTGGATCACCGCGAGCCGGCCGTCCAGCAGCGGCAGGCACCAGCGCAGGCCGATCCGCCACAGCGCCTCGCCGAACTCCTCCGGCCGGGCGCACAGGTGGCGCCGCCCGCCGTCCGGCCCCAGCTCGTGCACGTTCCACCAGCCGTCCGGGTCGGTGACGGCGTACAGGGCGCCGGAGCCGTCGGCCGCCCAGTCGGCCTGGGTGACCGACTCGCCGTCCCCGCCGGCCACCCGGACCGGTCCGGTCAGGGTGCCGTCCGGCGCGATCCCGGCCACCATCAGGTCGGTGCTGTCCCAGGGCATCGCCGGGTGGTTCCAGCCGAGCCAGGCCACCCGGCGGCCGCCCGGCTCGATCCGCGGGCCGGACAGGAAGTCGTGACCCCCCGTCAGGACCCGCACCGCCGACGGGTCCCCGGCGGCCCGGCCGTCCAGCGGCAGCGCGACCAGGTGCCGGACCACCGAGGTGCCCGCCTCGTCGGCGACGGTCTCCCGCAGGCACCACACCTCCTCGCCGCGGACCGCGAAGTCGGCGTACCGCAGCTCGGCGGCCCAGGCCCCGGCGGGGCTCAGCGGCACCGGGTCGGCGCCCGGACGCCAGCGGTAGACCCGCTGGTCGTCCCAGTGGGTGAAGACGATCCCGTCCTCGGCCCGGCCGGACAGCGCCAGCCAGGGGCGGCCGCCGTACTCGATCACCCGGCTGCGGACGTCCCAGCCGGGCGGCAGGGCGGGGGCCGGGCCGTCGGCGGTGCGGCGGGTCAGGGCGCTGCGCCCGCCCTCCTGCGGACGGGCCTCCGTCCACCACACCTCCTCGCCGACGAAGCCGGTCCATTCGAGCAGGGCCTCGCCCCGCGCGACCTCCGCCGCCTGCACCGGGGAGTCCCAGGTGCCGTACGGCAGCGGCTCGGTGACGTGCTGCATGGTGCGCTGACTCCTCGTGGGTGCGGGGACGGGCGGTTCCGGGGCACCGGCCTCAGTAGCGGATGCCGGGGATGCCGGGGCGGGAGCTGTCGAGGTGGTAGCCGAGCACCGGCGGGTCGTCGCAGAGCCAGAAGTGCCCGTCCAGGTCGGTCCAGTCGCACAGCCCGGCCAGCTGCGCCGCGTAGGCGATCGACCGGGGTGGCTCCAGGAAGCAGCCGAGCATCCGGGCGGTGCCCCGGGCGGCGAGGTGCCGCAGCGCGTCCAGGCCGGGCAGCAGGCCGCCGAAGCGCATCAGCTTGATGTTGGCGCCGTCGGCGGTGCGCGCGGCGCGCTCCACCGCGGCCCGGCTGTCGATGCCCTCGTCCAGCAGCACGGCGGTGCCGGGCAGCGCGGCGCGCACCTCCGGCAGCAGCGCGTCGTCGCTCACCGGGTCCTCCAGGACGGCGGGCGCGACCCGCTGCACCAGCGGGCGAACCTGCTCCCACTCGGCGCGCCCCCAGCCCCGGTTGACGTCCAGCACCACCGGTCCGGGCACGCCGACCAGGCCGCGCAGCACCTCGGTGTCCCGGGGGCCGCCGAGCTTGATCTTCACCGGCCGTTCGGCGGCCGGGATCTCCTCGCCGATCGGGACGGTGTGCATCAGCCGGACCGGGCCGGGCTCGGGCAGGTCGAGCAGCCGCCAGACCGGCAGCCCGGCGGTCCGGGCGGCCCGGTCCAGGAAGGCCATCTCGACCAGCATCCGGGCCGGGGCGCTGAACTCCGCGGCCGCGCCGGCCAGCAGCTCGCCGAGCCGGTCGGGTGCCTCGGTGCCGCTGGCCCGGGTCAACTCGCCCGCCAGCAGCCGGGCTTCGGCCGCGATGGCCGGGCCGTCCTGGCCGTAGCCGAGGTCGGCGGCGATCTCGCCCTCGCCGCGGACCTGGCCGCAGGAGCCGATCAGCCGGAGCCGGACCCGGTCGACGGTGGCGATGGTCATGTGCGAGATCCGGAACGGGCGGTCCAGCAGGTGCGGGACCACCGCGACCTCGGCCCGCAGACCGGCCCGGGCGGTGTCGGTGGTGTCGGTGGCCCCGGCGGTGTCGGTGGTGCCGGTCATGCCCCGGCCTCCTCGGAGAGCTCTTCCGGCTGCTCGGTGACGAAGCGCACCGAGTCGGCCAGCTCCCGGGCCAGCCGCTCGGCCTCGGCCGGGCTGTCCGCGCCGACCACGACCGAGCCGACCCGGTCCTGGCCGGAGCGGAACGGGTTGATCACGTCGCCCGGCCGGACGGTCAGTTCGGCGTACAGCAGGCCGGGGTGGGCCAGCACCTCCTCCCAGCCCTCGACCGCGACCAGCCGGCCGGGCGGGGGCGCCAGGAAGCGGCTGGCCGCCGCCCGGGAGGAGGCGGCCGGCAGCTCGGCGGGGCGGCCGAGCGCGTCGTCCATGACCAGGCCGAACAGCTCCAGGCCGGGGAAGACGTGCGGCAGCATGGTGTGGATCCAGCCGCCGCCGACCCGCCCGTGCACCTCGCCGAGGACCACGCCCCGGGCGGTGAGCCAGAGTTCGACGTGGAAGGCGCCGAAGCACAGGCCGAGCGCGGTCAGCGCGGCCCGGACCTGCCGGTCGATCTCGGCCCGGTCCGCCTCCGGCAGCGGGGCGGGCAGGACGTGGGCGACCTCGACGAAGAACGGCGGCGGCAGCTTCTCCTTCGCCGTCACCGCGAGCACGGTGGGCTCCCCGCCGAGGAACAGGCCCTCCACGCTGAACTCCGGTCCGTCCACGAACTCCTCGACCAGGAACGGCGCCCGGCCCGGCAGCAGCTCGATCGCGGCCGCCAGGCCCTCCGGGCCGTCCACCCGGCTGACGCCCAGACTGCCCATCGCGTCCCGGGGCTTGACCACCCACGGGCCGGTGCTCTCCGTCAGGAAGGCCCGGGCCGCGGCCTCGTCGGCGCACAGCCGCACGGCCGGCTGCGGGAAACCGGCCGCGGCCAGCGCGGCCCGGCAGGCGTCCTTGGTGCGGATGCGGCGGACCGCCTCCGGCGGGTTGCCGGGGACGCCCAGCTCGGCGGCGACCTCGGCCGCCGCCACCTGGGCCATCTCGCGGACCGCGAGGGCCAGGTCGAAGCGCTCGCCCTCGGCGCGCCGGGCGGCCGCCCACTTGGCGCTGCCCGCCGGGTCCTCGAAGTCGACCGCGCTCGCCGCGTCGGCGGCCGTGGCCACCTCCGGGGTGGCGGTCACGGTGGCCTCCTGGTTGGTGACGTGGGTGCGCAGCCCGCGGGCCCGGGCCTGGGCCAGGGCCTGCACGGCCACGTCCACGCTGAGCGCGTTCGGCGCGGCGCCGCCGACCAGGAGCAGCTGCGGCGGAGTGCCTTCGGTGGTGGTCATGCTGGAGAACTCCCGCGTAGTGGTAGGGGGTTGACGGAGGGTCAGCGCAGGCGGAAGACCTGGTCCTTGATCCGCCGGATGTGCAGGTAGTCGCGCTCCACCTGCGCGGCGGAGTCGCCCGCCATGAAGATCCGCAGGCTGCTGGTGTAGAGGTCGACGGTGGGCCGGATGCGGGCGCCCTCCTTGATCTTCACGTTCAGGCCCCGGACGGTCTCCAGGCCCTCGATCTCGGCCAGCACGTCCCGGTCCCAGCTGTCGACCACGCCGTCCAGCTCGGTGGGCGTGGTGTAGAGCCACGCCTCCCGCAGCTTGCGGAAGTGGCGGTCCGCGTACTGCTCCAGGAACTCCGCCGGGCGGACGGCGGCCAGCGCGGTCAGGTCGGCCTGGTTCGCGCCCAGGCACTCGTCGTGGTAGGCGGGGTTCATCCCGCCGGCCAGTCGGGCGCCGACCTCGACCAGGGCCGGGCCGTCCGCGGTGATGATCACCTCGGCGTGGGTCGGCCCGAAGACGATGCCGAGCGCCCGCAGCGCGGTGTCCATGTAGGCGATCAGCTCGGCCACCCGCGGGTCCTCGTGGTGCAGGACCAGCTCGTAGTCGTAGATGTTGTGGGTGCCGATCAGCTTCTTGCGGTACTGCCACACCCCGCAGGTGTAGCGCCGGCCCGCGCAGGAGACCGTGTCGACCACGTACTCCTCGCCCACCAGGTAGGACTGGACCAGGACTTCGAGGTTCGGCTCGTCGAAGACGGTGCGGGTGCCGAGGATCGCCTCGGCGGCCTTGCGGACCTCCGCCGCGTCCCGGCAGATCGCCACGCCGTCGGCGGCCGCCGAGGTCAGCGGCTTCACCACCACCGGGTACTCGCCGCGCCGCTCGGCCCACTCGGCCAGTTCCTCGGGGCGGCCGCTGCGGAACTGCTCGGCGCAGCGGACCCCGGCCCGCCGGAGCGCCTCGATCATCTCGTACTTGTCCCGGCGGGCCGCCGACTGCGCGGTGCCGTTGGTGGGCAGCCCGAGCAGCTCGGAGAGCCGGTCGGCCAGCGGCACGCCGGGCTCCTGGCCGGCCACCACGGCGACCGGCCGGTACGCGGCCAGCTGCCGGGCGGTCTCCTCGGGGGAGTCGCAGACCAGGTTCGCCAGGTAGGCGCTCAGGTCCGGGGCGAGCATCGTGGTCATCAACTCGGCGGTGCTCTGCACGTGGACGACGTCCGCGCCCTTGCGGGCGAAGGCCGGCGGCAGGTAGTTGCCGGTGGTGTAGCCGTCGACGAGCACCACGACCGGGCGGTCCTGCTCGGTCGGCTGCGGGGCGGTCATGCGGGCTCCCTACGGGTCGGTGGGGTGGGACGGAAGGGGACGGGGGGTGCTCACTCGACCTTGGTCATGGTCAGGTGGATGCGGGTGGTGCCGCCCGCGTTGTACGCGGAGTGGTGCAGCCGGGTGTTGAGCAGGTGCACCCGGCCGTCGGTCGGCACGTGGTAGGTGTGGCCGGTGCGGAACAGCAGCCGGCTGTCCTCGTTGCTGACGATCGCCACGTGCGCCACCCGGGAGGCGTCGGTGTGCATGTGGTAGATCTCGCCCGGGTGCAGCGGCACCAGGCGCATCCGGCCGATCTGGAACGGCAGGCTCTGGTACAGGTGGTAGAAGTAGGTGTCCTTCAACTCCTCGTTGAAGAACGAGAACTCGGACTCCTCGAAGCGCTTCTCGCCGGTCTGCTGGTCGAACTGGCCGGTCCCGGCGTCGTGCCAGGGGTCGGCCGCGCCCGCCCGGTGGGTCAGGCCCAGGCGGCTCAGCCGCTGCTCCGGGTGCTCCGGGTCGGTGACCGGCACCCGGTCCACCACCTGCTGGTACGCCTTCAGGATCTCCTCGTGGTCGAAGTGCAGGTCGGGGACGAGCTCCAGCATGTCCCGGCCGAGCGACTGCGGATCGGTCGTGGTGGTCATCTCTCCGGTCACGCCTTTCTGGGGGTCGGGGCCGCCGCCTCGGCGGCCTTGCGCAGGGAGTGGTCGATCAGCGGGCGGCAGCTCGCGCCGACGACCAGGAAGCCCAGGCCGAGGGCGAGGAAGCCGGGCGGCCCCCAGGTCAGCGCGAGCGCGCCGATCACGGCGGGGGCCAGCGCCTCGGCGACGCCCGCGCCGAGGCCGAAGACACCGGAGTACTCGCCCTGGGCGTGCGGGGCGGCGAGGCCGAAGGAGTACTCCATGGAGGCCGCGGCGTGCCAGAGCTCGCCGAAGGTGTAGACGGCCACCGCGGCCAGCAGCAGGGCCACCGCGACCCAGGTCGAGCGGCCGCTCGCGGCGGCCATCATGACCAGCCCGACCAGCACCGCCGCCCCCGCGTACCGCATCCGCAGGCCCGCCGCCCCGGTGTCGTCCACCCCGCGGCTGACCCGCACCTGGAGGCCGATCACCAGCACCGTGTTGAGCAGCAGCGCGCCGGAGACCATCCAGCGCGGGGCCGCGGTGTGGTCGACGATCCACAGCGGCAGCAGGAAGGTCGGCACCGCGTAGTGCAGCGCCATCAGCGAGTTGAGTACCGTCGCGGTCAGGTACGGGCGGTCCCGCAGCGCCCCCCAGCGGCGGCGGCCGTCGCCGGGAGGCGGCAGCGGGGCCGGCCGGGGCAGCCGCAGCAGCGCCAGCGCGCTGCCCGCGAAGCCCACCGCCCGGCCGCCGACCAGGCACAGGTAGGCCGGGGCGGAGTCGAGCTGGATGCCGACGCCGGCGATCAGCGCGCCCAGCGCGATCGCCAGGTTGGTCGAGGAGCGCAGGTAGGCCCGGAAGACCGTCGGGTTGTCGCCGCCGAAGTGGCGCACCAGCGGCGCCTGGCTGGACTTGGCGGCCGCGAACACCACCCCGAGCAGCACCGAGACCAGCAGGTACGGCCAGAAGGTGCGGACCGCCAGGTAGCAGGCCACCGTGGCGGCCCCGATCAGCATCACCCCGATCTGGGTCTCCTTGGCCCCCCAGCGGTCGGCGATCCGCCCGGCGACCAGCCCGGCCGCCAGCCCGGCCATCGCCCCGCAGAACAGCCCCGTCGCCACCTCGGCCATCGGCAGGCCGACGATCCGGGTGAAGTAGAGCACGCTGCTGGTCATGAACATCCCGGCGCCCAGCGAGTTCACGAAGCTCCCGGCCGCCAGCGCCCGCTGCTCCGCGGTCTCCGGCAGCAGCCGGGCCAGCGGGCTGCGCGGCCGGGGCGCCCCGACCGCGGGCCCCTCGACCGCCGGGGCGTTCCCGGTCAGTCCCACAGGGCGTCCCGGTAGTCCTGGTCGGGCCAGGTCGCGCGCTGCCAGGCGCGCAGCTCGCGCAGCGTGCCGCCGTACGGGGCGACCACCGTGCGCTCGGCGAACCAGGTGCGCAACTCGGACAGCCGGGACTGGAGTTCGTCCTCGGAGTCGGCGGCGACCAGCACCTGGCCGAGCTTCTGGTTGGTCGAGCCCAGGCCGTCCGCGAACTGGCCGCCGAACGGGAACTCCACCCGGGCGAACTCCACGCCGGGCTGGGCCCGCAGCTCGGCCGGCGAGGGGCAGCTGATCAGGGTGCCCGGCCGGCCCGGCAGGTACGTCCCGCCGATCGTCTCCGGCCGTTCCACCACGTCCAGTTCGGGCCGGCGGCCGAGCGCGGCGAACAGCTGCGCGGCGCCCAGGTGGACGTTGAACTTGGCCTGCAGCTCCTCGTGGATCAGCGCCCCGCCGCGCCGCGAGGCGCACTCGCCGAACGCCAGCCCGTGCTCCGGGTGGTGGAACATCTCCAGGTGGAAGGCGCCGTCGCGCAGGCCGAGCGCCTCGATCGCGCGCCGGACGAACGGGTCGCCCAGCTCGTACGCCCACGCCTCGGACTTCGGGTCGAAGCGGCGCAGCCGCAGCGGCAGGCCCTGGTCGACCACGGTCAGGCAGGGGTCGCCGTAGGTGCCGAGCGCGTGGAAGACGATCTCGCCCTCGAACACCACGCCGTCCGCGACCCACTCGTCGCCCTCGACGAACTCCTCCAGGGCGAAGGTGCGTTGGGCGGTCTTCTCCTTGCGGTACTGGCTGCTGCGCTGCTCCAGGTCGGCCAGCGAGGTGACCACCGAGGTGCGGGCGGTGGCGGCGCCGGCGATCGGCTTGAGCACCGCCCGCGGGTAGGGCAGCTCGGTGATCGCCGACACGTCGTGGATGTCGTCGATCACGGTGACCCGGGCGGTGCGCAGCCCGGCCGCGGCGATCCGGCGCTTCTGCAGCGACTTGTCGCGGAAGTGCGCGGCGGTGACCGGGTCGATGCCGCGGCAGCCCAGGTGCTGGGCGACCATGCCGGCCGTCACCATCGCCCACTCGTCGGAGGTGAGCACCGCGTCGTACTCCCGGTCGGCCAGGCCGGCCCGGAGCAGGGCGGTCAGGACGGCCTCGACGCTGCTCTGGTCGTCGACCCGGACCACCGTGAACTGCTCGGGGACCGGGACGATGCCGTAGTCGTAGGCGGTGGAGCCCCAGACCACCACGGCGTCGACGCCGTTGCGCACGCAGGCCTGCATCACGTACTTGTCGGTGCCCAACAGCAGGACCGTTGGCCGTCGTTCGGTGTCCATACGGTGGCTAACCTCTCCTCGGGTGCTTGCGGGGGTGCGGGTGCGCGCGGGTGCGCGGTCAGGCGTCGGCCGGGACGGCGGCCGGGACGGCGGCCGGGCTCTCGACCAGCCGGTAGACCGCGTCCTTCAGGGTCTGGATGGTGCGGTGGTCGGCCCGCAGCGACTCCGCGTCGGGGCCGGTCATGAAGATCCGCAGCGGGCTGGTCAGCAGGTCCGTGGTGGGGCGCAGCCGCTTGCCGGGGGCGAGCTTGACGCCGACCAGGTGGACGGTCTCCAGCGCGGCGATCCGGTCGACCGCCGCCTGGTCGACCGCGGCGACCTCGCCGTCCAGCTCGGTCCGGGTGTTGTGCACCACGGCCTCGCGGTGCTTGGTGTAGACCCGGCCGGCGTACCGGTCCAGGAACTCCTGCGGGCGGGTGTACGCGAGCGCGGTCAGGTGGGCCTGGTTGGTGCCCAGGCAGGCGTCGTGGAAGCCCGGGTTCATGTTGCCGTTCAGCCGGGCGCCGATCTCGACCAGGGCCGGGCCCTCCGGCGTCAGCATCACCTCGGCGTGCGCCGGGCCGTGCTCGATGCCCAGCGCCCGCAGCACCTCCAGCACGTAGGCGATCAGCTCCGGCACCGGCGCGGCCCCCGGGTCGAGCAGCACGTCCCGGTCGTAGATCCGCCGCCCGGAGGGCAGTTCGGTCTTCTCGTACTCCCAGACCCCGCACACGTAGTGCGCGCCGCCGACGCCGACGGTGTCCACGATGTACTCGGTGCCGGCCAGGAAGGACTGCGCCAGCGCCTCGGTGTTGCGGCTGCCGAAGATGTCGGTCGAGTCCAGCACCCGGCGGGCCGCGGCCGCCACCTCCTCGGCGGTCCGGCAGACGTACACGTGGTCGGTGGAGGCCGAGCTGAGCGGCTTGACCACGGTCGGGAAGCCGCCCTCGGCGACCGCCCAGGCGGCCAGCTCCGCCGGGTCGGAGCCCTTCTGCTGCCGGGCGCAGCGCAGCCCGGCGGCCCGCAGCGCCTCGATCATCTCGTACTTGTCGCGGCGCGCCGCGGACAGCGCGGTGCCGTTGCCGGGCAGCCCGAGCAGCTCGCCCAGCCGGTCCGCCAGCGGCACCCCGGGCTCCTGGCCGGCCAGCACCGCGACGGGGGACAGCGCCGACAGCGCGGCCACCGTCCCCGCCAGCCCGGCCCCGCCGGAGAGCACGTAGCGCTCCCGGTAGGCGGCCGGGTCGGGCTGCAGCATCGTCAGCATCGGCTCGGGGGTGCTCTGCACGTGGACCACCTCGACCCCGAGGGCCGCGAAGGCCGGGGGGAGGAAGGCGCCCGTGGAGTAGCCATCCACGATCACGGCGGTGTCGGGCCGGTGGACCGGGGTCATGGTCCCCTCGCTCTCGTTCGTCGGGTGGGGCGGCACCCGGCAACGCTTCCAGCGCCGCCGCCCCCGGACATGGGGGGAGCGCCCCCAGATTCCGTCCGGACCGGTGTGCGGAATCTGGGAGCCGGCTCCCCATGCGCCCGGCCCCGGTCCGGGCCAGAGTGGGCGCCGCCACCCGACCGTCCCGTTCGAACGTGCCCCCGCGGCACGGATGGAGACCCCGCATGCGCGCCTACCTCTCGCCGGCCACCGTCGTGCAGCCACTGGTCCACCGCTGGTACGCGGTGCCGTTCGTGGCCGCGCCGCACACCGGTGCGCTCAACCTGGTCAAGCGCCACCTGCCGGCCCTGCGCGGCTACCTGGAGCGCCCCGAGCAGCACGCCCGGGCGCTGGCCGACCCGAGCATGTTCGGCGCCCCGTTCATCGACCCGGGCCCGGCCGGCCCGCAGGGCGTCGCCGACCTGCTGGAGCGCACCCTCGCCGAGGGCGGCGCCCGCATCCGGCTGGCCGAGGACATCGACACCATGCGCGCCACCCTCGCCAAGAACGGCGACGGCCGCGCCCTGGCCCCGCTCTACCAGGACCTGCCGCCCGCCCTGCGCGGCATCACCGAACTGGTCTACGACACCGCCAACCACGCCGGGCTGCGCTTCTTCGAGAGCCTGCTCTACCGCACCCCCGCGACCGAACCGCACGCCCAGACCGTCTCGCTGATGGAGCGTCACGACCGGGCGCAGCCCTTCGTCTACAGCTCGCCGGTGCTGCCCGCCCCCGGCCGCACCGACCTGGCGGTGCCGTTCGCCTCCGAGCTGCTGGACGAGCTGTTCGCGGCCCGGCTGGCCCCGGTCGACGTCGAGGAGCTGGCGGAGAAGTTCGGCCTGGACGAGGCGGCCCGGGTCGGCTTCCGCCGCCTGTTCACCGAGCAGGAGCCCCGGCGCTACGCGCCCAACCGGACCGGCGGGGTGCGGATGCAGTACTTCGGCCACGCCTCGGTGCTGCTGGACTACGACGGCTTCACCGTGCTGACCGACCCCACCCTCGGCTACGACGGCGACGGCTTCGAGGGCCACTTCACCATCGCGGACCTGCCGGAGACCATCGACGTCGTGGTGCTCAGCCACGGCCACTCCGACCACTTCTCGCTGGAGACGCTGCTCCAGCTCCGCCGCCGGATCGGCACCGTCGTGGTGCCGCAGTCCTCCGGCGGCAGCCTGGCCGACATCGGCCTGCGCTCGATGCTGGAGCACTTCGGCTTCCGCAACGTCGTCGAACTCGCCGACATGCAGAGCCTGCAGGCCGGCCCGGCCACGATCACCGCGCTGCCCTTCCTCGGCGAGCACGGCGAACTCGACATCCGCGCCAAGATGGTGCCGATGGTCCGGCTCGGCGGCCGCGGCTTCCTGTTCGCCACCGACACCTCGCCGATCGACCCGGCCCTCTACGACCTGGTCGCCGCCGAGATCGGTACGGTGGACGCCCTGTTCATCGGCCTGGAGTGCGTCGGCGCCCCGCTGACCTGGCTCTACGGCCCGCTGCTGGACGCCCCGATCTCCCGCGAGCACAGCCTGGAGCGCGGCCTCAAGGGCTCCTTCGCGGGCCCCGCCGACCAGCTCGCCCAGCGGCTCGGCGCCCGGCAGATCTTCGTCTACGCGCTGGGGATCGAGCCCTGGCTCAAGCACCTGACCGGCTGCTGGTTCGACCCGGAGGCCGAGCAGCTGCGTCAGGAGGTGGTGCTGCGCGACCTGGCCGGGCAGCGCGGCGTCCGCTCCGAACTGCTCTACCTCACCGCCGAGCGCTCCTGGCCGGCCGGCCCGCAGGACTGACCGGCGACCGCCGGACCGGCCGGCCGCCGGACCGGCCGGCCGCCGGACCGGCCGATCGCAGGAACGCCCGGCGCCCGCAGCACCGGGTGGCCACTCGCTTCGACGGATGGATGGGTATGCACAGCAGATCCGGTAGCCCGCGGCTCGGCGTGGTCTACGACGACGGCGCCGCCGGGCCCGGCGAGATCGCCGCGGCCGCCCGCGACTGCGGGGCCGAGCTCTTCCTGGTGATCGACCAGGACTCGGCCCACGTCGCGCAACTGCTGCCGGGCCTGCGCGGCCGCTTCGACCTCTGCGACGTCAGCGGCCTCGACCCGGCCGCCGCGGCGCGGGAGGTGGCCGCCCGGAACCCCGACGGCCTGCTCACCTTCAGCGAGCACCGCCTCGCCGAGACCGGCGACCTGGCCGCCGCGCTCGGCCTGACCCGCTGGCACAGCCCGGAGACCACCCGGCGGCTGACCGACAAACTGCTCCAGCGGCGGCTGTTCGCCGCCGCCGGGATCGACACCACCCGGTGCGTGCCGGTGGCCGGCCCCGCCGAGGTCGCCGCCGCCGTCGCCGAGGTCGGCCCGCCCGTGGTGCTCAAGCCCCGGACCGGCACCGGCAGCCGCTCCGTCCGCCGGGCCGACAGTGCGGCGCAGGCCGAACGGCTGGCGGCGGACTTCTTCGCCACCGCCCCCGCCGGGGCCGTCCTGCTGGTGGAGAGCCTGCTCACCGGCGCGCCCGCGGCGGCCGGACCCGACTGGGGCGACTACGTCTCGGTGGAGACCGCCGTCCACGGCGGTGAGCGTCAACTCCTCTGCATCACCGGCAAGTTCCGGCTGGAGGAGCCGTTCCGCGAACGCGGCTCCTTCGTCCCGCACACCCTGCGCGCGTCGACCGCCGAACAGGTCCGCGCACTGGCCGACGCCGCCGTCGGGGCCCTCGGGGTCCGGGACGGCGTCGTGCACACCGAGATCAAGCTGACCCCGGACGGCCCGCGCGTCATCGAGGTGAACGGCCGGGTCGGCGGACTGGTCGTCGACCTGCTGCGCCGGGGCGCCGGGTACGACGCGGTCGAGGCCGCCCTGCTGCTCGCCCTCGGCCGCCCGGCACCCGAGGTCCCGGAGTTCCGGCAGGTCGCCTACCAGTACGCGCTGGTGCCGCCGGTCGGCGCCCGCAGCCTGGTCGAGGCCGGCCCGCTGGACCGGCTGCGCGCCCTGCCCGGCGTCGACCTGGTCGACGTCCGGGGCCGCCCCGGCCAGCCGCTCGACTGGCGGGCCGGCGCGGCCGACCGGCTCGGCCGGCTGTACGGGCGGGTGCCCGACCACGCGGCCCTCGGCCGGCTCACTGCGGCGATACCGGAAGCCTTCCGGCCCACGTTCACCTACACGCACGAGAGGGGAAGTCGATGACGGAGCAGGTGTCCAGGGGCAGCGGGGGGCTGTCGTCCGCCCAGCGGCGGCTGTGGCTGGCGCACGTCCTCGAACCGGGGAGCGCGGAGTACACCGCCCCCTGGGCGGGACGGCTGCGCGGCCCGCTCGACCGGGCGGCCCTCGCCCGGGCCTGGCAGACCGTGCTGGAGCGCCACGAGGAGCTGCGGCTGCGGCTGTTCGAGGTGGACAACGAGCCCCGGCGCGCCCAGTGGCCGGTCGAGGAGTTCCCGCTCGCCGTCCGGGAGATCGCCCCGACGGAGCTGCCCGCCGCGCTGGACCGGGCCGTGACCAGGTCCTTCGACCTGGTCGGCGGCCGGCTCGCCGAGGCCGAACTGCTGGTGCTCGGCCCCGAGGAGCACGTCCTGGTGCTGAACGCCCACCACGCGGTGGTGGACGGCCGCTCGATCGCGCTGATCACCCGCGACCTGTTCGCCGCCTACGCGGGCCGGGAGCCCGCCCCGGCCGGGCGCCGCTACCCCGAGCACGTCGAACGGGAGGCCGCGCTCCACCTCGACTCGGCACAACTCGACGCCTGGATCGAGGAGTTGAACCTCCCGCAGACCGCCGAACCGCTCGGCCTGGAACCCGCCGCCCGGACCGCGGCCAAGGACGGCGCCGTCGTCCGGGTCCCGCTCACCGAGCGGACCTGGGCGGCCGTCCGCGACTACGCCCGGCGCCACCGCAGCACCGCCCAGGTGGTCGGCCTCAGCGCCTTCGCGCTCACCCTGGCCCGCTACACCGACACCGAGGACCTGGTGCTCGGCTCGACCATGGACACCCGGTCCGCCGAATTCGTCGACACCGTCGGCATGTTCGTCAACCCGGCCGCGGTCCGGGTGCACGTCGACCCGGCGCAGCCCGGCCCGGAGTTCTGCGCCGCCGTCCAGCGCGGCCTGCTGCGGGCCTTCACCCACCGCGCGGTCCCGTTCGAGGAGGTGGTCCGCCGCCTCCGGATCACCCCCGACGCCACCCGCACCCCCGTCTTCCAGGTGCTGTTCAACTTCGAGGCCCGCGAGGCCCCCCGGGAGGTGCCCGGCCTGGAGGTCGGCACCCTCGAACTCCCGACCCGGCACTCCAAGTACGACCTCACCCTGGTGCTGCGGGACAACGGCGCCTCCGCCGACCTGCTGGCCACCTACCGCACCGCCCGCTACCGGGCGGCCGAGATCGAGCAGCTCACCCGCCACGTGGCCGCCCTGCTCACCGCCCTGACCGCCGACGACGGGGCCGCCGTCGGCACGCTGGACCCGCTCTCCGCCGAGGAGCGCGCCGCCCTGCTGGCCGCCGGCCGCGGCGCACCCCTGCCCGCGGGCTTCCGCGCCGTCCCCGACGCGGTCGCCGAGATCGCCCTCGCCGACCCCGACCGCCCCGCGCTGGTCTGCGGCACCGAGGAACTGACGTACGGTCGACTGCTCGCCCGCGCCGACGCCCTGGCCGCCCGGCTCACCGCCCGGGGCGTGCGCCCCGGCACGCCGGTCGCCGTGCTGGCCGAACCCTCCGCCGGGGCGGTGGTGGCCGTGCTGGCGGTGCTCCGGGCCGGCGGCGCCTACCTGCCGCTGCACCCCGGTCACCCGGCCGCCCGGCTGGCCGCCGTCCTGGCGGACGCCGGAGCCCGGTTCGTGCTGGCCGACCCCGCCTGGCAGGAGCGCCTGCCGCAGGCCGAGGTGCTGCCGATCGAGGACCCCGCCGCACTGCCCGACCAGGGCTGGACGGCCCACCGCAGCGGGCCGGACGACCCGGCGTACCTGATCTACACCTCCGGCACCACCGGCGAGCCCAAGGGCGTCGAGGTCGGACACGGCGCGCTCGCCGCCTCCACCACCGCCCGCCGGCTCACCTACGGCGGCTACCGCACCTTCCTGCTGGTCTCGCCGCTCTCCTTCGACTCCTCGGTGGCCGGACTCTGGGGCACCCTCGCCACCGGCGGCCGACTGGTCGTCGCCCGGACCGAGGAGGTCCGCGACCCGGAGAGCCTGCTCCGCCTGATCGAGACCCACGCCGTCACCGCCCTGCTGGCCGTCCCCGCCCTGTACGCCGGACTGCTGGACCGGGCCGAACGGGCCGACCGCACCGCCCTCGGCACCCTCGACGTGGTCACCACCGCCGGCGAGGTGCTGCCCGAGGCCCTGCTGGAGCGGCACTTCGCGCTGCTCCCGGCCACCCCGCTGATCAACGAGTACGGGCCGACCGAGGCCACGGTGTGGTGCAGCTACCGCCGCTTCGAGGAGCCGGGCCCCGTCGACATCGGCGGCCCCGTCCCCGGCGCCGGCCTGTACGTCCTGGACCGGCAGGGACGGCTGATGCCGCCCGGCACCGCCGGCGAACTGCACGTCGGCGGCGCCGGAGTGGCCCGCGGCTACCTCGGCCGCCCCGAGGCCACCGCGGCCGCGTTCCGCCCCGACCCGTACGGCACCGGGCCCGGCGCCCGCTCCTACCGCACCGGGGACTGGGTCCGCCGCGGCCCCGACGGCGGCCTGCGCTACCTGGGCCGCCGGGACCAACTGGTCAAGGTCCGCGGCCACCGGGTCGAACTCGGCGCGGTGGAGGCCGCCCTGCGCGCGGCCGACGGCGTGCTCGACGCCGCCGTGCTGCTCGCGCCCGACGGGGGCAGCCTGACCGCCCACCTGGTGGCCGAGGACGGGCTCGACCTCCGGGAGCTGCGCGCCCGGCTGGCCGAGACCCTGCCGCCCGCGATGGTCCCCGGCGTGCTGCGGACCCTCCCGGAGCTGCCCCGCACCCCGCACGGCAAGGTGGACCGCGAGGCGCTGCGGGCCGCCGAGCCGACCACCGAGCAGGCCGCGCCCGCCGCGCCCGCCGCCCCGGTGGCCGGACCCGACCTGCGGGCCCTGGTCCGGGACGCCTGGGCCGCCGTGCTCGGCGCGGCGCCCGCCACCGGGGACGTCAACTTCTTCGACGCGGGCGGGCACTCGCTGCTGGTGCCGCTGCTCCAGATGGAACTGGAGGACCGGGCCAGGACCCGGGTGCCGATCGTCCAGCTGTTCGCCGCCGCCACCGTCGACGCCCAGACCGCGCTGCTCGCCGCGAGCGGCGCCGGGGCCGACCCCGGCACGCCGGAGCCCCCGACGCCGGTCGCGGACGCCCCGGCGGCCCGGGCTGCTCAGGACGCCCAGGGCGCTTCGGACGACTCGGACGACTCGGACACCGAGGACGGCGCCGACGGCCCGGACCGGCGCCGGCTCCGGGTCGCTGCGGGCCGCTCCCGGCGGACGGCCGGGACGGCCGGGACGGAGGACGGAAGGTGAGGAACCGTTCCCTGGACGTCGCCGTCACCGGCCTGCACGCCCGGCTCCCCGGCCCGGCGGACCCGGCGAAGTGGTGGGCGGCGGTCTGCGCGGGCGAGGAGCTGACCAGCACCCTCGACCCGGACGAGCTGGCCGCCCTGGGCGTGCCCCGCCACCTGCTCGACGACCCGGCCTACGTCCCGGTCCGCGGACTGCTGGCCGACCCCGAGCGGTTCGACGCCGAACTGTTCGGGATCAGCCCCCGCGAGGCCGAACTCATCGACCCGCAGCACCGGTTGATGCTGGAGGCGAGCTGGGCGGCCCTGGAGGACGCCGGCCGCGCCCCGCGGTCCGACCGGCTGCGCACCGCCGTCTTCGCCTCCTCCTCCGGCAGCAAGTACCTGTCCCGGATCCTCGGCAACCCCGCCGCCTCGGCGGACACCCTGGCCGCCCTGCACGTCGGCACCGGCCGGGACTTCATGGCCGGCCGGATCGCCTACCGGCTCGGCCTGGAGGGCCCGGCGGTCAACGTGCTGACCGCCTGCTCCTCCTCGCTGGTCGCGGTCCACCTGGCCGTCCAGTCGCTGAACGCCGGCGACTGCGACCAGGCCGTGGTGGTCGCCGCCTCGGTGGGCTTCCCGCAGGCCGGGCACACCCACCTGCGCGGCGGCATCATGTCCGCCGACGGCCGCTGCCGCCCCTTCGACGCCCGGGCGACCGGCACCGTCGGCGGCTCGGGTGTGATCGCGGTGGTGCTGCGCCGCTTCGAGGACCTGGCGGCGGGGGCCGCCTGCCACGGCGTGATCCTCGGCTCGGCCGTCAACAACGACGGCTCCGCCAAGGCCGGGTTCAACGCCCCCGCCCCGCAAGGGCAGACCGCCGTGATCCGGGCGGCGCTGCGCTCCGGCGATGTGGCGCCCGGCTCGCTCGGCTACGTCGAGACGCACGGCACCGGCACCTACGTCGGCGACCCGATCGAGTGGACGGCGCTCTCCGCCGCCCTGCGCGGCGCCGGCCCGGCCGGGAGCATCCCGGTGGGCGCCCTCAAGGCGAACATCGGCCACCTCGACGCGGCCGCCGGACTGGCCGCACTGTACAAGGCCCTGCTGGTGCTGAAACACGGTCAGGTCCCGCCGGTGGCCAACTTCGAGACCCTCAACCCGCTGCTGGCCGAGCCGGACTCCCCGCTCCGGGTGCCCACCGAGGCCCGCGCCTGGCAGGGCCCCGAGCCCCGCCGGGCGGGCGTCAGCTCCTTCGGGATCGGCGGCACCAACGCGCACGTGATCGTCGAACAGGCCCCCGCCGCCCCGGCGGGGGAGACCCCGGCCGCCCCGGCACCGGACGGGCGGGCTTCGATCCTCACCCTGTCCGCCGTCCGCCCGGAGAGCCTGGAGCGGACCGCGACCCGGCTCGCCGAGGTGCTGGCCGAGCGGGAGGCGGACGCCGCCGACGCCGCCTTCACCCTGCGGGCCGGCCGCACCCCGCTGGCCGAACGGCTCGCCGTGGTCGGCCGGACCGGCCCGGAACTCGCCGGGGCGCTGCGCGGCGGCCCCCGGCGGGTCCGCGGCCGGGTGCCGCAGGACGGGCCGCGCCCGCTGCTCTTCCTGCTCCCCGGCCAGGGCGCCCAGCGCCCGGGCATGGCGCTGCCCTTCCAGACCGTGCTGCCCGGCTTCCGGGAGGAGCTGGACCAGTGCCTCGCCGCCCTGCCGCCCGCCACCGCCGGGCCGGTCGACCGGGCGCTGCGGGACCCGGAGTTCCCCGCCGAGCAGCTGCGCGCCACCGCACTCGCCCAGCCCGCGCTGTTCGCCCTGGAGTACGCGGCGGTCCGCGCCCTGGCCGGGATCGGGCTGCGCCCGGCGGCGCTGGCCGGGCACAGCCTCGGCGAGGTGACGGCCGCCTGCCTGGCCGGCGTCCTCGACCTCGCCGAGGCGGCCGACCTGGTCGCCGTCCGGGCGAGCAGCATGCAGGCCTGCCCGCCCGGCGCGATGCTGGCGCTCTCCTGCTCCGAGGCCGAGGCCCGCGCGCTGCTGGCCGAACCCGCCGCCGTTGACCGCGGGTTGGAGATCGCGGCGGTGAACGGCCCGGACGCCTGCGTGCTGAGCGGGCCGGCGGACGCCGTCCGGGCACTGGAGGAGCGGCTCGCCGGGCGGGTCCCGGCCCGGCGCCTGCACACCTCGCACGCCTTCCACTCGGCCGCGATGGAACCCGCCGCCCGGGCCCTCCGGGCGCGCCTGGCCGGCCGCACCGGCGGCCGGAGTTCACTGCCCTGGGTGTCCGCCCTGGACGGCACGGTGGTGCCGGCCGGCACCGAGACCCCGCTGGCCGTGCTGGCCGAGGGCGTCCGCCGGACGGTGCGCTTCGGCGCGGGCATCGCCGCCCTGCGCGAGCTGTACCCGGGCGCGCTGGCCGTCGAGGTCGGACCGGGCCGGGCGCTCGCCGGGACGGCCGCCGCCGCCGGACTGGACAGCCTCCCGCTGGTGCCGGGCAAGGACCCCCGGGCCGAGGACGAACTCGCCCTCGCCCTGGCCGGGTTGTGGGCCGAGGGCCAGCCCGTCGAGCTGCCCGCGCTGATCCCGGCCGGCCGCCGGCTGCACCTGCCGGGCACCACCTTCGGCGGTGGGCGCCACCTCGCCCCCGAGACGGTCTGGGCCGCCGCCCCGACCGCCCCGACCGGTGCCCCGGCCCCGACCGCCCCGGCCGGGCCGGCCGCCGCCGAACCGCCCGTCCCCGCCGAACTCCCCACCCCCGCCGAGGCGGTGGCCGCCGCCTGGCGCGAACTCCTCGGCCACCCCGGCCTCACCGAGGACGCCGGGTTCATCGCCAGCGGCGGGGACTCGCTGCTCGCCATCCGGCTCGCCCGGCGGCTGGAGCAGGTCTTCACCGTGCAGGTCCCGCTCCGGGACCTGCTGCTGGCACCCACCATGGGCGACCACGCCCGGCTCGTCGAACGGCTCATGACGCCGTCGCAGAAGGAGGCAACGGATGAGTAGCGCGACCCTGCCCGGCCGCCCCGACCGGGAGCACTTCGAGTGCGTCGACGCCGTGTTCCGCCGCCGGGTGGCCGAACACCCGGACAAGGTGGCGGCCCGGGACAGCACCGGCAGCTCCAGCTACGCCGAACTGTGGGACCGCGCGGTCCGGCTGGCCGGCGCCCTGCGCGGCCGGGGCGTCGGCACCGGCGACGCGGTCGGCATCCTCGGCGTCGGCGACCGCGACACGCTGGTGGCGATGCTCGGAATCCTGCTGGCTGGCGGGCACTTCGTGCCGATCGACCCCGACTGCCCGGCGGAGCGGATCGAGCGGATGACCACCATCGCCGGCGCCGCACTCGTGCTGACCACCTCGGAACACCGGCTGCCCGCGGGCGTCGGCGTCGACAGCCGGCCCGTCCGCGACCTGGTCGAGCAGCCCGGCCCGGCCGACCCGCTCGACCTGCTGCCCGCCGGCGACCCCGACCGCCCGGCCTACGTGATCTTCACCTCCGGCTCCACCGGCGCGCCCAAGGCGGTCGCGGTGCCGCACGGCGCGCTCACCGCGCTCTGCCTGCGCCCCGGCGTGCTGCGCCGCGACCCGGACGAGACCCTCCTGGTGCACACGGTGCTGACCTTCGACACCGCGATGTTCGAAATCTGGGGCGCCCTGCTGGTCGGCGCCTCGGTGCTGTGCGCCCCGCGCCGGGCGCTGTCCCTGCACGAGACGGCCGACCTGCTCAGGGACGCGCGGGTCACCACCGCCGTGCTCACCCCGGCGGTGTTCGCCCTGCTCGCGGACCACCACCCCGACGCGCTGGGCGAGCTCCGGTGCCTGATGGTCGGCGGCGACGTGATGCCGCGCGAGCAGGCGCTGCGCGTCCTGGACCGGTTCCCGGAGCTGGAGTTCCTGAACACCTACGGCCCCACCGAGAACACCGTGATCTCCACCGCCTTCCGGCTCAACGGCTGGGACCGGCAGGGGAGTTCCGTCCCGATCGGAACGGCCCTGGCCGGCGCCACCTGCCACGTCCTGGACGAGCGGCTGCGCCCGCTGCCGCCCGGCGAGGTCGGCGACCTCCACCTCGGCGGCGACCGGCTGGCCCTCGGCTACGTCGGCGACCCGGCGATGACCGAGCAGCGCTTCCTGCCGGACCCGTTCTCCGACCGGCCGGGTGCCCGGATGTACCGCACCGGCGACCGGGCCGCCCTGCGCGCGGACGGGACGGTGGAGTTCCACGGCCGCGAGGACGACGAGCTCAAGGTCCGCGGGCACCGCATCCACCTCGCCGAGGTGGAGGCCCTGCTGGCCGCCGACCCGGAGGTGCGGGAGGTGGTCGCCACCGCCGTCGGCACCGGCCACCAGCGGCACGTCCGCGCCTTCGTCCGCCCGACCGCCCCGGGCGTCGACCCGCTGGCCGTCCGGACCCGGCTGGCCGGGCGGGCCCCGCAGCACCTGGTGCCCGACGAACTGGCGCTGGTCGACGCGTTCCCGCTCAAGCCCTCCGGGAAGGTCGACCGCGAAGCCCTGAAGGCCCTGCCCTTCCCCCAGGCACCGGAGGCCGCACCCGCAGTCGGTACGGACGACCGGGCCGTGCTGGCCCGGTTCTGGCTGGAGCGGACGGGCACGCCCGCCGGGAACGGCGCGGACTTCTTCCACGCCGGCGGCACCTCGCTGGACCTGATCCTGCTGATCGAGTCGATCGCGGTCGCCTTCGGCGTCCGGCTCGACTTCGCCGACGTCTACGGGCTGCGCTCCTTCGAGGAACTGCACGACATGGTGCTGACGCACCGTCAGGAGGTCGACGCGTGACCACCGTCCGGATCCTGGAGCCCCGCCCCGGCGCGCCGCGGCGGCTGGTCTGCCTGCCGCACGCCGGCGGCTCGGCCAACTACTACCGCGGCTGGGCCACCCGGGGCCGCGCCGACGTCGAGGTGCTCGGCGTCCAGTACCCCGGCCGGGCCGACCGGCTGCTGGAGCCCTGCCACCACGACCTGCACGCGATGGCCGAGGAGGTCTGCGCCGCCCTCCTCCCCGCACTCGACCGGCCCGTCACGCTGTTCGGGCACAGCATGGGCGCGATCGTCGCCTACGAGGTGGCCCGGCGGCTGGAGGAGCAGGGGCACGGCGTGCACCGCCTGGTCGTCTCGGCGGCCCGCGCCCCGCACGACCCGGCCCACGTCTCGGTGCGGGACGCCGTCTGGAACGACGAGTCGGCGGTGCGCAGCATCGTCGAGGCGGGCCAGGCGGACGCCGAGCTGATGGCCGACCCCCGGGTCCGCGAACTCGTGCTGCCCTACCTGCGGGCCGACTTCGAGCTGTTCCAGCGCTACGCGCACCGCCCGGGCCCGCCGCTGGCCTGCGAACTGCTGGTGGTGCGCGGCGCGGACGACCCGCACGTGACGCACCGCCAGGGCGAACTGTGGCGCGACCTCACCCGGGGGCCGTTCCGGCACGAGGCGCTGCCCGGCGGGCACTTCTACCTCGCGCCCGAACCGCCGCTCGACCTGTACCTGGGCCCGCTCGGCCCGTACCGGGAGGAGGCCCCGTACCGGGAGACCGCAGCCCGGGAGGCCCCGGCCCCGGCCTCCCGGGCGGCGGGTTCAGCCGCCGGCGGGCAGTTCGGCCGCCAGCCGGCTCAGGTCGGCGCGGCAGGACAGGCCGGTCTTCTGCAGCAGGCTGGCGACGTGCTTCTCGACCGTGCGCGGTGAGATGCACAGCTGACGGCCGATGTCCTGGTTGCCGGGCCGGTCGACCAGCAGGGCCAGCACCTCGTACTCGCGCGGGGTGAGGCCCTGGGCGCGCAGCTCGGCCGGGATCAGCTCCCGGCCGCTGCGGCGCTGCGGCACGGTCACCCCGGCCTGCCGCAGCATCGCCCGGCAGGTGCCCACCACGGCGGGCACGTCGAGCTGGTGGAAGTACTCCTCGGCGGCCTGCAGCCAGGACGTCGGGTCGCCCCAGCCGTCGGCCAGGGCGGCCTCGGCGACCAGGCGCAGGCCCAGGTGGTGGCCGGTCGGGAAGATCACGGCGTGCTGCCGGAAGTCCTCGACCGCCTCGGCCGCCCGCTCGCCCAGGCCCTCCCGGCCGAGCAGCACGGCGTCGGCCAGCAGCAGGAACTGGCGGTTCCAGGCCAGCCCGGCGGCCGGGTTGGCCGCGACGGCCGCGAAGTCCGCGCGGGTCGCCCGGCCGGCCAGCACCTCCAGCAGCGGGCTCAGCCCGTACCGGCCGGCCAGGTAGTAGACGTTCGGGTGCAGCGCTTCCCAGGCGGCCGCGGCGGCCAGCTCGGCCCGGGCGGCCGTCCGGTCCTCCTCCAGCAGGGCGCAGACGGCCCGGCACAGGCCCAGCATCACCGGCGTCAACTGCGACTCGGCGCCCCCGGCCTGACGGAACGCCAGCAGGCCGCGCTCCATCTCGCGGCGGCGGCCCCGGTGCGCGCCCAGGGTCGCCGAGACCAGCAGCAGGTAGCGGCGGGTGCCGAGGTTCCCCATCCGGGCACTGGCGCCCAGGCAGCGGGCCAGGATCTCCTCGGCCCGCCGCGGATCGCCCCGGAGCACCGCGTTCATCGCCAGCACGCTCTCCGCGGTCTGTGCCAGCTGGATCGCGCCCAGCTCGTTCGCGGCCTCCCAGGCCTGTTCGAGCCGGCGGATGTCACCGGTCCGCATGTACGTGTTGGCGCCCAGCCGGGTCAGCGCCTCCACCCGCCACAGCGGCAGGGTGTGCGTCTCGGCGACGGCGAGCATCCGCTCCAGGCAGGCGTCGGCCGCGTCGAAGCCGCGCTCCCGGACCAGCAGCGCCAGCATCTGCCAGGCCTGGCAGGCCAGCACGGGCTGCTTGGTCTGCTCGGCCACCTCCGCCGCCGCCCGGGCCTTCCGCTCGGCCTCCGCCGTGCACCCGCCCTGCCCGGGCAGCAGGGCCAGCCCGCACTCGACCACGGCCAGCGCCGCGCCCTGCTGCGGGGTGCCGCCGTCCCGGAGCAGCGCCCGGGCGGCCGCCAACTGGCCGACGGCGTCGGCCCGCCGCTCGGCCGCCACCGCGACCCAGGCCAGCCGGGTGTGCAGGGCGATCCGGGCGTCCGGGCCCAGCGCCGCCGCCCCGGCCGGGGCCAGCGAGTCGACCAGGGCGAGCGCCCGGTCCAGCTGCCCGGCGTCGGCCAGCGCGTACAGCAGCGACTCGGCGATCGCCGTCCGGGCCGACGGGTCGGCCAGCTCGTGGGCCCGCCCGAGCAGCGCCACGGCCGACCCCGACAGGCCGTCGGCCCGGGCCCGGCGCCCGGCCTCGGCGTAGAGCAGCGCCGCGTCCGCCAGGTCGCCGGCCGCGATCCGCAGGTCGGCGACCAGCTGGCAGTGGTCGTCGGTCAGCTCCGGGTCGGCCTGCTGGAGGCCGATCGCGGCCTGCCGGGCGATCGCCGCCCGCTCGGCCGGCGGGAGGCCGGCCAGCACCGCCTCGGCGGTCAGCGCGTGCCGGAAGGCGTACCGGTCCGGCCCCGCCGGGTCGGGCACGATCAGGCCCTCCTCGACGGCGGAGCGCAGCTGCGCGAACAGGCGGCGGTCCGCCGTCCCGGTGATCGCGCGCAGCGTGGCGACCGAGAACCGGGCCCCCAGCGAGGCCGCCAGCAGCACCACCTCCTGGGCCTCCGGGGCCAGCAGCTCGATCCGCCGCCGGTAGCCCCGCACCACGGTGGCCGGGACGGTGGTGGAGAGGTCGCCGACCACCTGCCAGCCCCCGCCGCCGCCCCAGCGCAGCAGGCCCGAGCCGACCATCTCGGCCAGCAACTCCTCGACCAGGTACGGGTTCCCGTCCCCGCCGGCGACCAGCCGCTCGACCAGCTCGACCGGCACCCCGGCGACCGGCACCCCCAGGCAGCCGGCCGCGATCGCCCGCACCGCCCCCGGTTTGAGCGGCCGCAGGGTGGCCACCGAGGCGGCCCGCCGCCGGTCGGCCGCGTCCACCAGGTCCAGGGCCGGGCCCGGCTGCGGGCGCAGCGTGCCGACCAGCAGGACCGGCAGCCCCGCCAGGTTGTCGACCAGGTACTCCAGCACGGCGACGGTCTCGGAGTCCACGTCGTGCAGGTCCTCCAGCACCAGCAGGCAGCCCTGCTGCCGCCCGATCACGGCCAGCAGCCGCAGCAGCGCCTCGGCCAGGTCGACCACGCCCTCCGGATGCCCGACGGCCGTCGCGGGCCGCCACTCCGGGATCAGCCGGGCCAGCGCCGGACGGTAGGGCGCCAGCGCCGGATCGGTCGGCGGCCCGCCGATCCGGAACCGTGAGGAGAGCGCCTCCGCCAGCGGCCGGAACGGCGTGCCCGACCCGCTCGGGCTGCCCCGCCCGCGCAGCACCGGCAGACCCAGCGCGGCCGCCTTGGACTCGCACTCGCCGGCCAGCCGGGACTTGCCGATCCCGGCCTCCCCCAGCAGGAAGAGCGCACGCCCGGAACACTGCCGGGCGTCCGACAACAGGTTGTCGGCCAGGGCGAGTTCGGCGTCCCGACCGACCACGGGTGAGGAAGTCATGCGCATGTCGTGGAGGCTACTTGATGGATCGACATGCGGACAGGGACGAACGGCCACCGCACGGTTCGTCCGACGGCCGTCCTCCTGCCGGTACCACGGTCGGCCACCTGCCGTACGACGCCCGGCCACCGCGCGCACGACGGCCGGTGCGCCCGTACGGCCACGGGCACACCGGCCGAAGACTGCCGACGCCGGGTCAACTCCCGGTCAAACCACGACCGGAACCGGGACCGGGCCCGTGCGCACGCGCACTAGCCGATCGCGGTCGCCACGAACGGAACGGTCACGGTCAGGGTCCCGAGGATCGACTGCTCGTCGAAACCCGCGAGCAGCCGGCTGCGGCGCGGGCCGCCGCCGGGGCGCAGCAGGATCTGCCCGCTCGGGTGGTCGGCGGCCCGCTCGCCGCGCGCCTTCGGCTGCTTCCAACTGCGGACCGTCTCTTCGACGTTCATGCCTGGGTGTTCCTCTCTCCGGTGGTGGTCGCGCCGTCGGTGCACGACGGACGCGCTGAGGGTGCGGTGGTCGCGCCGTCGGTGTACGACGGACGCGTCGGCGACGGCTGCAGCAGCAGCGTCGAAGCTGTTCGCCCGGCCGGGTCGAGCCGCAGGAGGCCCAGACCGATGCCGGACAGTCCGGTCAGCAGCCCCGGGACAGCCGGGCCGCCGGGGGTGTCGCAGACCGGTCCCGCCCGGTCGAGCGCGGCGGCCAGGGCGGCCGCCCGGCGCTCCAGCAGCTCCCGGGCAGCGGGATCGGTGAGCACGCCGAGCAGTTCGAGGACGCCCGACTCGCCGTGGCACGGGGCGTGGCCGGGCAGCGGACCGGCCGCCGCGACCTCCCGGACGGCGCGCCCGACCAGCCCGGCCAGCTCCGGCACCGCCAGCGCGGCGGGACTGTCGGCCACGGCCAGCGCGATCCCCGGCAGGCCCCGGCACCAGGTCGGGCCGGTGCGGGCGTCGGCGGCCCGGGCGCCCCGGGCCGCGTGGCGCAGCGCCGCCAGGCCCGCGCGCTCGTACCGCTGCCCGCCGCCGGCCGCCGCGAACCGCAGCAGCGCCCAGCCGACCCCGGCCGCGCCCTCGGCGAACCCGGGGGCGGCCGTGGGGACGGCCGTGGAGGCGCCCGTGGGGTGACGCTCCGTCGGCGGACGCTCCGTCAGCCGCTCGGCGCAGAGCGCGGCGCCGAGCCGGGCCGCGGCACTCCCGGTGGTCCCGTGCACCGCGAGCAGCGCCGCGAGCCCGCCGGCCGTCCCCGCGACCAGCCCGTCGCCGGAGCCGAACTCGACCGCGGCGTCGAACCCGACCGCGGCGTCGAGCCCGACCTCGGCGTCGAGCCCGACCTCGGCGTCGAGCCCGACCTCGGCGTCGAGCTCGAACTCGACTGCGGCAAGGGTGAGTTCGGCGGCCCGGTCGGCCCAGGCGGCCAGCTCGGGGTCGGCCAGTAGGACGGAGGTCCGGGCCAGCGCGTAGGCGATGCCGCCCAGCCCGGCGAAGGCCCCCGGGCCCACGGCGGCCCGGTCCGCCGGCTCCGCCGCGAGGCGGTCCAGCAGCGCGGGCAGCGGGCGCAGGGCCCGGCGGGCGGTCTCCGCGTACCGCTCCTGCCCGGTGCGCACGGCGAGTTCGGCGAGGAACAGCGCGGGGCCCGGGTAGCCGTGCCCGAGGTCCGCCCCGGCCGGGCCGAACCGCCAGGACCGGTCCCCGAGCAGTTCGAGCCCGAGCCAGTTGGCCCGGCCCCGGCCCCGGTGCGCCCCGTCCGCCAAGCGGTCGCCGATCCGCCGGGCCGCGGCGAGCAGCCGCTCCGCGGTCGGCCGGTCCGCCTGCGACGCCTGCGTCGTCCGGTCCCTCCGAGCCGGTCCGGTGCGGCTGCTGCGGTGGGCGGGGGCGGTGGACCTGGTGGCCAGGGCGGCCCGGACGATCCACTCCTGGGCGGCGAGGTCGGCCGGCCCCATCGCCCGGATCTTCGCCACCACCCGGGCCAGCCCGGGCCGTTCCAGCGCACCCGGGACGCGCCGGCCGGGGCCGGCCCACAGGTCCGTCAGGCCCGGCCGGGCGGTGAACAACGGCACGTCGCCGTCCCAGAGTTGGGCGATCTCGTGCTCCAGCAGCCGGGCCGGTCCGGGGGCGCCGAGGGCGTCCGTGCCGAGCAGCCGCAGCAGTTCGTCGCGGTCGGCCGGGTCGCGCAGCACGTCGGGGTGGGTCGACTCGTCGAGCAGCGTGGCGTACACCTGGGTGGCCCGGGGGACCACCCGCACCTCGTCGGCGGCGAAGCGGTGCACCAGGCCCCGCGGGCCGGTCAGTGCCTCCCGTCCGGCGGCGATCGCCCGGTAGCCCGCGCGGAACCCGGCCACCAGCGCCTCGGTGAACTCGGCCGGGTCGGCCGCCGCCTCCCCGAGCCGGGGGCGGTTCTCGGCCCCGGCGATCGTCCCGGCCCGGCGGACCAGCCGCATCCGGTCGGTGCCGCTCTCCGCCCAGGCCGCCACCGGCAGCGGCGCCGCGCTCCCGGCGTCGCCGCCCAGGCCGGAGGCGTCCAGGGCGGTGCCGTCCGGGCCGAAGACCAGCAGCGGCAGCAGGCCGACCCGGTGGACCGAGGCCGCGAGCGCGACCGCCGCCGGGTCGCCGTCGGGGGCGGCCCCGGACACCGGGGGGTGGAACAGGGTCTCGACGTCCACCGGCACCGGGTGGTCCGCCCGGGCGATCAGGTTCTCGAAGTGCAGGTCGGTCGCGTCCAGCGCGTGCAGCAGCGCCAGCCAGGCACCCTGCCGCCGGTAGAACCGCTCCACCTGGCCCCGGTCCCGGCAGGGGAGGGCGGCCACGTACGCCAGCCAGCCGTAGCCGGGCCGCTCCAGCACGGCGACGGTGCGCAGCTCCGGCACGCCCGGCTGCCCGTTGAACCAGTCGACCAGCTCGTTGAAGTGCCGGTGCGCGGTCAGCGGACGCGGCTTGTACACCGCCCGGGAGCCGTCGGCGAAGGTCAGCACGGCGGTGCTCCGGCCGTGCCGGTGCCCGTCGCCGGCGGCGGTGCGGACCGAGACCAGCGGCCCGGGGTCGGTGCCGATGCCTGCGCTCGTGCCGGTGTCTGCGCTCGTGCCGGTGTCTGCGTGCGTGGCGGGCAGCAGGGTGCGGACCAGCTCCGCCCGGTCGGCGGTGTAGCGGTCGAGCAGCTCGGTCAGGGCGTCGGCGGCGTTCAGGCAGGTCTGCGCCAGCAGTCGGCCGAGCACCGGGTACTCGGACAGCAGGGCGGCCAGGCCGTCCTGACGCGCCGTCATGGCCAGGAAGGAACGGAACCGTTCGGTGGGGGTGTCACCCGGCAGGCGGCCCTCGGCCCGGGCGACGTTGAGCTCCAGCACCAGGGTGCGGGCGGCCTGCCGGGCCAGGCTCCGGGTCAGGCGGTCGGTGAACCGGGCCCGGAGGCGCGGCAGGTCGGTGTCGGGGACGGCGGTCGGCAGGCGGGTGGCGGCCAGCTCGGCGAAGGGGGCCAGGACGAACCGGAAGCCGGAGGTGCCCGGCAGCTCCCCGGCCGGAACCACCGGCGCGAGCGGGGCGGCGGCGATCGCCGCCGCGACGAACGCGGCGCACTCCGGTCGCGGGTCGGGGAGGAGTTCGACGGCGGAAGGCCCGCCTCGCCGGTGGCCGGATACGGCCGGATCGGCAGGAGCAATCATGGTGCTGATCACAGGCCAGAGAATTGCAGGGCTCTCCGCCTCCCGACAAGGGCGCAACCCCACCCGGGCGTTCGAGCCCCCTCCCCTGCGGGCCGGGCCCCCACGGGCCCGCGACGATCCGGAGGAAGATGGGGGCCGCACCCCCATGCGCAACCGCCGGGGACGGGTCGCCGCCCGCCGGGGAGGAGCCAAGTGCCTTTCGGTCACCGGCCCTTCGCACCCATGGCCTTGAGCACACGAACCTGACGCTGCGTCAAACTCGTTGGGAACAAGGCGATCTTCCCGCACGACAAAGGTACTCCCCGACGCACGCGAACCGCTCGACCCGCCCTCGAACGGGCCCGCCCCGCCCTCGAACGGGCCCGCCCCCTCGGCGGGGGCGGGCCCGGACGGACGGGTCAGCCGCAGCTCCTGCTGGTCGGCGGGGTCGGGGAGGAGCGGAAGACGTTGACCACGGTGGCGCCGTCGGTGCCGTCCTTGGCGTAGGAGAGGTTGCGGCCGGGAACGGTCCAGGCGGCGCGGCCGGTGGCGGTGAACTCCCAGTAGCCGACCGTCTCGCGCCGGACCGGCCGGGACTCGATCCAGCCGAACTGGCCCTCCGGCACGTTGATCGTCAACTGGTCGGTGACGGAGTCCTGTTGGACCCAGGTGGCGGAGGCGGTGAACTGCGCGCTCAGCATGCTGAGGCGTCCTCCCACCGAGCCGCCGACGGAGAGTTCGGTGCCGGTGGTGCGGGTCCAGGAGAGGCTGTAGGAGTTCACCGCGGAGCTCTGGTTGTAGACGACCTTCCCCACCACGCAGCCGCCCGCCGCCCGGTAGGCGGAGGATTCCTGCTGGACGGGCACGAAGACGCAGTTGCTGCCGGTGCGGCCGGGGTCGTTCGCGCACCTGCGGGCGGCCTGGTCGAGCGCGGTGTTCAGGACGCCGGGGGTGGGAACGCCGTTGTGCTCCAACTTCCAGACGGTGTGGTCGTTGTCGTCGGTGGTGTCGCAGGAGATCATCTCCGGCAGCGCGGCCGTGTGCCTGAACCGGTTGGCGACCAGCGCGGTCAGGCAGGTGCCGGAGCCGCCGGAGCGGATGCGGTAGCCGGCCAGGCCCCGGGTGGCGGGGTCGGTGCCGGCGGTGGGGACGGGATCGAGGTACCAGCCCTGCGGCATGCGGGCGTCGCACGGGGCGATGCGCAGGTGGGTGGCGATGGAGCCGGCGGCGTCCGGCTGCAGGCACCCGCTCCACCTGCGGTCGACGATCGTGACCTGCCCGCCCGGGTCGCCCGCCAGCGGGCGCAGCGACCACTCCTCCGGACCGGAGATGTCGGGCAGCCCGACGCCGGCCCGGCTGCCGGAGTCGGCCTTGTCCTCCAGGCCGAGGAACGGGCCGAAGTCGGCGGTGATGTTCAGGCAGCCGAGGCTGCCGGGCCCCTCGCACGGGTTGTCGCCCGCGGCGGAGAGGTTGTTCCAGTCCGCCCACAGGTCCGGTCGGTTCCCGTCGGCGGAGCCCAGCGCGAGGCGGGTGCGCTGGTAGAGGGTGTAGGAGTCCCGGTCGAGCGCGAAGACGCCGAAGCCGTCGTTGCCGGTGCCCGAGGCGGGGCGCAGGGCGAGGGAGCGCACCGCCCGGTCGCCGAGGGCGCGCCAGTTCCCCTCCCAGATGCCGTCGGGGCTGTTCCTGGTGGCGGCGGAGGTCTGGGTGCGGTAGGTGACGTGCCCCTGCGGGTCGGTGCCGTAGACGGCGAGGCGGCCGTCGCTGTGGGTGGCGACGGCGGGCCGGGCCGCCACCGCGGGGCCGAGGTTCAGGCCGGTGTCCCACTCACCGGCGGGGTTCTGCGCGCTGCGGGGCGTGGTCTGGGCGACGGTCCACAGGGTGCCGTTGCTCTTGTTGCCGAACACCTGGAGCAGGGCCGTGCCCTTGTCGTTGATATTGGAGGCGAGGGCGAGGCCCCCGGTGAAGCCCGTCCCGATCTCGGTCCAGGACGGCCAGTTGTCGGCGGGCAGCGGGCTGTCGGGCTTGCTCGGGCTCTGCTGCGTGATGACCCGCACCCGGCCGTCGTCCTTGCGGGCGGCCACCGTGATCCGGCCGTCGGCACCGGTGACGGCGGTGAAGCCGCCCGACCAGAAGCCGGGCAGGGACTCCCAGCCGCTCCAGGCCGATCCGTTGGGCGACTTCTGCATCCGGTGCCACAGCTGCCCGTTCGCGCCGCGGACGAAGAGCTCGAGACGCCCGTCGGTGTTGCCCCGGACGGCGCCGCTGCTGTCCGCCGCGCGGTTGGTGAGCGTGTTGTCGTCGGTGACGAGTACCGGGGAGCCGACCGCGGTGGTGCCGGTGGGGGCGCCGAGGTCGGTCCAGTCCGACCAGCCGCCGGTGCTCTGCCGCTGCCACCACAGGTGGCCGTCGTCGCGCCGGGCGACCACCGACAGCCGGGTGTTCAGCTCGCGGGCCACCGCGGGATCGCTCGCCGCGGTGCCCAGGGTGCTCTCCCAGTCGCCCCACGAGTCGTCCGCCAGGTGGTGCACCCGCCGGTGGAGGACGTCGCCCCAGCGCCGGGCCAGCAGCACCGTGTCGCCGTCGGCGAGTTCCGCGACCACCGGGGTCCCGGTGTCCGTGAGGTCCGTGGCGGTGGTGACGGCGGCGGCGGGCCGGGCCGCGGCGGGCGTGGCGGCCAAGGGGGCGGGGCCGACGGCGAGCAGCGCCAGCACGGCGGCCAACGCTCCCCGGGCGGGCCCTCGCCGTCGGAGCCGGAAGGTACGGAGTGAACGATCGAACATGGATGACCTCCCCAGTCGGAGCGGTGCCCCGGGGCGGAACGACTGGGCCGTCCCCGCCCCGGGGCACCGGTACTGTGCTGACGATGCGTCAGCCGGTTGTCAGGTGGTGCGTCGGCCGGTGCGGCGCCTGCGGGCGGCGATCAGCAGGCCGGCGCCGAGGGCGGCCAGCAGGCCGCCGCCGGCGAGCAGGTAGGGCAGGTTGCCGCCTGCTCCGGTGCTGGCCAGCGGGCCGGACGGGACCGGGCGGGCCTGCGGCGGGGCGGGGGTGTCCACCGTCGGGGTCGGGGTGGGTGTGGGGGTGGGCGGGATCGGGGTGTTGACGGCGGTGGTGGTGATGCCCGCGTCCAGGTGGTCGTCGTCGAGGACGACCGGTCCGAGGACCGGCTCGCGCGGGGCGGTGTAGCCCTGGGGCGGGGCGACCTCCTCCCAGTAGTAGGTGCCCTGGTCGGCCCGGGTGGTGCAGGTGCCGTCGGTGCCGGTGGTGCAGGGGCCGCCGACCTTGGTGTCGGCCTTGTCGCCACGGGTCTGGGGGCCGTCGGTGCCGTTGGTCTCGCGCCACAGCTGGAACACGGCCCCGGCCAGCGGCTTGCCGTCCTGGTCCTGCTTGGCCAGGCGCAGCGCGCCGCGCTGGGGCTGGAAGCCGAAGTCGAAGCTGTGGTCGTCCTGTCCGGCCGCTCCGGTGGTCAGGGCCCGCTCGGCGTAGGTTCCGCCCTCGGGGACGGTGCCGTCGGAGTCGGTCAGCCGGTTGTCGCCGACGTTCGCGCCGGTGGGGACCCAGTGGTGGAGCGGGCCGCCCTTGGCGTAGTCGGCGGGGTTGTCGAGCCGGATGGTGTACGCGGTCTTCGGCTTGAGGCCGCCGGTGACGTTGCTGTCGTCGAAGTAGTACTCGCCGCGCGCGGTGGTCTTCGTGCTGCCGACCTTCTTGCCGTCGGCGTCGTACAGGTCGACGGTCGCGCCGGGGACGGGCTGCTGCTGGGGCAGTTGCAGGCCGGAGCGCTCCGGGTCGTACCAGACCCGGTTGCCGATCTGCAGCGGCGCCCGGTCGCAGAGCACTTCCAGGTCGCCGAGCGAGGCGCCCTTGCCGAAAGCGGCGGGGTGCGCGCTGTCGTTGAGCCGGAGGCCGAAGCCGGGGTCGACCGTACCGTCGCGGAGGGTGAACATCGGGCCGTAGCCCCAGATGGTGTTGTCCGGGTCGACGCCCGCGGTGGCGATGGAGTTCTCCACCTTCGACAGCGCCAGGCCCGCGTAGGCGGCGTTCGGGTGGTACGTGGTCATCCGGTGCACGTCGAAGTACTTGGTGCCCCGGGTGGTGGCGCCGCAGCCCTCGTTGACGTCCAGGACGTAGCTGCCGCCGGACTTGCAGGCCTTGTCGAGGTCGCCGCCGGACCAGACGGGGGCGGTCAGGTTCTGGCCGGCGATGCGGTCGGCGAGGCGGTCGCGGAAGGCGAGCAGCATCGAGCCGTCGGTCTCGAAGCCGATCTCGCCGAGCTCCGGTTCGGGCTTGGCGAAGCCGCGGCCCGCGCAGGGCTGCCCGGTGCTGCCGGTGGGCCAGGCGTCGGTCCACGGGAACCAGCCGGCGCCCTGGCAGGCCGGATCGGTGGCCCAGGGGGTGGCCCGCAGGCGGGGGTAATCGAGCGGCTGGTCCAGCACGGCGGCGCCGAAGACGCCGGTGGCCGGGTCGAACGGGAGGACCACGGCCCGCAGGTCGGTGATCTTCTGGGTGGACTCGCCGGAGCAGACGCCGCCGAGGTAGCCGACGCCGTCCTGCATGCCGAGGCCGTAGGGACGCCAGTCGCCGGCGGCCGGGCAGTCGGCCGCCGGGATCGGGTAGACGGCCTTGGGTGCGGCGGCGGTGGCCGCGGTGGCGTCGTACCGGTAGAGCTTGCGGTCGGCGAGGTTGACCACGTACAGGTCGCGGCCGTCCTCGGTGAGCTTCAGCCCGCCCAGGCTCTCCTTGCCCGGGGCAGCGAGGAAGCCGCCGTCGTCACCGTCGTGTCCGGTCGTCCCGGCGTTCGGGACGGTGGTGAACAGCGAGGTGGCCTTGGTGGCCGGGTCGGTGACGTAGACCGCGCCGGGGCCGCCGGGGCCGTACCGGGTACCGGCCTTGGCGAGCGCGGAGCCGAACAGCCGCCGGTCGTCCCGGTTCCAGGCCAGCCCGAACAGGGTGCCGGTGTCCTGGCCGGTGGCCAGGTCGGTGACCTGACCGGCGCCGCCGTTCGAGCTGCGGGCCCGGTACGGGAAGGTCAGCAGGGTGCGACGGTCGGCCGTCGCAGTCGCGGCGGGTTGGCAGGCGGTGGCGAGGGGGGCGTTGGCCTGGCAGTAGTCGGACGGGTTCCACAGGCCGGTGGTCAGGGTGGCCTGCTTGCCCGCCGAGAGGTCGACGAACTCCTCGTTGCTGCTCAGCCGGTTCGGGGCGCCGGCCAGGCCCTCGCGGGCGGCGAACGCCGGGTACAGCACGCCCGGTTTCGGATTGACCACCTCCACCCGGTACCTGCCGCCGGCGGTGGCCCTGGCGGGGGTGAGGGTGACGGTGCCGTCGGCGGCGGTGACGGCGGTGCGCACCGCCCCGTCGTCGCCGGTGAGGGTGACCGTCACGCCGGCCAGGCCGGGTTCCAGCGCGGGGCTCCACGTCCCGCTCGCGTCGACGGCGCGGACCACCCGCACCGTGACCGAGCCCTCCGCGCCGGCGGGCGCGGCGGACGGCGCCGCCACCGCCGTCGCGGCGGCCAGTGCCACCGCCACGGCGGCGGCCCGCCCGGCCCGCCGCCGGCCCGTGCCCGGCACGGGTGATCGAGGCTGTTCTGCTGTCTGGATCATGCCCTGCTCTCGTGGTCGGGAAGGCACGCCGGACCGGGGCCGCGAAACCACCCCAACGGCCCTGCGCACACCAGTCTTTTGGCCGAATCGTAAGCGGAATACAGCCATCCGGCGCACAGAACAAGAAAATTGACGCTCAGTCAGGGAAATGCACGACTCCGGGCCGCCCCGGTTCGAGCGGAAGTTCGAGCGGGACGCCCGCGCTGACGGGGGAGGGACGGAAGCGGGTGGGCGAGGCCGGAGTCGAACCGGCACAGCCGAAGCGGGGGCTTTACAGGCCCTTGGGCCGGTCGTCGAACCCCCGCCTGCCCCACGGCTCCCCCAGCCCCAAGGGGGGCTGGGAGGTACCCCCTTGGCACGCCCTCTCGCCGCCCCGGCCGAAAACCCAAGCACACCCAGTACGAGGATTTCCGGCCGGCACGCCGAGAGCACGCACCGACCACCGCGGGGCCGCGCCGGGGGTTCGAAGACCGGCCCTTGGGCTCTCCCGTGCCCAGCTCGCCCTTGGCGGAGAAAGCGGAGGAAGTGGGGGTCGAACCCACACGGGCGCTCGCGCACCCCAACGGTTTTCGAGACCGAGGCCGGCGCCACCTGTCGGCTGGCTCCTCCAGTGAACTGCGGTTGTCGCGCGGAGAGTGCGCGGATCGAACGCGCGCGGGCTTTCACCCGACCACGGCTTAGCAAGCCGCTGCCTTACCACTCGGCCAACTCTCCTGGTGCTGCGCTGCCGGACGAGGATTCGAACCCCGAACTTCCTGATCCAGAGTCAGGCGTGCTGCCAGTTGCACCATCCGGCACTGCGGGAGGGCGGCAAGCAGAAGGCCGCCCGGACGGGGAGACTTCCCCGTGGGCGGCCCGGCGCTGTCGAGCCCGGCTACCGCGAGGAGGAGAGCCCCGTGCTCCGCTGGGAGCTCGAGGAACGCTGATACGACTGGCTACTGCTGCTGCTGCTCATTTCGCGCTCCTCTCCACCGAGTTGCTGCCGGGCGATGCCCCTACTCTGCGCCAGGAACGCCCCCACGGGCAACGGATTTTCCCCACCGGCCCGTCCGGGACCGTCGAGGCCCGTCGGCGACCCGCGCCGGAGTGTCCGAACCTGTCGGCAACAGCCTTGCAGATCAGACTAGTTGGGACGATTCACCGGATCGTGTGGTGCCGCCCGCAACCCGCCGCCCGGGGCCCGGACCGCCGCCTACGGTGGGACACCTGCCCACGAACTCGCGTACGGCCCGCGACCACCGGGGCACCACCCGCGACCACCGGGGCACCACCCGCCGCTGCCTCGACGCCCGCTGCGCGGAGACGCCGCGCCGGCACGCCACCAAGCCCGACCCGCACCTGCCGGCGGCCGTCGCCGGTCAGCGCCAACGGGGCCTTCCCGAACGGGATCCACCGACCGAGAGGACGTACGTGACCCGCAGGACCGAGACCTCCGAACCGCCGGTCTCCGACAGTGAGCGGCTGCTGTTCGGTGGACCGATGCGCTACAGCTACGGCTGGGCCAGGCACGAACTCGCCGCCGACGGGCTGTCGTTCGGCGCGGTGGCCCGGCAGATCCCGCGCTTCCTGCTGCTGGCGGGGCGGATGGCCCGGGCGGCCAGCCCGCGCGCCCTGGGCGTCCTGATCGGCGCCGAGGTGCTGCGGGGCGTCGCGGCGGCGGCCGCGCTGATCGCCGTCAACCGGGTGCTGGCCGCGCTGATGGCGCCGGGCAGCATCGAGCAGGTCACCCGCGCGGCGGTGCCCGCCGTGGCGGTCGCCGGGGCGCTGGCCGCCGGGTCCGCGGTGCTGGCGACGCTGTCGACCTGGGCCGCGGGGCGGCTGGAGCCCGCCGTGTTCCGCCTCGCCACCCTGGAGTTCCTGGAGGTGGTCAGCCGTTCGGAGCTCGCGGCGATCGAGGACCCGGAGTTCCTGGAGGTGGTCGACAGCGCCCGCTGGGGTGCGAAGTCGCTGCAGAACATCATCGGGCAGGCCACCGCCGTCCTGACCGGCGCGCTCTCCCTGGTCTCCGTGGCCGGCGTGCTGTCCGTCCTGGACCCGCTGCTGCTGGGCATGCTGGTGCTGATCACCGCGCCCCGCGGCTGGGGCGCGGTGGTCACCGCCCGCCGCCGGTACGCCTCCACCCGGGCGATGCTCCAGCACGCCCGGGCCAGCACCGCCATCGCCGACCTGCTGATCCACCCCTACTCGGCCGCCGAGCAGCGGGTGCACGCCGCCGGACCGTTCCTGCTGCACCACTACGCCCTGATGTCGCAGGCCGCCGAACGCGAGCAGAGCCGCCTCGCCCGCGCCCGGGCCGGCACCGACACGCTCACCGCCGCCCTGGCGGGCCTCGCCACCGCCGGCGCGTTCGCCCTGCTCGGCTGGCTCGTCCTCGACCACGCCGTCCCGCTGGCCGGCGCCTTCACCGCCGTCCTGGCGATCCGCACCGGCGCCGCCGGGATCGGCGCCCTGGTCGAACGCGTCAACTCGCTCTACGAGGAGTCCCTGTTCGTCCGCGACCTCGACCGGCTGCGCACCGAGGGCCACCGGCGCGCCGTGCCCGCCGGGGGCACCCCGCTGCCCGGGCGCCCGGAGGCGATCACCGTCGAGGACGTCACCTTCACCTACCCGGGCAAGCCCGCCCCCGCCCTCGACCGGGTCAGCCTCACCCTCCCGCGCGGACGGGTCACCGCGCTGGTCGGCGCCAACGGCTCCGGCAAGTCCACCCTGGCCCACCTGCTGTGCGGGGTCTACCTGCCCGACCGCGGCAGGATCTGCTGGGACGGCGTCGACACCGCCGACGGGGCGGACCGGCACCAGCAGTTCCGCTCCACCGTGCTGCTCGACCAGACCTACCAGCGCTGGCCGTTCACCCTGGAGGCCAACCTGCTCCTCGGCCGCCCCGAAGTCCCCATCGCCGGGGAGCAGTTGGACGCCTCCGCCGACTACGCCGACCTGCACCGGGTCCTGGACGCCCTCCCCAACGGCCGGCGCACCCTGCTGGCCCGGGGCTTCGAGGGCGGGGTCAACCTCTCCGGCGGCCAGTGGCAGACCATCGCGCTCGCCCGCACTCACCTGCGCCTGACCACCCCCGACGCCGACGGCCGCCACCCCGCCCTGGTCGTCGTCGACGAACCCACCAGCGCGCTCGACCCGGCCGCCGAGATCGCCGCGTTCGAACAGATCCGCCGCCTGCGCGACCTCGGCGCCACCGTCGTCCTGATCACCCACCGCCTCGCCGCCACCGCGAAGGCCGACCACATCGCCGTCCTCGACCACGGCCGCCTGGTCGAACAGGGCACCCACGCCCAGCTCATGGCCGGCGACACGCTCTACGGCCGGATGTACCGCATCCAGGCCCAGCAGTACGACACCACTCCGGACGCCGGACGGCTCCCCGGCCAGGCGCGTGCTTGAAAAGTTTTGCGCCATCTTGCAGAGCTGGTTTCGTTACGCCCGGATGATCTCCGCCCGACGGGGCGATGACGCCGCCGGGTTCCGCCCCGCCCGGTGGGCCCAGGAGCAGCGGCCGGCCGTTGTATTGACTTCTTGAAGGGAAATCTGGATGACGCCCCTCCTGGGTGTCTTGAATGTGACGGCAAGCGCGGGAGAAAGGCAGCTTTTCCGACTCGATCCGTTGATTTCATGTTGGGATCAAGCCGTGCTGACGCCGTGTCAGCTCCCCTTGAGGAAGAGATGGGAAGAGTCATGACGACCGCTCCTGCCCGCACCGCGGCCGCCGTCTGGCGCCCGGTCCTGCTCGCGGCCGCACTGCTGGCCTGCCTGCTCGGCGCCGTCGCTCCGGCGGGCGCCGCCACTGCCGAGGCGACCCTCTGGGTCACGGTCACCGCCCGGACCCAGCCCGGTGACACCGTACTGATCAGCGGGAACACCGCGCAGTTGGGCAACTGGAACCCCGCCGCCGCCGTCCCGCTGCAGACCACCGCCCAGACGTACCCGACCTGGAAGGGCTACTTCCAGATCATTCAGGGCACCACTGCCCAGTACAAGTTCCTGATCCGCAGCAGCACCGGGGCCGTGACCTGGGAGAGCATCCCCAACCGCTCCGTGACCGACGGGCCCGGCACGGTCTCCCCGATCGACGAGCGCTGGAACGTCAGTGACGGGGCCCCGGTGACCGCGGTCTTCCACGCCACCGCCACCACCGTCTACGGCCAGAACCTCTACGTCGCCGGCGCGCTCGCCGAACTCGGCGACTGGGACCCGGCGAAGGCCGTGCCGCTGACCACGGGCGGCAGCAGCTACCCGGTGTGGACCGCCGGCCTGCAGCTGCCGCCCAACACCCCGGTCGAGTACAAGTACCTGATCAAGAACCCCGACGGCAGCGTGGTCTGGGAGAATGGCGCCAACCGCAGCGCGGTCACCCCCGCCACCGGCACCTTCACCGCCAACGACACCTGGCGCTGACGGACGCCCGGCACTGAGGGGCGGAGCTCCGCAGCACACCCCGGCGGCACGGCAGCACGGAGCCGCCGGGGTGGGCCCGTCCGCATGACGAGATGAAAAGCCTTGCTGAAATTTTCAGGCAGTCGTAAGCTCGGCCCCCACCGGACGCCTGCACGGTGCGGCCCCCACCCCGTGGCCCGCCGGTGCTCTGCACACCCGCGGGCCGCGTCCCACGCCCCCGGCCGCACAGCACTGGAGAAGCCATGGCCTTCGCCTCCGTACTGACCGAACCCGGAGCCGACCGCCGGCCGGCTCCGGGTTCGCTCCCGTTCTCACGCACCTGCGGGGAGTCGGGGGAGTCCGCCGTCCCGAAGCCGCTCTGGCTGGTGACCATGCCGACCCGCTCCCGGCACGGGGCCCCGGGCTCCCAGACGTTCGCCGTCCGCGCCGACTCCCCGCACGCCGCCGTGGCCCGCGCCCGCGAGGCGGCCCGCACCGACGCCGCCGTCCTGCGCCGCCGCGCCGCACACATCGACCTCGCCGCAGCCACCGCCGTCCGCCACTGAGCACCCCCGGGCACCCCTGAGCGCATCCGGGCGCACCGCCCGGCGGCCCCGGAGATGATCACCCGGTCGAGCGAATTCGGAGCCCGGCCCCGGGCCTGGCCGCATCCCCTGACGGGCCGTCAGTGGCAAGGAGCGTTCGTCGGCGCACGGGCGCCGGCCGCGCGTCGACCGAGGGCGGGGCGCGGGGTCGGGCCTTGCTGGCGTCCTGCCGACAACGATGTCCGACGAGACTGGGACACCATGGGCGACGCGGGGCCGGCCGGCCTGCTGGAGAAGTACGCCGGCGACGACACCCCGGCCCACGAGTACCTGGCGGGTGGACCACCCTGACCCGGCATCAACTCCTCACCGAGGCAAGGGCTTCGGCGGCGGCACTCCGCGCGCTCGGACTGCGCCCCGGGGAGCGGGTCGCGCTGGCCGCCGGCGATCCGCGGCCCTTCGTCCGGACCTTCCTGGGTGCGCTGTGGGCCGGGCTGGTGCCCGTGCCGGTGCCCGGGCCGCCGATCCTCGGCCGACGCGGCGGCTGGGCCGAGCAGTTGGCGACCGTCCGCGAGGCGGCGCGGCCCGCCGGATGGTGGTCTACGGCGCCGTCCAGGAGCTGACCACCTTCGCCATCTACCGCAGGCAGCGCGAACTCGCCCTCGGCAAGGGGGCGAACGTGCTCGCCGACATCTACCGGCTGATCGGCCGGGACGAGACGGCGCACGCCCGGTTCTACCAGCGGATGCTCGCCCTGCACCTGGACGCCGACCGGGAGGGCACCCTCGCCGACCTGGCCCATGTGCTGCGCACCTTCCGGATGCCCGCCGAGGACGTCCTGCCCGACTACGAGGCGCGGATCGCCGTGATGCGCACCGCCGGCATCGACGCCCCCGCCTTCCTGCTCGACGTGGTCCTCCCCACCCTCACCGCCCTCGGCCTGAGCCGCCACGACCTCCCCGGCCCGCGCCGCCGTGGACACCCTGCTGCGCGGACCCGGGGCGCCGGCGGACGGCACCGGGGCGGACGATACCGGGGCGAACGACCGTGCCGCGGCGGCGCGTTCGAGCTGAAGAAGGGCAACGGTCTCGCCCGTCAGGTCTGCCCGGCGCGGTCCAGCAGGTCGCGGACGGCGGGCTGGCGGGCGTGCGGGCGCAGCCTGGTCCGCAGCGCGGTGAACGCCCCGTCGACCCGGGCACTGCGGAGGCCGGGGCGCAGGTCGAGGAAGTCGTGCCAGACGGCGGCGGCCTCGGTGAGTCGGCCGGTGCGCTCCAGCAGGACGGCGAGGTCGGCGAGGACGACGGCGTGCGAGCGGGTCTCCTCGGGCGGGCGGTGCGGCAGCGACTCCCGGAGGGCGGCCACCGCACCGGCCGGGTCGCCGAGCAGTTCGCGGACCGCGGCCTGCTGGCGCAGCAGCGCGGCCTGGTGGAAGACGCCGACCGGGGCGTCGGCGGGCCCGGTGGCCCGGTCGAGGAAGCGCTCGGCCGCGGTGAGGGTCCGCAGCGCGTCGTGCCGGGCGCCGGTCCGGGCCAGCGCGACGGCCAGCTGGCCGAGCAGGAAGGACCGCCGCTCGGCGGGCGCGGCGCCGCCGTTGGCGGCCCGGGCCAGCGCGAGGGCGCGCGGGCCGTCGCCGAGCGCGAGGGCCTGCACCGACATGCCGCGCAGCACCACGGCGCGGTCGGCGGGGGAGCCGCCCAGCTCGGCGAGGCGCAGCGCGGTCGCGTAGTACCGCCGGGCCTGCTCCGGGCGGCCGTCGTCGAAGTGCATGAAGCCGCACAGGTAGGCGAGCCGCCCGGCTACCCGGTGCATCCGCAGCCGGACGGCGGGCGGGCCGGGCCGGTGCAGGCCCGGCAGCACCTCCCGGGCCAGTCGGGCGGCGAGCCGACGGCGGTCGCGGCCCCCGCCGTGCGCGAGGTCGCTGCGGTGGAAGGCGAGCAGGCCGGCCTCGGCGCGTTCGACCCAGGCAGCGTCCAGGGGCCCGGTGCTGTCGAGAGGCCCGGCAGTGCCCAGCGGCCGGGCGGTGTCGAGGGGCCGGGCGGTGTCGAGGGGCCGGGCGGTGTCGAGGGGCCGGGCGGTGTCGAGGGGCCGGGCGGGCGGGCGGATGTCCTCCGGAGTCACATGATCACACCCATCGTGACGAAACGATTCTTCAACTACCGTATGATGAACGGAAGTTCACTTTTCGCGCACTGTACGCCAAACCCCTGCCCCGGGACGGCCGTTCGCCCGACCGGCCGGGGAACGGGGGCACTTCCGGCGGTACCGGGTGCACGGGGGGCGTGGACCGGGCCGCGCGCGCCGCCGGTTTCCCACCTGACGTACGGCCGGGCGGCGCGTCCTGCACGGCCGGGCCGGGCGTGACGCGGCGTCAAGCGTGACACCCCGCCGGAGCCGGAGCACTTCAGCGCGGACGCCACCCGGGCGCTACTGGGGGAGAGACCGGCCGGTGCGAGGTCCGGCCCCGACCCGAGGAGCAGCGATGACCCCTCCCTCCCCGTCCCGGACCGCCCCCGCCGGACGCTCCGGCCGAACCGCCGCCGAGGTGCTGGCCGAGGCCCGGCAGCGCGTCGAACCCGCCCTGCGGGCCGTCGTCGGGGCGCTGCCCCCCGAGATCCGGCAGATCGCCGGCTACCACGCCGGATGGTGGGACGCCGACGGCCGGCCGACCGGCGGGCAGGGCAAGTCGGTGCGCCCCGCCCTGGCCCTGGCCTGTGCCCGGGCCGTCCGCGGCGGCGGGCCGGCCCCCCACCCGCAGGCGGGGGACGCCGCGGTCGCCGCCGCGGTCGCCGTCGAGCTGGTGCACGACTTCTCGCTCCTCCACGACGACGTCATGGACCACGACCCGGTGCGGCGCCACCGGCCGGCCGCCTGGATCGTCTACGGCACCGGGCGGGCCCTGCTGGCGGGCGACACGCTCCTCGCGGCGGCCACCGACCTGCTCGGGGCGACGCCCGCGGGCAAGGAGCTGAGCAGCGCCGTGCTCGACCTGTGCGTCGGACAGGCCGCCGACCTCCAGTTCGAGGACCGGGCGGAGGTCGGACTCGACGAGTGCCTGCGGATGTCCGAGGGGAAGACCGGCGCGGTGCTCGGCGCCGCCTGCGCGATGGGCGCGCTGGCCGGCGGGGCCGACGGGCGCGCGGTCGACCGCTACCGCGCGTTCGGACGCGAGCTGGGGACGGCCTTCCAGCTCACCGACGACCTGCTCGGCATCTGGGGGGACCCGGAGGTGGTGGGCAAACCGGTCGGCGGCGACCTGGAGTCGCGCAAGAAGAGCCTGCCGGTGGTGGCGGCACTGGCGTCCGGTACTGGGGCGGGTGCCGAACTGGCCGCCCTCTACCAGCGGGCCGGGACGTTCGACGCCGCGACCGTGGCGCACGCGGCCCGCCTGGTGGAAGCCGCCGGCGGGCGCGCCTGGGCCCGCGCCGAGGCCGACCGCCGCAGCGCGGCCGCCCTGGCCCACCTCGCCGCCGCGGACCCGGACCCCGCCGGCGCCGCCGACCTGCGGGCCCTCGCCGACCACCTCCTGGTCCGGGAGCGCTGACGGCACCCGCCCGGGCCCGCGGTCAAGGGCGCCCCCGCGACCTCCACCCCTCGCGACCTCCGCCCCCGTGTCTCGCTCCGTCACGGTGTCTCGCTTGCGGAGGCGCCCTTGACCGCGGGCCCGCGCGTCTGGGGCAATGGAGGCTCCCCGGAGGACCCTGAACATCTCGGAGCGGCCATGGGGCGCACCTCGACCCCCAACCACCTGCTGCGGGCGCTGCTGGACGAGGCCGGATGGACCGGAACGGCACTGGCGCGGCAGGCCGCCGCAGTGGCCGCGGAACAGGGCATCACCCTGCTCTTCGACCGCAAATCGGTCTCCTTCTGGCTGGCCGGGCGCAAGCCCCGGCCCCCCGCGCCGGCCATCGTGGCGGAGGCCCTGTCCCGCGCCCTCGGCCGCCGGGTCACCGAGGCCGCGACGGGGCTCACCCGCGACGCGCCGACCGCCGCCCCGGAACCGGACGACGAGCCGGACGACGCGGCGGACGCCCTGGACCTGCTGGGCGGGGCGCAGCGGCGCCCGCGGACGTCCGCCGTCGGCACGTACTCGCTCACCCGGCTCGACATCCCCGCCTGGGAGCAGACCGCGGGCGCCACCCGCACCCTCCGACCGCCGTACCCCGGCGCCCCGGTGACGGTCGAACAGGTGGCGGCGGCCGAACAGATGGCGCGGCTGTTCACCGACAACGACAGCACCTTCGGCGGCGGCCACGCCCGCCGGCCGCTCGCGGCCTACCTCACCCACGTCGTCGCGCCGCTGCTGCACGGCCCGGCACCGTCGGCCCTGCGGCGCCGGCTCCACCGGGTCGCCACCCGCCTGACCTACCTGTGCGCGTTCATGTGCTTCGACGACAACGAGCACGCGCTGGCCCAGCACTACTACCGGGTCGCGCTCCGGCTGGCGCGCGAGGCCGCCGACCCGGCGGGCTACGCCGTCACGCTGCGCGCCCTGTCCGTGCAGGCCTGCGCGCTCGGCCACCACCGCCACGCCCGGCAGCTCGCCGAGACCGCCGAGACCGCCGGGTGCCGCACCGCCACCCCGACCCGGCACGCCTTCCTGCTCGGCCAGCTGGCCGTGGCGGCTGCGGCCGACGCGGACCGCACCGCCGCGCTGGCGGCGCTCTCGGCGGCCGAACGCCTGATGCAGCGGGCGACCTCCGCGGAACGCGCCGAGCTGATCGGCGACTACCACCCGGCCGCGCTCGCCCACCAGCAGGCCACCGTCCGCCACCTGCTCGGCGACACCGGGGGAGCCATCGCCACCCTGCAGACCTCGCTGCGGCACCGGCCGCCCGCCGAGCGCCGCTCCCGGGCGATCGTCACCGCCCAGCTGGCCGAACTCCAGCTGCGCTCGGGCCACCTCGACCAGGCCGTGCACACCTGGCAGTCCTTCCTCGACGACTTTCCCCACCTGCGGTCCGGCCGGGTCGCGGCGGCCCGGCGCACGATGCGGGCCCACCTGCGCCCGTACGCGGCGCACGCGGGCGTGCGGCACCTGCTGGCCCGGGCCGCGGCCCAGTAGCCGACGGCCGTCCCCCCGGCGGAGAGGCGGAGAACGGCGCGGGGGAGTGACACCCCGGCAAGCGAGACAGCCCCGACGGTCCCGCCCGGTCCCCGTGCCCGGCCTCCCGCGCTTGGCTGGTACCGCCCGGCGGCGCACGGCGCCGGCGGGCGGAAACCACCACCCCGGTCGCGCGCAGGAGGCTGAGAGGGATGTTCCGCCGGAAGAACCTCAACTACACCGTCCCGACCGAGGGCGACATCACCCCGTACAGTCCGGCGGAGTCGCCCCTCCCCGACCCCAGCGGCTGGTTCTGCCTGGGCACCTCCCACACCGTCCGCCCGGGCGCGGTCGTCACCCGGCGCCTGCTGGAGCAGGACGTGGTGCTGTGGCGGGCCCGGAGCGGACGACTCACCGCCACCCGCCCGTACTGCCCGCACCTGGGGGCCCACCTGGGCCGCGGCGGCACCGTGCGGGGCGAGGACATCGTCTGCTCCTTCCACGCGTTCGCCTTCGGCCCCGACGGGGCGTGCAAGGCCACCGCCTACGGCACCCGCCCGCCCAAGGCCCGGCTGGCGCTGCTCCCGGTGGAGGAGGTCAACGGCCTGATCATGGTCTGGTACCACCCCGAGGGGGAGCCGCCCGCCTGGCGGATCCCCGCGCTGCCCACCGCGGGCTGGTCGCCGCCGCACTACAGCCTCACCGAGTCCCCGGGGCACCCGCAGGAGGTGCTGGAGAACGCGATCGACGTCGGCCACCTCGGCACGCTGCACACCACCGTGATGACCGGCGGCAGCGCCGCCGAGCCGTTCCGGGAGAACGGGACGGGCTGCACGACGACGCTGCGGCTGGCGGCGCGGATCCCCTTCACCGGCCGCACCTACACCTCCGACTACCGGATCCGGATCCACGGCGTCGGCTACCTCGTCGCCGACATCGACCTGCGGATGGGCATCGGCCTGCGGGTGTGGGCGCTGCCCGTCGTCACCGGCCCGTGGCGGATGCAGGTCCGGTGGGCCGCCAGCGCCCGGGTCCCGGCCCCGCGGCTGCTGCCCCCGCCGCTGCGCGAGCCGTTCGCGGCGGGCGCCTCGCGGCTGCTCGCCCGGCTCACCCACTGGTTCAACCACACCCGCTTCATCATGCCCGAGAAGGGCGGCGACCTGCCGGTGTGGAGCGCGAAGACCTTCCTGCACCACCCCCGACTCGCCCAGGGCGACGGCCCGTTCATGCGCTGGCGGCGCTGGGCCGACCAGTTCTACCCCGCCGGCGCCCGGCCGGCCGACACCGCCCGCGCCGAGACGCACCCCGCCGAAGCCGCCCGCGCCGAGACCGTCCCGCCGAGCGCCGTCGCCACCATCACCACCACGGGGAGCAGCCGTGAAAACCACCGTTGACCCCCGCCTCCCGGCCCTGTGGTGCCCGATCCCGGTCCGGACCCACCCGCAGTCCGCGCTGATCGAGGAGCGCACCAACCGCTGGCTGCTCGACCACCGCATCGTCGCCCGCGACGAGGCCCACCGCGAACGCCTGACCAGCTACGGGCTCGGCTGGATCGCCTCGATGTTCTTCCCGCACGCCGACCTGGAGCGCGCCCAGCTGGGCGCCGACCTGATCTGCGCCTGGGGCTTCCCGGTGGACGACCTGATCGACGACGTCCGGCAGGACTCCGACCGGCTCGTGCTGCGGCTGAACAACCTGCTGCGGCTGCTGGACGCGCCGTCCTGCCCGCCCGTGGACGACGACCCGCTCGCGGCGGCCTGGGTGGAGGCCCGCACCCGGCTGCTGCGGTTCGCCACGCCCGCGCAGATCGCCCGGCACACCGAGAGCTGGCGGCTGTGGTTCTTCGGCGGCACCTGCGAGCGGGCCCAGCGCTCGCTCGGCGGCGTCCCCGACCTCAACGAGACCGTGGCCGTCAAGCTGTACGGCGTCGGCGCGGCCGTCCCGATGACGTACTGCGAGATCGCCGGCGACTACCGGCTGGACGCCGACGAGCTCGCGCTGCCGGCCGTCCGGGCCCTCGGCGAGATGATGTGGATCCTCTGCAACTGGGACAACGACATCTTCTCCCTCCCGCGCGACCTGACCAACGGCATCGGCGAGAGCAACCTGATCACGATCCTCGCCCGCCGCGACGGCACCGGCGTGCCGGAGGCGGTGGCCACCGCCCTGGCGATGCGCAACCAGGTGATGGCCCTGTTCCTGCGGCTGCGCGAGCAGGTGCTGCCGCAGGTGTCCGAACCGATGCGGCTCTACCTGCGCGACGTGGGCCTGCACATCGCCGCCTACACCGAGTTCTGGCACCACAGCTGCCGGGAGAAGCTGGAGGTCGACCCCGCCCACGCCGGGCTGCTGCCGGAGATCGCGGTGGACACCGCCCCGGACGCCGTGGTCCTCGGCGGCCCGCTCCCCGTCCCGGCCATCGCCTGGTGGTGGGAGTGCCTGGACGCCCCGCTGACCGCCGGCCCGAGGGGATGACCGCCGTGACCACCACCACCTCCCACCCGGCGCCCCCGTCCGTCGACGAGGTGCGCGCCCGCCTCGCCGACCACCTGGCCGGCCTGGTCACTCCCGGGGGCGCGGTGCCCGGCCACTGCCGGGGCCGCGTCCTGGAGACCGCGCTGACCCTGCGGCTGGGCGCGCTGACCGGACTGCCCTGCCCCCGGGAGACCGCCGGGATGCGCCGCTTCCTGGCCGGGGTCGGCGAGACCGTGCCACTGGAACGCGTGGTGCTGCGGCTGGCCCGGGACGGCGCCCGCCCCGGAACCCCGTACCGGGCGGCCGAGTTGCTGCGCGGCTTCGACCACCACACCGCCGGGCCGAAGCGGGAACTGGTCGACGTCGTGCTGCGGCTGCTCGGCGCCGACGTGCCGCTGCCCGCCACGCTGACCGAGCTGCCGGACCTGGCGGCCCTGCACACCTGGAAACGCGTCGAGCGGCTCTCCCACAAGGCGATCGCCTGCCACGCCCTGGGCCGCCCCGAACTGCTCCGCGACCACGAACTCGACGCCCTGGTCGCCACGGTGGACACCCCGGAGATCTGGGAGGGCAACGTCCTGTCCCGGCTGATCGTGCTGTTCGCCCTGCACACCCGCGGGCCCGCGCAGGCCGCACGCGTGCGCGCGGGGCTGCGCGGCGTGCTGGCGACCGCGCGGCCGGACGGCGGCATCCCCTTCATCCTCGACTGGAGCGTCGGCGCCACCGCGCTGACCGGCATGGGCCTGGCCGGGCGGACCGACCGGCGGGACGTCACGGCCCGGCTGGGGGAGCGGCTGGCGGCCCTCCAGCAGCCCGACGGCGGCTGGACGTACACGCCGCACTCCACCCAGACGGACGCCGAGGACTCCTCCTACGGCCTGCAGGCCCTGCACGCCCTCGACCCCGTCCGGTACGCCGACCCGGTCCGGCGGGGCCTGCGCTACTACCTGGAGCTGCAGAACGACGACGGCGGCTTCCCCACCTACCTGCGCGGCAACCCCTCCGAGGCGGCGATGACGGCGGAGGGCGTGGTCTGCCTCGGCCTCGCGGGCGCCGAGCACGCCGACCGGGTCCGGCGCGGCCTGCTCCACCTGATCGACCGTCAGCACCCCGACGGCACCTTCGAACTGTCCTGGAGCAGGAGCCACTCCAGCGCGGTCTTCCGCTGCGTCCGCGCCCTGGGCCTGGCCCGGTCGCTGCCGCAGCTCCGCCCGGACGTCCGCCCGGCGGCGGTGCGGGCCGCCCGCCGGTCGGTCGACCACCTGCTCGCCACCCGCAACCCCGACGGCGGCTGGGGCCACCTCCCCGGCTCCGCCAGCGACACCGTCAGCACCGCTTTCTCCGTCATCGCCCTGCTCACCGCCGACCCGGCCGCGCGCGGGACGGCGGACCTGCCGTCGGTGCCCGCCGCGGTGGCCGCCGGACTCCGCCACCTGGCCGAGCGGCAGCGCCCGGACGGTGGCTTCGACTGCGTCACCGACGAGGTCGGCCCCCGCCCCATCCCCTACGACGTCCCGCACAGCAGCCTCGGCTTCGTCCTCAAGGCCCTGAACTTCGCGGCCTCGCGCGGACGCACCCCGCACTACGCGTAGCGGACGGACCCCGCCGCCGAACGACAGGAAGAGCCGCCGGGACGCTCCCGGCGGCTCTTCCCCGTGCGCGCGGTGCGGGCCGCTACCCCCGGGCCTCCTGCCGGCGGCCGTCGCTCCCGGCGGCCGGCGCCGGGACCGCCCGGGCGGTGCGCGGCGCGGCGGGGTAGAACTGCCGGGCCCAGCGCCGGTACTCCGACAGCGGGCCGTCGCCCTCCGCCACCGGCGGATGGGCCACGTACTTCTTCGTCGCCCAGATCGGGATGTCACTGCCGGTGCGGTCCTCGTTGAAGGAGAAGTCGAGGATCAGCCGCAGCGCCAGCCGGGCCCCCGCGGCCAGCAGCCGCTCCCCGAAGGGCCGCAGCGGCAGCGGCCAGGACCGCGGCCGGACCACCGCCGCGCCCAGCCTGATCCGCATCCGCCCGTCCGCCTGCACCGACGGCAGCGCCAGCACCCGCAGCAACTGCCGCCCGCCGGGCAGGAACATGTCGCCCAGCACCAGCCCCACCCCGTGGGTGGTGACGTGGACCACCAGGGTCAGCTCCGCCAGCCAGCGCGGCAGCGGCAGCCGGACGCCGGGGCGGGGCTTGAGCTCGAAGGTGGCGAACGGCTTGACCCGCAACTTCGCGGTGTAGCGGTGGGGTTCGAAGGAGACGCTGCCGTCGATCGCGTCGCCCATCTCGTGGTACGTGCCGAAATGGCCGAAGTCGATCGGGTTCTCCATCAGCTCCTGCGGGTGCCCGATCGCGTCGATGGTGGCGTGCGCCCACGGCGTGAAACCCTCCGTCGGCAGGTCCGGCACCTCCCAGTCCGGGGGCTTCCCCTCCGGGTGGTACCAGAGCAGCACCAGCCCCGAGGCGTTCTCCCGCACGGTGAGCCGCTGCAGCCCGATCCGCGGCGGCTTCGTCCCGTACCCCGTCCGGACGCACGCCCCGTCGGTCCCGTACCCGAAGGAGTGGAAGGCGCAGACCAGCTCCTCCTCCTCGACCCGCCCCAGCCCCAGGTGGGCGCCCAGGTGCGGGCAGTGCGGCCGCACGGCCCGCAGCACCCCCTTGCGGGTGCGGTACAGGACGACGTCCTCGTCCAGGAAGCGCGAGGTGAACACCTGTCCGGGCCCGACCTCGTCGGAGAACGCCAGCCCGAACCAGCCGCTCGGGTCGGGGATCTGCTTGCCGAACTCCCGGTCCACCGGCGTCGGGGTGTCGATCCGCTGGGCCCCCAGCCAGCGGGAGATGTGGCCGTTCCTGATCATGAAGCTGCTCCTCCGCACCTCGTCCGTGTGCCTGCCCCCAGGTGAGCACCGCGACGGCGGCCGCCGGCAGCCCCCGGAACCGCCGGACCTGTCTCGCTCGCCGCCCGTGTCCCGCGTGCCGACCCTCACCACCGTCCACGGCGGGACCGACCGGGAGGACCGGCAGACCACCGAGGCGCTGCGCCCCGGGCATCAAGGCCGCGTCAAGGTCGCGTCAAGGTGGTCCGTGCGCCCGTATGGAGGGCGTCAGGAAACCTGGAACGGCTTCGGAGGGCTGGTTCGCTGCTGTCGCCGGCAGCCCGTCCTCCCGAAGCCGCTTCCGCACGGAAAGAGCAACGCCCATGTCCCGTGACCTCACCCCCGGCGCCGCCCCGCGCCGCGGGCAGTTGAGGGTCTACCTCGGTTCGGCCCCCGGCGTCGGAAAGACCTACCGGATGCTCGACGAGGCGCACCGGCGGCTCGACCGGGGCGCGGACGTGGTCGTCGGGTACATCGAGTGCCACGGCCGACGGCACACCGAGGACATGCTGCGGGGACTGGAGACGGTGCCCCGCCTGACCCGGACCTACCGGGACGGCGAGTTCCAGGAGATGGACCTCGACGCGGTCCTCGCCCGCCGCCCGCAGGTCGCCCTGGTCGACGAACTCGCCCACACCAACATCCCCGGCGGGCGCCACACCAAGCGCTGGCAGGACGTCGAGGAACTGCTCGCCGCCGGGATCGACGTCGTCACCACCGTCAACGTCCAGCACCTCGAATCGCTCAACGACGTGGTCCGGAAGATCACCGGCATCCCGCAGCGCGAGACCGTCCCCGATGCGGTCGTCCGCCGCGCCGACCAGCTCGAACTGGTCGACATGGCACCCCAGGCGCTGCGCCGCCGCCTCGCCCACGGCAACGTCTACCGGGCCGAGAAGGTGGACGCCGCGCTCTCCCACTACTTCCGGGTCGGCAACCTCACCGCGCTGCGCGAACTCGCCCTGCTCTGGGTGGCCGGCCGGGTCGACGAGGGACTGCTCGACTACCGCGCCACCCACCGCATCGACCGGGTCTGGGAGACCCGGGAGCGCGTCGTGGTCGCGCTCACCGGCGGCCCCGAGGGCGAGACGCTGGTCCGCCGGGCCGCCCGGATCGCCGACCGCACCGCCGGCGGCGAACTGCTCGCCGTGCACATCAGCCGCAGCGACGGCCTCGCGGGCGCCTCCCCGGGGACGCTCGCCGAACAGCGGCAGCTGGTCGAGACCCTCGGCGGCAGCTACCACGTGGTGGTCGGCGACGACGTCCCGACCGCGCTGCTGGCCTTCGCCCGGGCCCACCACGCCACCCAGCTCGTCCTGGGCACCAGCCGCCGGGGGCGGCTGAACCGCTTCCTCACCGGGCCCGGCACCGGCCAGAGCGCCGTGGACGGTTCCGAGGACATCGACGTCCACATGGTCACCCACGCGTTCACCGGCCGCGGCCGACTCCCCCCGCTCGGACGGCGCCACTCCCGGCGGCGCACCGTCGCGGGCGTCCTGGCCGGCCTCGCGGTGCCCGTGGTCCTGACGGCGGTGCTCGCGCAGTTCCACCAGCAGGTCAACCTGACGACGGACGCGCTGATCCTCCAACTCGGCGTCGTCGCCGTGGCGTTGCTGGGCGGCGCGGCCTCCGCACTGCTGGCCTCGCTGACCGCCTCGCTGCTGCTGAACTACTACTTCATCCCGCCGGTGCACACCTTCACCATCGGCGAACCCAACAACGTCATCGCGCTGCTGGTGTTCGCGGTGGTCGCCCTGACGGTCGCCACGGTGGTCGACCACGCCGGCCGGCAGACCGCCCGGGCCGCCCGCGCCACCGCCGAGGCCGAGACCCTGTCCACGCTGGCCGGCAGCGTCCTGCGGGGCGCGGACGCGCTGCCCGCCCTGCTGGAGAAGACCCGCACCGCCTTCGCCCTGGACTCGGTCGCGCTGCTCGACCGGGCGAGCGGCGCGGCCCTGGGCCGCAGCGACGCCGGGGGCGACCCGGCCCCCGACCGGACGGTCACCGAACTACCGGTGGGCGGAGGCGGGTTGCTCGTCCTCGCCGGGCGCCGCCTGCCCGCCGCGGACCAGCGCGTGCTCACCGCCTTCGCCGCCCACATCGCCGCCGCCCTGGAACGCGACCGGCTCGCCACCGCCGCCGCCGAGGTCGAACCGATCAAGGCCGCCGACCGGATGCGCACCGCGCTGCTCGCCGCCGTCAGCCACGACCTGCGCACCCCGCTCGCCGTCGCCCTTGCCTCGGTCGGCTCGCTGCGCAGCCCCGACGTCGAGTTCTCGCCCGCCGACCGGGCCGAACTCCTCGCCACCGCGGACGAGTCGCTGGTCAAGCTCACCCGGCTGGTCGACAACCTGCTCGACCTGAGCCGCCTGCAGGCCGGCGCCCTCACCCTGCACCTCGAACCGACCCACCTGGACGAGGCGCTGCTCCGCGCCCTCGACTCGCTGCTCGACGCCCACCCGCCCGTCCGGCCGCTCGACCTCGACACCGTGCCGCCCGTGCTCGCCGACCCGCCGCTGCTGGAACGGGTGCTGGCCAACGTCGTCACCAACGCGCTGCGCCACAACGCGCCCGGCGCGCCCGTCCTGGTCGCCGCCTCCACGCACGCCGACCGGGTCGAGATCCGGGTGGTCGACCGCGGCCCCGGCATCCCGCCCGGCGACCGCGACCGGGTCTTCCTGCCGTTCCAGCGCCTCGGCGACACCGACAACACCACCGGCGTCGGCCTCGGCCTCGCCCTCTCCCGCGGCCTCGCCGAAGCGATGGGCGGCTCCCTGGAGGTGGAGGACACCCCGGGCGGCGGCACCACCATGCTGCTCACCCTGCCCGCGGCCGCACCGCCCGCCGCCGACCCGCCCGCGGCGGAGCCCGGCGGGGCGGGGGAGTGACGCGGATCCCGGTCGCGGACGGCCGACCGCAGCTGCTGCGCGAGATCCGGGGCCTACTCCCGGGCGGCCGCGGGCCGTCACGGTCCGCCGGTGCTCATTCGGCGGCCGCCGGTTCGAGCGCCGGCGCCGGCACCCCCGACCGGACCTGCCACACGCCGGGCACGAAGAGGATGCCCACGGTCACCACCACGAGCAGGCCGGCGGAGCCGAGCATGACGGTGTGGGAGCCGATGGCGGCCCCGACCGGTCCGACCAGGGCGAAGCCGATCGGCTTGAAGACCTGGGAGCCGAAGAAGTCGAAGGAGCTGATGCGTCCGAGGGCCTCCTCGGGCACGTTCTCCTGCAGGGCCGTGTACCAGAGGGTGTCGCCGAGTTCGGAGCAGGCCCAGGCGAAGACCGCCACGCCCTGCAGCACCAGCAGCGGAGCGCCGACCGCGAACAGGACGAAGAACAGGCCCACCGGGAGGATCAGGAACTGGCCGAAGACCAGGGGGAGTCGGGGCTTCACCCGGGTGGCGACCAGCGCGCCGAGGATGGCACCGACGGAGGTGGCCGCGAGCAGCCCGCCCCAGGCCGCGGCGCCGCCGAGGTCCTCCTTGGCGATGCGGGCGCCCAGCACCATGAACACCGGGAACACGGCGAGTTGGAAGAGGCCGAAGGACGAGATGATCGTCCACACCCAGGTCCGGGAGGTGAACTCCTTCCAGCCGCCCTTGAGTTCGGTGAGGACGGACTCCGCCTTCTCCCGCTTCGGGTCGGTGATCCGCATGAAGGAGAAGGCGATCGCGGCGAGGAGGAACGTTCCGGCGTCCGCGGCCATGCCCCAGCCCGCGCCGACGGTGGCCACCAGCAGGGCGCCCGCCATCGGGCCGATGACGCCCAGGCCGTTGCGGGACAGCGCCAGCAGCGCGTTCGCCTTCTGGAGGTGCCCGGGGCTGACGCTCTGCGGGACCACGCTCAGCGAGGCCGGCAGGAACAGCGCGTTGCCCAGGCCGTAGCCGACCTGGAGGAGGGCGATCTTCCAGACGGCCGCCGAGTCGGACAGCACCAGGGCACCCGAGGCCGCCTGCGCGCCGAACATCGCGACGTTGGCGGCGATCATCAGTCTGCGGCGGGACATCCGGTCCGCCCAGACCCCGCCGAGCAGCAGCAGCGCGACGGTGGGGATCTCGCGGGCCAGCAGGACCAGCGCGAGGCCCTTGGGACCGGCCAGGTCCAGCATCGCGAAGGTGAGGGCGACCAGGGAGATCCCGTCACCGAGGGAGGAGATCGCCCGGGCGCCGAACAGCATCAGGAAATTGCGTTCGGTCAGCGGACCCCGTGGTCGACGCGACGGAATTGATGGCGCGGACAAGCTTTCTTCTCCTCCCGAAAATCCCAGGCGCCGAATTGTTTCCGGTGCAGCCCCGAGGCACCTGAGAGCGATCAACATAACCCGCAGGACGGTGCACCGCCACCCAAATCGAGGAGCGAATCCACTTCACGAGGTGCCCGCGTCAAGTGCACCACATCCACACATCCCGACCGTCGGTGTCCGTTTCACCCACTATCGGTGGGGCAAATCAGGTGGGGCGGTTCAGAACTGGACAAGCCGAGCTTATGCCGACGGATTCCACTCCTATGTCCTTTTTGAGGACCCGGAGGATTCGGATAAATCGGGTAAATGTTCTATCTTGCCCAGGGCGCGGCATGGCGTGAACTTGCGGAGAGCCAAACTCCGGGGGTGGCCCAGAGAAATTCGAAGGGGCTACCATGGGCGCTCTCCGGTGCTCTCCGGGACGCCCTCGCGGCGGTCCGGGAGGCGCCGGAAGAACGGTGAATCGGGCTGCCTGCCCGTTTCGCAGTGGATTCCCGGCTTTATCCGCGCAGTTCGGAGCCGTTCTTCGCATACCGTCCAGGACGGTCGCGTCGTGCGGGACGACCGGCCATGCCATCGGCGACTTCCCCGAAACTGCCATTGGTGCAGAAGTGCCCTCCGGTGCCGTTCTTCGCGACAGGGTCCGGTAGGCATTCCGGCGCATTTCCGCAACCTGTGCCGTGAATTCCCGCCGCCTCGAAAATCGACATCCGGAACCGGCTCCGCGAGGACGCCGCAGATCTGGAGAGGAAGCTGCGACCCCGATACGCCTGGCAATTGTTGGCGGCGGCCCCTATTGCACGTGCGCGATGGAGGGACCGGCCGCTTCGACAGGCGCCGAAGGCGACACCGTCGAACCCGCCGTCCACGTCTTCGAACGCACCGGGCAATTCGGTGCCGGCCGGATCCACAGTTCTGCAGGCCCCCACGAGTCTCCTCGACCGGGCCGCCGGACACGTCTCCTCCGGCGCCGACGAGAGCGTCGAGGACGCGGGCCCGCCGCTCCCCGAGGAGCTCCGCCCCAGCCTCTGCACCTGGGCCCGCCGCAGGTTCGACCGCACCGGCGACCCCCGCCGCGCCCTCCCCCGGGCGGGCCGGGCGAGCGCCGCCGAGACCGAGGCCGTGGCCACGCCGGCCAGGACCCTCCTGCTGCGCGTCGACCTGCGGGACGGGTCCGTGGCGGGAGTTCGCCGCCGCACTCGCCGGCCTCGAACTCGACCTGGACGTCTGGGACGTGGCCATGCTCGGCAGCAGCCACCTCCAGGAGGACGCGCCCGACGGCATCAAGGCCATCGGGAACCCGGCCCCGGCTCCTGGCTGCTCCGACCCGGCCCCGGCCAGGAACCGCCCGAGGGTCAGGCGGGGGTGGCGGGAACCGCTGCCAGGGCCGCTTCGGCGATCCTCGCCGCCTCCTGCTCGCAGTCGGCGGCCGGATGCCGCTCGCCGGCGAGGAAGACGTCCACGGTGAGGTTCGCCCTGCGGACGGACAGCGCACAGGTCCACCCGCTGTCGGCGGTCCTCCAGTACGCGTCGTCGGCGAAGGCGAGACCGGTCGCGGGGCGGCCGTCGCTGCGTGCACGGTCCGTGAAGTCCTTCCGCTGGACTTCGGTGGCGTTCTCGCCGGTGCCCACCGAACGGCGCAGGGACCAGCGGACGTCGGCGTGGGAGGAGGGTTCCCAGCCGCTCGCCAACTGCTCGTTCCTGTCGTACCAGGAGCAGTCGGTGTCGGCCGAGGAGGAGAAGTCGGTGAACCGGTCCATGTCCTTCCGTCGTTCCGGCAGGGGGAGCCGCAGTGCGGCCTCGGCGCAGGTCGGCATCGTCAGGTAGCGGTCCGCCGGCCCGGCGCGGTTGTCGTCGCGGACGTACCACCACGCCCCGGCGCCCAGCAGGCACAGGGCGGTTGCGGTCGCGGCCGCGACCGGGACCCACCGCCCGCGTCGCCGCGGGGCCGGAGCGGACACCTCGGTGGCGAGAGCGGTGGCGGCGGCGGTGGGGCTGCCCGGGGGCAGGGCCGCCGCCCGTTCGGAAGCGGAAGCGGAAGCGGCGGGGGCCCGGCCCGGGTCCGGAGCCGGGTCCAGGGGCAGCAGGTCGGCGACCTGCGCCCGCTGTTCGGTGATCATGGCGTGGACGGTCGGCGGCCAGGGGCGCGGATCGGGCGCCAACGGACCCAGCGCGGCGAGGAGTTGGGCGGGCGTCGGGCGGGCGGCCGGGTCCTTGGCCAGGCAGGCGGCGGCCAGGCCGCGCAGCCCGTCCGGCAGGGCGTCGAGTGCGGGTTCGGCGTGCGCGACGGCGTAGAGCTGCTGGAACGTCGAGGGTCCGGCGAACGGGCTCGTCCCCGTGGCGGCCAGGACCAGGACCGAACCCAGCGAGAACACGTCGCTCGCCGGGGTGAGCTCCCGGCCCTCCGCCTGCTCGGGGGACATGAACGCGGGCGAGCCGATGACCAGCCCCGTGCCCGTGAGTGCGGCGGGACCGCCGTCCTCGACGGCCCGGGCGATGCCGAAGTCGATGACCCGCACCCCGTCCTGCGACAGCAGGACGTTCTCCGGCTTCAGGTCGCGGTGGATCAGCCCGGCCCGGTGGATCTCGTCCAGGGCGGTCGCCAGGCCCACCGCGAGCCGCCGCGCGGTCTCGGCGGGCAGTGGGCCGGACCGCTCCACGGCAGCGCCGAGCGAGGGGCCGGGCACGAACACGGAGGCGAGCCAGGGCACGGCGGCCTCCGGGTCGGCGTCCAGTACCGCTGCCGTGCAGGCCCCGGACACCCGCCGGGACGCCTCCACCTCGCGCCGGAACCGGGCCCGGAAGCCCGCGTCGACGGCGAGGCGGGCGTGCACCTGCTTCACGGCGGCGAGCCGCCCGTCCGGCCCGGCGCCGAGGAACACCCGTCCCATGCCGCCCCGGCCCAGTTCGGCGAGCAGGCGGTACGGCCCCGCCCGGTGCGGGTCCTCGGGACCGAGGGGGCGCGTCATCGGGCCTTCACCGCCGCCATGAACTGCCGTCCGACGTCCTCGGCGACACCCTCGCAGCGGCCCACCGGATAGGCGGCGCCCTCGACGATCAGGAACACGTGCAGGTTCCCGTCCCGGCCGCGCAGGACGCAGGACTCGCCGTGCGGCTTCTCCCACAGGGCTTCCTCGAAGAAGCCGTAGGCGGAACTGCGCGGGGTGACCCCGCGCCGGTAGAACGCCTCGTAGTGCTCCTTCGCCAGTTCGGCGCCGGTCCGGCCCGCGGCGCTGTCGTACTGGTCCCAGACGATGGTGATCCGGTCACCGGAGCGGGTGTTCCACGAGCACTGCTCGGAGCGTCGCCCGCCGACCGGAGTGGTGCGGTCCGGACTCTCCATGGTGTGCTCCACGGTGAATCCGCTGGGGGCCGTCACCCGGGTGAACACCTCGTCGCAGGTGGACAGCGGCCCGGTGTACCGGTCGGGGACCTTGCTCAGCGGCACGTCGCCCGGGGTCGGGACGGGCTCGGGCACCACCAGGTAGTACAGGTCCGCCGCCCGGCCCGGCGCGGCGACCACCGCTCCGGTGACCGCGAGCAGCCCGGCGCCGACGGCCAGGGCGATCCGCCGGGGCCGCCGCGAGGCCCGTCCGGGGATGGGGGCGGAGACGGGGGCAGGGGTAGGGACGGAGGCGGGAACGGGCGCGGGGGCGAAAGCGGTCGGCGGCGGGGGCGGGGGGACGGAGGGTGTCGCGTGGACGAACCGGTCGGCCTCCGCCCGCTGGGCCGCGATCCGGGCGTGCACGGCCTCGGGCCACGGCCGGGCGGCGGCGGCCACCGCCCCGAGGCGGGCCGACACCTCCTGCGGGGAGGGCCGCCGGGCCGGGTCCTTGGCGAGACAGGCCGCGACCAGGGCGCGCAGACCCGGTGGCACGGCCGTGACCTCGGGTTCTCCGTGGACCACGGCGTGCAGGACGGCGGGCACCGAGCCGCCGTCGAAAGGGGGCCGCCCGGTGCAGGCCAGCACCAGAGTGGCCCCGAGCGCGAACACGTCGGCGGCGGGCCCGGCGGCCCCGCCCACGATCTGCTCCGGGGCTATGAAGGAGGGGGAGCCGATGAAAGCGCCGGTGTGGGTGATCCTGGTGGCGTGGTCGTCCGCCCGGGCGATGCCGAAGTCGATGACCCGGACGCCGTCCTCGGTGAGCAGGACGTTCGACGGTTTCAGGTCCCGGTGGACGAGCCCGGCCCGGTGGACGTCCGCGAGCGCCCGGGCGAGACCGGCGGCGAGCCGGCGCGTCGTCTCCTCGGGCAGGGCGCCGACCGCCTCCAGCGCCTCGCCCAGGGTGGGCCCCGGCAGGAACAGGGAGGCGAGCCAGGGCGCCGGAGCGTCCGGGTCGGCGTCCACCACCGGCGCGGTGTAGGCGCCGGACACCCGCCGCGAGGCGTCCACCTCGCGCCGGAACCGGGCGCGGAAGCCCTCGTCGTCGGCGAGGTCGGCGTGCACGCGCTTGACGGCGACGAGCCGCCCGTCCGCGGCCGCCCCCAGCAGCACCCTGCCCATACCGCCCTGGCCGAGCACGGCAACCGTCCTGAAAGGTCCAACGTATGGCGGATCGTCAGGTCCGATCGGCTGCATGGCTTCCGTTCCCCCGTAAAGCTTTGGTCAGGAGTGTGATCCTAGGCGACACCTCCCACCGGCCCCGCCGCGGTCCGTCTTTCCGTGGAGAGGAAGCCGAGGCCCAGGCGCTCGTTCACGCCGGAGTTCGCGGCCGTGATCGTCGACCTGTGCCAGCGCGGCGAACGGTCCACAGGTCAGGTCGCGCAGGACTTCGACCTGACCGGCGCCCGCGCAGCCTGGGCGGCGCGGCCGCGATTCCCTCTCCGGGGCGGTTTGAGGGGGTTCCCGGCGCTCGGCGGTACCGGCCCGTGGTCTGCTCGGGCGGGGGTCCGGAGGCGGGCCCGAAGACCGGTGGCCGGTCGAAGCCGCGGTGACGGCACCGCGGCACCCGGCCCGGGAATGGGGAGGAACAACGATGAGCCCTGCGTCCACGCGGCAGGCCGAACCGGCCTACCAGGCCGCCCAACTCGCCACCTACCAGCGGCACTGCGAGGGCTGGAACCGGCACGACCTGGACGCCGCGTTATCCATCTACACCGACGACGCCCACTACGAGGAGAAGTCGCTCCGCTGGGACCTGCACGGCCTGGACGAGATCCGGGACCAGTTCGGACCCTGGTTCGCCAACACGTCCGACACCAGGTGCTGGGTGGAGGACAGCGTCCACGCCCCGGACCGGGCCGCGTTCATGTGGCGCGTCACCGGGCTGCACGTGAGCGGCCACCGCTTCGACCTCCCGGGGATCAGCCTGCTCAGCTTCACCCCCGACTGGCAGGTCAGCCACGACGTCGCCCTGTGGAACCTGGCCGACCTGCCCGAACAGGCCGCCAAGGACATCGGCATCGACACCGCCGCCGCGTACGGGATCCCGATCCGGGCCGCGGCCAACGGACGAGGGACGTCGGCGGCGCGCATCGCCGACTCCCTCCGGACCCGGCAGCAACCCACGCGGTGCTGACGGCCCGTCGGACCGGCTGGGCGGCGCACCGCACGTGGGGGTGGGGCCCCTGGACGTTCCCTTCCGGGCGGTGTGTCGTCGGCCTGCGCGGAAGGGCGCGCTCCGGCGCCCTGTTGCTGTGTCGGCACGTTCACGAGGAATGGGTTTACACAGGTCAGTGGCGGTTTCCCCGTGCCTTGAGGGTGGCGTTCGGCAGTTCCGGGGCGGGCAGGCGGTCGCCCGGGTAGCCCGTCACCTCGCCGAAGCGGTCCCCCTTCTCCCAGTCGAGGCGGGCCTGGACGATCTCCTCGCCGGTGCGGGCGACGAAGTTCCACCACATGACGATCTCCTCGCCGAAGGGGGTGCCGCCGAGCAGGACCAGGCGGGCGGGTTCGGCGGAGGTGTTGGTGAGAGTGGCGGTGGGGTGGCCGGTGGGGAGGTGGCCGAGTTCGTCGGGGCGCAGCGGGGTGCCGGCGAAGCGGATCTCGCCGGCGTCGACCAGCAGGCCGTGCTCGAAGGCGGGGTCGAGGTCGAGGGTGGTGGTGGCCCCGGCCGGGAGGTGGATCTCGGCGCCCAGCAGCGGGCTGAAGGTGGGGACGGGGGAGGTCTCGCCGGCCAGCGTGCCGAGGAAGACCCGGGCCTCGCCGCCGCCGGGCAGCGGGACGGGCCGCGGGACGTGGTGGTGGAAGGCCCGCCCGGTGTGCCGGTGCGCGTCGGGCAGTGCGATCCAGAGCTGGACGCCGTGCAGGACGGTGGTCTCCGGGGTGGAGGTCTCGGAGTGCGCGATGCCGCGGCCGGCCGTCATCAGGTTGAGCTCGCCGGGCAGGACGTCCTCGTGGACGCCGTTGCTGTCGCGGTGCCGGAGCTTGCCGCTGAACAGCCAGGTCGCGGTCTGCAGGCCGATGTGCGGGTGCGGGGGCACGTCCATGCCGCCGGTGACGGCGACGTCGTCGGGGCCGTAGTGGTCGACGAAGCACCAGGCGCCGATCAGGGTACGCTCGCGCTGGGGGAGGGTCCGACGGACCGTCATGGCGCGGGCCCCGCCGAGCGGGACGTCCCGCGGGGGCAGGACCTCGGCGGCGCCGTTCCCGGTGGTGCTCATGCTGTGCTCCCTCCCCGGTGCCGGGGGCTGTGCGCCGCGACACCACGACAAATGGTTTTATCTTCAACTATCATGAAACGAACCGTCCGACAAACCACCCGCCCGTGGCGGGCCGCAACTGGAGGAGAGTCCACGTGACCGAGGTGGCGGCCGCGACGGCCCGGGTCTACATCGACAAGCAGCACCCGCAGCCGTTCCGGGCGATGCTCGGCACCGCCGAGGCCGTCCGCGCCGCGGCCGCCGAGGCCGGGATCGAACGCCGCCTGGTCGAGCTGATCAACCTCCGGGTCTCCCAGCTCAACGGCTGCGCCTACTGCCTGGACGTGCACACCAAGGCCGCGCTGAAGGAGGGCGAGACCGTCCAGCGGCTCGGCGTGCTGGCCGCCTGGCGGGAGACCGGCCTGTACGACGAGCGCGAGCGCGCCGCCCTCGCGCTGGCCGAGGCCACCACCCACCCCGCCGACTCCGCCGCTCAGGAGGCCGCGTACGCGCAGGCCCGCACCGTCCTGGGGAACGAGCAGATCTCGGCGGTGATCTGGATCGCCATCGCCATCAACGCCTTCAACCGGGTATCGATCCTCAGCAAGCACCCGGTCCGCCCGTCCTCCGTACACTGACGCCCCTTCGGCGGGACGGTGGAGCGGCGTCCGCCGAACGGCCCGGCGCGCGGGTGCGCACCCAGCGCCCCGCCGCACGAGTGGACTCGCCGACCCGCCCCGCGCAGCGCGCTCCCGGCGCCCCGCGCGGGTGGTGACCTGTCCTGAACAGGTCACCACCCGCTCCGGAGGACACACCCCACCATGACCCGCCCCCGCCCCCGTACCGTTCGCCGCCCCCGTACCGTCCGCCGCACCGCCCGGCGCCTCGCCGTCGCCCTGCTCGCCCTGGGCACCCTCGCCCCGACCACCGCGGTCGCCGCCCCGCTGGGCGTCCCCGTCGGCGGTTCCGGCACCCCCTTCACCCGGCCGATCCTGCGACCGGCCCACCACGCCCCGGACGAGGACTGTCCGCTCGACCCGGCGCTCGCCGCCCGCCTGGACGCGGCGATCGAACAGGTCCGCCAGGAGACCGGCACCCCCGGTGTGACCGTCGGCCTCTGGCTGCCCGGCCGCGGCAGCTACGTCCGCTCCACCGGCGTTGCCGACCGGGCGACCGGGCGGCCGATGACGCCCGACCTCAACCTGCGGATCGGCAGCGAGACCAAGACCTTCACCGTCACCGCCGTCCTCGAACTCGTCGACCAGGGCCTGCTCGGCCTCGACGACCCGATCGGCACGTACCTCGACGGCGTCCCGGACGGCGAGCACATCACGATCCGTCAACTCGCCGAGATGCGCAGCGGCCTGTACTCGTACACCTTCGACCAGGACTTCGTGCACGCGCTGCTCTCCGACCCCTACCGCCCCTTCGCCCCGCAGGAGTTGCTCGGCTACGCGTTCAAGCACGACAACGTCTTCCCGCCCGGGACGCAGTTCCAGTACTCCAACACCAACACCGTGCTGCTCGGCCTGCTGGTCGAGAAGCTCGGGCGGATGCCGCTGCGCGACTTCGTCCAGGAGCGGGTGGTCGCGCCGGCCCGCCTCGGGCACACGCTGTTCCCGGCCGGCAACGAACTGCCCGAGCCGTACGCGCACGGCTACAGCAACCAGACCCTGAGCGGGGACGTCGAGGACACCACTTACTGGAACCCGTCCTGGGGCTGGGCGGCCGGGGCGATGATCTCCGACCTGCACGACCTGCACCACTGGGCGAAGACCCTCGCCACCGGCACCCTGCTCAGCCCCGCCACCCAGGCCGAACGGGAGAAGTTCGTCCCCGTCCCGGGCTTCGGCGACGGCGCGGGCTACGGGCTCGGCCTGTTCCGGGTCGGCGGCTGGACCGGTCACAACGGCTCGCTGCCCGGCTACGAGAGCGTCACCGTCTACCTGCCCGAGCAGGACGCCACCCTGGTGATCCTGCTCAACACCGACATCGTGCACGACGGCAACGAGCCCAGCACCCTGTTCGCCAAGGCCGTCACCGAGATCGCCACCCCCGGCCACGTCTACGAGCTCCCCGCCGAGAAGTAGCAGACCGGAAAAGGAAACTGACGCCGCATCGGGAACTCCGGCCCGCCCTCCCGTCGTCCTGACAGGCGCGTGCCCGAACGGGCGCGACGGACGCACCGGGAGGGAGGACCGGCCGTGCGGGACGCCCAACAGCCACCGGACGTACGGGAGATCGGACCGTACCGGGTGCTGCGCGAGCTCGGCTCCGGCGGCATGGGGCAGGTCCACCTGTGCCGCACCGCCGGCGGGGTGCTGGTCGCCGTCAAGGTGCTGCACCCCGAACAGGCCCGGGACGCGGACGCCCGGCGCCGGTTCGCCCGCGAGGCGCGGGCCGCCCGTCGGGTCGGCGGCGTGTGGACCGCCCCCGTGCTCGACGCCGACCCGGACGCCGAACGCCCCTGGCTGGCCATCGCCTACGTGCCGGCCCCCAGCCTGGCCGAACTGCTGCGCGCCACCGGCCCGTTGCCCGCCGCCTCGGTGCGCCGGCTCGGCGCGGGCATCGCCGAGGCGCTGGAGGCCGTGCACGTCGCCGGACTGGTCCACCGGGACCTCAAGCCGGGCAACATCCTGGTCACCGCGCACGGCCCCAAGGTGATCGACTTCGGCATCTCCCGCGCCCCCGGCCAGACCCTCACCCTGGACGGCCTCACCGGCACCCCCGGCTACATGTCGCCCGAACAGATCGAACGGCCCGACCGGGTCGGCCCGCCCAGCGACGTGTTCGCGCTCGGCGCGGTCCTCGCCACCCTGGCCCGCGGCCGCCACCCCTGGACCGGCCCGGACGACCCGCCGCAGGACATCTGGCCCGTCCTGCGGCGCACCGTCGAAGCCCGGCCCGAACTCGACGGCGTCCCGGCCGAGTTGCTGCCCGCCGTCACCCGCTGCCTCGACCCCGACCCGGCCGCCCGGCCCACGCCCCGGCAACTCCTTGCCCTGCTGCGCCCCGACCCGCAGGCCCCCTGGCTGCCGCCCGCCGGACTCGCCCTGGTCGCCGAGCACGTGGAGCGCGCGCTCCGCCCCGCCGACACCGTGGCCGACGCCGCCGCCGACGCCCCCGCCGTCCGGCCGCACCCGCTGATCGCCCGGCATGCCGAGGTCCTCGACCTGATCGGCCGCCGCGCCGTCGCCGAACTCCTCCCGCCCGCCACCGCCGCCCCCGCGCTGGAACAACTCCTGCCCCTCGCCGAGGAGTTGTACGGAACCGACCACCCCGACGCCTTCGACCTGCGGCTCGCCCACGCCCGCGCCACCGGCGAGAGCGGCGAGGACGCCCGGGCCGCCGTGCTGCTCGCCGAACTGGTCGAGCACGCCGCCCGGGTCCTCGGGCCCGACGCCCCCGCTGTCCTGGAACAGCGCCTCGAACTCGTCCACCGCACCGCCCGGACCGGCAACCTCCCGGTCGCCGTCGGCACCGCCGCCCGGCTCGCCGAACGCGTCCGCGCCACCACCGCCCCCACCGACCCGCTCCACTACCGCACCCACCTGCGGCTCGGCGAACTCCTCGCCGAAGGACAGCAGTTCGACTCGGCCGCGGCCGCCTACCAGCTCGCCGCCGACGGCCTCGCCGGCCAGCACGGCGAGCAGCACCCCGACGTCCTGGAGGCCCGCTACTGGCAGGCCCACTGGACGTACGCCGAGAACCCCGCCGGGGGAGCGGCCGTCGCCCTGTTCGACCGGCTCGCCGTCGAGGCCGAGGCCGCGCTCGGCCCCGCCGCCATGGAGACCCTCTCCGCCCGCGAGGGCCACGCCTACGCCACCGCGGGCGCCGGCCACACCGACCGGGCGCTGGCCCTCTACCGCCGACTCGTCCAGGACTGCACCGCCCTGCGCGGCCCCGAGGACGAACTCACCCTCACCGCCCGCAACGGACTCGCCCGCCACCTCGGCGAGGCGGGCGACGCCCGGGCCGCCGCCTACGCCTTCGAGGAACTCGCCCGCGACTGCGCCACCGCCCTCGGCCCGCACCACCCCCGCACCCGCGCCGCCCGCAACGGCTGGGCCAACTGGAACGCCCGCGCCGCCCGCAACGGCTGGGCTAACTGGAACGCCCGCGCCGCCGCCACCGCGCCCGACCCCGTGGCGACCACCGCTGCCGACCGGGCGTTCAGCCGGGAGTCCGGGCCGGCCGGCGAAGCGCTCTCCGCCCGGATGCGCGCCGCCCTCGCCCTCGCCGAACACGGCGACCCCGGCACCGCCGTCACCCTGCTCGCCGACATCGCCGCCGAAGCCGCCCGCACCCTCGACCCGCACCACTTCCTGGTCTACAAGTGCCGCCTGGACGCCGCCGTCCTCACCGCCCGGACCGGCGACCGCAGCGCCGCGCTCCGCCTGATCGACCTGCTGCGCGCCGAGACCGCCGCCCGCTTCGGCGACCACAGCCGCCTGCTCACCATCGACCTGACCCGCCGTCAGATCGAGGAGAGCGCCACGGCGCCGGACCCGGTGGTCCCGGACCCGGTGGCCCCGGCCCCCGCCCCGGCGGACCAGGCACCGTCCCGGGGCGTCGGCCGCCGCTGGTTCCCGGGCCGCCGGAAAACGCCTCGCCCGGACCCGCCCCGACCTGGCACGCTCGGGACATGAGTCGGCAGCGCAGCGCCCCCACCTCCACGTCCGGTGCGACCGCGACCGGAGCCCTGCACGCCGTCCGGGCGGACTTCGACGCCACCAGCATCGTGATGTACCAGGCGTACTCCCCGGCGATCGCCGACGCGGCGCTGCGCGCGGGCCGGTTCGTCGCGCCGTTCTCGTTCGGGCGGATGACCTGGATCAAACCCTCGCTGCCCTGGCTGCTGCACCGCAGCAACTGGGGCACCAAGGCCGGGCAGGAGCGCGTCCTCGCCGTTCGGATCACCCGCGCGGGCTGGGAGCACGCGCTGTCCCGCGCCGAACTCACCACCGGCGACCCGGACCGCCTCGCCCGGGCTGCCGTCCACGTCCAGTGGGACCCGGAGCGCTCGCTGCGCGGCGCCGCGCTCAACCACTACAGCATCCAGGTCGGCCTCGGCCGCGACACGATCCGCCAATACGCCGAGGAGTGGACGGTCTCGCTCACCGACCTCACCCCGCAGGTCCGCCGCGCCGCCGCCCTGCTCCGCACCGGCCACCCCGACCGGGCCGCCCGCCTCCTCCCGGCCGAACGCCCCTACCCCCTGTCCGCCGAACCGGCCGACCGCCTCTGCCGCACCCCCGCCCACGGTCGGTAGGACCGGTAGGGCACGACAGTCGGCAGGGGCGACAACCAACAGGGGGCGACCGACTGTCGGCGGGCGCGGCTAGGGTGCCGGTCATGAGTCTGACAGCAGCGATGATCACGATGGACTGCGCCGAACCGCAGGAGCTGGCCCGCTGGTGGGCCGCCGTGCTGGGCGGCGAAATCGCCGCGGACCACGGCGACTTCGTCATCGTCGGGGCGCGGCCCGTGGCGATGGGGTTCCAGCGGGTGGCCGAGGAGCGGCTGGGCAAGAACCGGGTGCACGTCGACTTCGGCGTCCCGCCCGGCACGGCCCTGGCGGCGGAGGTGGAGCGCCTGGTCGCGCTGGGCGCGAGCGTCGTCGGCGAGCACAGCGTCCCCGGCCTCGACTGGGTGGTGCTGCAGGACCCCAACACACGTGATTACCAGTTCTGTGCAGCTTAGCCGCAGGTCAGCACCAACGACAGAGCCCCGCCCGGCACTTGGCCGAACGGGGCGTTTTGCTGTCTGGCGAGACCTACTCGGTGCGAACGGCTCGATGGTGCGGGACGGCCCGGCACTCACGCGACCAGTCAGGGCGGGGTCTGGCGGGCGCGGGTCAGGCTCGGACGAGTTCGGCGGCGCGCTGCCCGAGGTCTGCGGCGCCGGGAATGCCACGCCGGGCCCAACTCGTCATTGTGGTACGGACTTTGTGAAGGTCCTTCTTGTGCCGGTCCGAGACGACTCCGTCCATGAAATCCAGCGACTGACCCCAGATCCCCACAGCTTCGTCGTGACGCCGCTGGGCAGCGACGGACCGGGCCAGATTCCCGAGCGTCAGGGCGTGAATGCGCCGGAACGCCTCGGGGTCACGACCGGCGAGGGCGGCCCGGTGGTGGCGCTCGGCCGCCTGGTGGTCTTTCAGCTCGGCCAGCGTCTTGGCGGTGTGAGAGGCGACGGTTGCCGCTACCGGCCCAGTAGCCGCCGTGAAGGACGCGGGCGGCGTCGCGGTGTCAAGCATGGCGTCCTCGGCCGCCAGTAGCGCCGCTGCGGCCTTTTGCCCGCTCCCCACAGCTCCGTACGCCCTGGCGCTCGTGATCAGCAGCAGGGCCTCGGTCTGTGGGTCCACCTTCCCACGCGCTCGCCGCAGGGACTCCTCCGCCAGTTCAACGCAGAACTCCGGCTGCTTGAGGTTGAGGGCCTGATGAGCGAGGGCACGCATCATCCAGGCTCCGTGTCCCGTCGGATCGCTCTCGCAGGCGAGTTGGTATCCGAGGAGGTAGTACCGCTGTGCGGCACCCTCCCGACCCAGGTCGTGGTACTTCCACGCGGCGAGGTACGACAGCTCGGCCGCCACGCCGTAGGCGTCCCGGCGAATCGCCTCGGAGGGGTACGTGGCCTGGAGCATCGGCACCACCGTGTCGGTCAGGTAGGTGGTCACCGCGCTCAGCCCGTGCCCACCGCCAAGACGCTCGTCAGCGGCCGTGAACACGCTGGTGATGTGCCGGACAGCGGCCACCTCACCGACGCCCACCCGGCCGCCGGTCCTTCCCGCTCGCAGGGTCGCGGCGACCGCATGGTGATCGTAGGTCAGCGGCAGCGCCACGGCGGCGGTGGCGAACGCACTGGCGAGGAAGTCACGGCGGGACTGCATCACGGCTCTCCCGAGGTCGGCGGCGGTGGCCAGCGGGTCGGCGCTCATAACCTCCCCGATCGCTTCCGACCCTAATCCGATCTCCGCCACGGTCACCTTGCGACGCGTCCTCCGGGTGAGGGCCTCGGCAAGATACTGCGGCGTGCGCCCGGTGGGGGTGCCGCCGGCCACCCAGTGAGCGACGGCCGACGGAGCCGTGGCCAAGTGCTCCCCCGCCTCGGAAGCGACCGTGCGCACTGTCGTCGCCAGGGCCTGGTACGTGCATCCGGCCTCCGCGATCACACGGGCCAGTGCTTCGTTCGGTGCCTTAGTGTCCGTCAACTGTCGCCCCTAATCGCGATCTTGAACGGGTTGAACGGGATCGGTGTGCTCACACCGTACCGCCGGAGCGTGACTGACTGTTCACTGATTGCACCGACAGGCCAGGGGTTCCCGCCGACTGGCACGGCAATGGCGACACCTGCCGCAGGCCACGTGGTGAACCCGCCAGCGGTCGGCAAACTCCTCCCCGGACCTCGGGGAGGTGCACCACCAATCCGCAGCAGTACCTATGGAGGGAGCACAACCATGTCCGACAGCACCCAGGTCAGCAACCTGACGCGGCACCTGGACCACTCGGTGCCGGACGGCGACTTCGCGCCGGTGGGCGTCGAGTCCCTGACGCGGCGCCTGGACCACTCGGTGCCGGACGGTGACTTCGCGCCCGTGGCCACCGAGGTCTGACAGCAACTCTGAACTAATGCCGTGTAGTTGACGGCATGGCGGGTCGGCCCGGATGACCACCCGGGTCGGCCCGTCGCGCGGCATCGCCACACAGCCCCAAGCAAGGAGAGTCCGCAGTGAACACCACCATCGCCACCAGCGTCCCGGCCGGCTCCTTCTTCGACCTCGGCCGGAAGGACCCGGACCTGCTCCGCCTGCGCGAGGAGGGCGCGGAGAACACTCTGCCGTTCGCCTTGATGGAACGCCTGATCAAGTCCGGTACTCCCTACGCGCAGCACGCCCGTTCCCTGCGCAGTGAGAGCGTGACCGTGGCCGGAGCGGCCTTCGACTGGTTCGACGCCCAGCTTCCCGGCGAGATCGCCAACGAGATCAACCTGACGAACTACGAGATCGCCGAGCACACCGATGACCGCCGCGCAGCACTGTCCGAGGCGCTGGACCGCCTGTCGTTGGTCCACCCCGAGGGATTCGCCCGCGTGCGCGAGTTCGTTCGTGGGCTGCTGTGGGTCGGACTCAAGCCCGGAGTCCGCGCTTCTTCGCTGACCAGTTCCAGTGACCCGGCGCTCCCGTACATCGTCGTGTTCTCCGACAAGGCCCGACACCACATCCCGCCGAACACGGTCAGCCCGGAGCCGTCTCCCCGCTTCCTGGCGGAGAACCTGCTCCACGAGGGAACGCACCAGTCGATCAGCTTCCACGTGCTTCAGCACCAGGTCTTCGCCGACGGGTACTCGTCCAAGGAGTCACCGAAGATCGAGATCAAGTGGCGAGCGGGTCAGGGCGTCGCGCGCAACCAGTTCTGGGAGGTGGACCGGGCCTTCCACGCGACCGGCGTCTACAACCAGTTGCTGAGGTTCCGCCGCACCGAGCTGGACCGCGACGACCTGACCGCCAACGAACGCACGTGCTTCCAGGCCGCCTACGACGAGGGCCTGCCCGCCGTCCGCTACCTCATGCGCGAACTCGAACCCCTGAGCGAGCACTTCACCCCGCACGGGGTGGAGCTGCTGGCCGACCTGCGCCAGCAGACCGACCAGCTGTAGTGCCACCCTGAGCAGAACCGAACGAGGAGGGTCCGGTGCTCCAGCACCTCATCACACAAGACGCCGGCCTGCGCATGGTCCCGACCGACCGGAGCAAGTTGACCACTGCGGTCGGCCAACTCCAGAACGACCTAAGGGCTTTGCCCGAGGGAACCGACCCCGCCCGCACCCGGGTCCTGACCAGATGGATCGGTGTCGGTCAGATGTGCTTGGGCCACCACGAGGAGGCCCTGACGTTCCTGCGGCAATCGCTCGACTTGGCCGCAGCGAGCGGAAACACCCGGGCCGTCATTGCCACCGGGCTCAACCTCGGCGACGCCCACCGCTACGCTGGCGACATGCGGACTGCGGATGCGCTCTACCGCAGCGCCCTGGGAACCGCGCGGAGCCAACACCCGGAACTGGTGGACTTCGCGCTCCAGCACACCGGGAAGTATCTGATGGAGCGCGGCGACCTCGCGGGTGCCGAGGCCCATCTCCGGGAAGCGCTGCGACTGCGGATCGCCAAGGGCGACACCGAGCTTGTCGGGTCCACGCAGGCAGCACTCTCGCGGGTGGAACTGCTGATCGACCGCGCCGCCGCACCGGGAGCGGACGACACTGCGCCTCGCCAGTGGAACGGCCAATGGACCTCGTGGCTCCAGTCCCACACCACGGCCCGGAATCCTGACCGGTGGGCAGAAGACTTCCCCGGCATCCGAGGCGCCGTACGCGGGCTGACCGCACATCAGCGAGTCCACCCGCGACACCTGCGCGACCAGCCGTTCCCGGCCGAGCTGATCACCGCGATGGCGCAGGAGGCCGAGGAGACCCTGACCGCCAACGGCTACCTTCACAACGGCAAGTGGAACGCAGCCGTGGGCGATGCCGCGAACCGGTTCGCCGGGCAAGTCGATCTCGCCGCAGTCGTCACGGAGTCCACCGGTCTGGAAGTCGAGCAGCCGCACAACGGCGTCTATATCGCCTATCTGGAGGAGGGGCAGTTCCTCGACTTCCACGTTGACGAGTTCGGATTCGGCGAGGCCAACCTGATCCTGTGCCTCAAGCACGAGCGTTCCGCGGCGACTCCCACCGTGAGCACCACTGTTTTCATCGGTGCCGACGGCTACCGCGCTTGCGATCTCGCAGCGGGCGAATGCGTCGTGTTCGATGGGGCGATTACCCCGCACGGCAGGACACCCCTTGGCGCCGGAGAACGCGTGACCCTCATCAGCTTCGGATTCCGTGCGCGCGATGTGGCCAAGCGTTCGGCCGCTCACCTCCCGGCGGCTCCGCGCTGAGTACGGGAGGTTCTTCACAAACGCAGAAAGGCCCCGCTCTGTATCCCTGAGGGAAGACAGAGCGGGGCCTTTGCGACTCTCTTGCCTGTAACGCCCCGCGCAAACGGCTCTACCTGCGGCGAGAGTCTTTTCCCTCCCTGCCGCGCCTTATGGCACCGGGAGGGAGTCACCCCCCTGGGTATCAGCGCAGGTCAGGGCCTCGGGCAGGCTTGACACGCTCACTCGCCCAACCTCCGGGCTGATGAACAGCGGTCTCGCGGCTGTGACACTGCGTACACAGCGGACGAAGACGCGACCACGCGTCCGGATCGGTCACACCTCGGGCAACCAGCGATCGGCGCGACTTGGGATGGTGGTCCGCGGTGGTCGCCTGCCTCGCGCACAGCACGCACCACGGATGGGCGTAGAGGTAGGCCCGACGGATGCGGGGCCAGCGAGGGCCGTACGCGCTTCCGCCTGGTGTGCCTCGCTGTGCGTCCGCCTCGGCCTGGTGCTTGGGGCAGCGACCACCACGGGCGGTCAGCTCGGGGCACCCGGGGGCTGAGCACGGGGGGCGGGGTCTTCGTGGCAGAAGTAACCTCCCGAGTCGCCCGGATCGAGCCAGCAGCGGACCATATAAGGAAGAACAGCGTGCGAGGTACCAGCAATGAGCGATCCGGTCACTGTGCGTTTTCAGTCCGAATATGGCCCCACGGATCTGTTTCGGATGGGCAAGGTCCTTAATGACCTCAGCTGGTTCATTGGGTGGATCTCTTACCAAGAAATGCGGGGGGAATCTAGCTGGACGGAAGGGAGTGAAAAGGAACTAATTCACTTCATGGATGAGCGGCTAGATAGGCCAATTCTGACGGGCATGCACATGGGCTCGCCGGTGTGGTTCGATCTCATCTTCCATCTAGATGCACAGCATGCGCTATTTCTGGTCTACTGGGCTCCGAGTTCCGTCCTGCGAATCCGAACTAGTTGCTACAAGCAGCTTGCACAGACGGAGGAGGCCAAGGCTCAAATAGAGGAAGCCAAAGCGAAGGCGATGGAATCACGCCTGCGCAGGATTCGGGCCGAGAGCGATCTCAATGCCGAAGAGGCACGACGGTCCCAGCGGTTGCTTGAGAATACTGGCGGTAGCGGGTTTACGGTGTACGTGCCGGAGCCCTCGGAAGGAAGTCCCGAAGAGTCTTAGATTTGTGGCACTCGCGGCATAGTGACCACACGTTGTCGTCGGTGTCCTCGCCGCCGAGGGCGAGGGGCTGCCGGTGGTCCACGTCGACCAGCTCGGCGGGGAACCTCGCCGCACAGCCCGCACACCGCGGAGCCCGCTCGGTCGACTCGCCGGCGAAGCCGTTCCACGCCGCTGTAGTGGCGACGAGTCCCCTGTATCAGCCATTCCGTAGAGTTCCTGATACAGGGGACTTCCGACTTGTGCAGCCGGTCTACGGGCCCGGTGGAATGACCGGCGGATCAATCGGGCTGCCGTCCGGACGTCTGGGCGTCACGTCGACGGCCAGCAGCCGGCCGGGGTGCCTGGGGTCGCTCATCGGCTGGATTCCTCGTGGCATTGGCGCCCCACCATTGCGTGCTGGAAGGCCAGTTGGTGCATCAGACCAGACCGGCCGACCCTGCGCATCCCGGGGAAAGTGTGGATAGGTACCGTCCGGGCCGGGTTCGAGCGCGTCAACGGCCATGTCAGTCGGTCGCTTCGACGTAGGCGTTCCTGGCGGCGTCCAGCTCCTCTGAGAAGGCCGCACCGATGGCCTCGGCTGCCTTCTCCACCGCGCTGGTGATGTCCTCGATGATCCGCAGGTCGTACCGGCGCGGCTCTGGAACGGTCGGCGGGTCACCGAGGTGGGACTGTGCATTCTGTGCGGCGGTCAGGATCTTCTCGCGCTTGTACCGTTCGGCACGGTGTGCGACATATGCCTTGAACCACGGCTCAGCGGAAAGGAGTTCAAGGAACTCCGCATGCAGCTCGTTGCCCCGCGTGGATCGACCCTCGGCCTGCGCCATCCACGTCTTGACAAACGCACGGTCGTACTCGATGGCACGCTCGGCACGGCGAGCCTGCTCGACCGCTTCGGCGCCCGCCAAAGTTGCCTCGGCCTCCGCGAGTGGAGCTGTGAGCTTGTCCGCCTGGGCGCGCAGCTTGGCGAGCTTGTCAGCCGCCTTGGAAACGTCAGGGTTCACTTTCAGACCTCGCGATCGGTGGGGGCGGAAACGCTGCGGCCGAGCTGCATGGCGGAAGCCTTCGCGATCTCGTAGTGGCCGAGCGAGATACGACTGATCGGGTTGACCTGGTCGTACTGTTCGGGGTGGTCGCGCTTCAGCTTGGCAAGGTGCTCCATGTCGGCGCTGTACCGGAAAGCGTCGGCGCTCCTGTGGAGCTTTGCGTTCTCCCGGTCTTCGTAGGAGCACTTGGGCGTGCCAGGGTTGGTCACAGAGTTACCTCCGGTTGGTCGCCTGTCGGCGAAATGGGAACGTCCCTGAGGGTCAGCGGGTGTGGTGCACGGGCAGAGCAGCAAGAGAGGTACGGATACTCGGTCCTTCGGGCCCGTCAGTGGCGCGCACGCTAGACCTGCACTCTCGGAGGTGGAAGAGGGGGACGAATTCCCATGATCGTCGCCCAGTGGGCTTGCCCGCCCTACTGTTGTGGAGAGCGCAGACCTTTCCCGCGCCCCCGAAACGGTGACGGGGTGACGCTGGTGAGGCAAATTTCTGTTTCTCTTAGACACTCAACATCTAGAGAAAACTGAAATCACCGTCATCAGCGTCACCCCATCACCACCCCCGCTGTGGGCTACGCCGCAACGGGCTCGGCGAGGCGGACCCGGGTGCCCTCGGTGGGGGCGGTCTCGGAGGTGGCACTCAGCTCGGCGCGAAGGCCCGCCAACTCCTCGATAGCGGGGTCCAGCTCGCCCGTGATCGTGAAGGTGACCCGACGGGTGTCGAGCGTCCGCCATCCGCCCCGGGTGCCCCGCTTCACGTCGAGCCGGGCCCCAGCCTCGATGAGCATCCGTCGCCGGCCCGCCAGATCTGCCGATGCCCAGTCGTCCGCGTAGGTTCGCCCGGTCTCGGTCACGATCCGGGTGGGCTCGGTCTTCTCGCGGGACTCCAGCTCGGCTATGCGGGTGTCGAGCGCGTCGGCTCGCTTCTGCCACTCCGCCGCAGCGTGTCGGGACTTCTGGCGCCCCTGTTGCTTCTGGTGCTCGGCGAACTCGGCCACGGTGGCGTTCAGTTCCGGCGTGGGGTCGTACCCGGGCACCTCTACAACCGTCTTCACCCGGATGGGGCCGACCAGCCGCAGGAACTCGGCTTCCACGTGGTCGTCTGCCCAGTCTCCGCGGACGTTCGACGGTGCCTCGCACTTGTCGCCCCGGGCATGGTGGTTGCACTTGTAGACGGGCGCCTGGTTCTTCTTGCTCTCCTGCCGGTTCAGGTACATGCGCCCACCGCACGAATCGCAGTGGATCACCCGCAGCAACAGCGCTTCCGTGTCGGACCGCTCGCCGTTCTCGATGCTGCGCTCGTCAAGCACGGCGCCGATCCGGTCGAACTCCTCGCGGGTGAGGATCGGTTCCGGGGTGCACATCACCGGGTTGCCATGGTCGTCGCGCACGGGCTTGCCGTTGTGCAGCTTCCACCCGATCAGCACTTCACTGCGGAGCATCCGGGTAATGACTGCCGGGGTCCACTTGAACACGTCCACCACGACGTGAGAGCCCTTCGCTCCGCCGGTCTTCCCGCCCCGCTTGCGCCCGTTCTTGACGGACCAGTAGTCGCGCGGGCTGAGTACGTCGTCGGTGTTGAGTCCCGCTGCGATGGCGGACACCGTGACACCCTCCAGCAGTTCCCGGACGATGCGCTCAATGACCTTGACCGCGTCGGGGTCGGGCACCAGGGTCCAACCCTTGCCGCCGAACTCCTCGGGCATGGGGGCGGGCATGTAGCCGCACGGCGGACGACCGCCGCCACGCCACCGAAGCGGCATCTTGCGCATGGCAGCCATGGCGCCGGTAACCCGGTCACTGATCGACTGCGATTCGACCTGTGCGGCGAACGCCAGCATGAGCATCTGGAGCTCTGCCATGGGGTCCATGGGGTTGCGGAAGTCGAACACCAGGCGCCCGCCGCCGATACCTTCGGCGAAGACCAACACCTTACGGTGTTCCCTCGCCCACTTGGCGAGTTCGTGCATGTGCCCCATGGACCGGATGGCGCGGTCGAAGCGCCACCACACCAGGGCGTCGAAGCTGTCCGGGCTGCTCAGCCACTGGCCGAGCTGCGGGCGGTCGAACGGACTCGTCTTGGACGCGCTGACGTCGAGGTCCACCGCTTCCCGGAGTGCGTCACCCTGCCCGAAGTCGATGTGCAGCGCTGCGGCTGCCTGGTCGTCCGCCTCGCGCTGCCGCTCGGGGCTGGTGGTCTCGTCCGTCAGTACGGACAAGCGGACGCAACGAACACCCCGAAGAGTCTCGTTGAACACTGTGCCGGACAACGGATTGCGGAAGTCTTCCATACAGCGTGGGGAGGGGGAAGATTTCCCAGCGATGCGCTCCGAGCCCCTGACCTGCACAGATGCCGCTGCCATCTCTCACACTCCAGAACATCCAGTTCTGTGTGTTGGGAGACCCGGCCGGCAACGAGTTCTGCGTCCACTGAGGCGTCGGCTGCTGCGTCCACCGAGGCGTCGGCCCGCCCAGGCGGGTGCGTGTCGGCCCGCCCGGGAGGGTGCGTGTCGCCACCGCGTCACGTGGCCGACCCCGGCGCAGGGGCGGGAGTTCACTCCGGCCCGCGAGCATGGGTTGTCATGAGCAACCTCAGTCGCCGCATCTTCCTCCTGGGCGGGCTCACCACCGCGGGCGCCGCCGCGCTCCAACTCCGGGCGACGGCACTGCCGTCGGCCACCGCCGCCACCCCCTTCCCCTTCACGCTCGGCGTCGCCTCCGGGGACCCGGACGACAACAGCGTGGTGCTCTGGACCAGGCTGGCCCCCTCGCCGACCGACGCGGACGGCCAGGGCGGCATGCCCAACGCCGACGTCGCCGTCGACTGGCAGCTGTCGACCAGTCAGAACTTCACCACCCTGGTCGGCTCCGGCACCGTCACCGCCCGCTACGCCCAGGCCCACTCGGTGCACGTGCTGGCCGGCGGGCTCGCCCCCGACGCCGAGTACTACTACCGGTTCCGCGCCCAGGGGTTCATCTCCCCGGTGGGCCGCACCCGCACCGCGCCGGCGCCCACCACGGTCGGGCGCGACTTCACGATGGCCTTCGCCTCCTGCGCCCACTACGAGAGCGGCTACTACACCGCCTACCGCCGGATGGCCGACGACCGCCCCGACGTGATCCTGCACCTCGGCGACTACATCTACGAGGGCGGCACCGGCACCGGCGGCGTGCGCCAGCACCTCGGCAGCGAGATCGTCTCGCTCGCCGACTACCGCCGCCGCTACGCCCTCTACCGCACCGACCCGGACCTGCAGGCCGCGCACGCGATCGCGCCCTGGCTGGTGGTGCCGGACGACCACGAGGTGGAGAACAACTACGCCGGTACGGTCCGGGCCGACAACAGCCCCGTCCTGACGGCCGCCCAGTGGACCGCCCGGCGCACCGCCGCCTACCAGGCCTACTTCGAGAACATGCCGCTGCGGGCCGCCGCCACGCCCAACGGCAACAGCATCCAGCTCTACCGCCGGGTCCGCTGGGGCACCCTGGCCACCTTCCACCTGCTCGACACCCGCCAGTTCCGCGACGACCAGGCCTGCGGCGACGGCACCAAGGTCTGCGCCGACGCCGACCTGACGAGCCGTTCGATCACCGGCGCGGCCCAGGAGAGCTGGCTGCTCGACGGCCTCGGCCAGCGGCTCGGCACCTGGGACCTGATCGGCCAGCAGGTGTTCTTCGCCCGCAACGTCAACGCGGCCGGCGCGATGAACATGGACGCCTGGGACGGCTACCGGGCCAGCCGGGCCCGCATCCAGCAGGGCATCGTCGACCGCGGCGTGCGCAACCCGGTGGTCCTCACCGGCGACGTGCACTCCTCCTGGGCCAACGACCTCAAGGCCGACTACGCGAACCCGTCCTCCGCGACGATCGGCTCCGAACTGGTCTGCACCTCCATCACCAGCGGCGGCAACGGCAGCGCCACCACCGCCATCCCCAACGGGGCGCTCAACCCGCACCTGCGCTTCTACTCCGACCGGCGCGGCTACGTCCGCACCCGGATCACCCCGGCGCAGATCACCGCCGACTTCCGCTCGGTGGCGACGGTGACCGAGCACGGCGCGGCGGCGACCACCGCCCGCACCTTCCTCATCCACGACGGACAGCCGGGGTTGGCCGATGCGTAAGCTCTCCGTACTCGGCCCGGCCGCGGCCGCCCTCGCCGCCACCCTCGTCGCCGCCCTCGTCGCCGCCCTCGCCACTGCCTTCGCACTGGTGGGGCCCGCCGCGGCGGCGGGCCCCACCTCCTGGACCACCGCCAACAGCGACGCCACCGGCGACCAGGACAGCTCGGCGATCGCGGCGAACCGCCGCGGCGACACCGCGGTGGTCTGGGAGGACGACCGCGACACCACCGCCCCCGAGGACGACGCGCACAGCGACGTCTGGGTGCGGACCTACCACAACGGGGTCTCCGGCTACGAGCAGAAGCTCTCCAACGGCGGGACGGCGGGCACCACCTGGCGGCACCTGCAGCCCGACGTCGGGCTCGACGACCGGGGCAACGCCGTCGTGGTGTGGGCCGAGGACCCGGACGGCAACGGCTCCTACAACATCGCCTACCGGGTGCTCTCCCCGACCGGCGCGCTGCTCGGCTCCGGCCGGGCCAACGCGAACACCGACGGCCAGCAGATCCACCCGCGCGTCGCCGTCGACCCGGACGGCGCGCCCGGCAGCACCACCGCCGTCGCGTTCACCGTGGTCTGGGAGGACGTCCAGGGCACCGCGCCCGCCACCGTCAAGGCCGCCGGGTTCACCGGGACCGCCACCAAGGCCTACGAGGTGACGGTCAACGCGACCGGCGGCGCGCACCACGACCCCGACGTGGCGACCTCCGCCTCCGGCGACGCCCTCGTGGTCTGGGCCGAGGACACCGACGGCAACGGCTACTACCAGATCGGCCTGGTCGGGCTGGCCAAGGCCAACGGGGCCGTCACCCTCACCCGCCGCAGCGCCAACGGCATCGCCGCCGGACAGCAGCAACACCCCGCCGTGGCCGCCGACTTCAACGGCGACTTCGCCGTCGCCTGGGAGTCCGACCACACCGGCACCCGGGGCGTCTGGGCCAGGTCCTTCACCGCCGACGGCACCCCCGGCTCGGCCGAGGTCGAGGTCTCCGACGGGGCCGGGGCCGGGAAGCCCGCCATCGGCATCGACGACCAGCGCAACGCCGTGATCGGCTGGAGCGTCACCGGTACCGGTACCGGTACCGGCACCGGCCCTGGTACCGGTACTGACCCGGCCGTCCGGGCCCGCGGCCTCAACCCCGACGGCACCTTCACCGGGCGGCTCCCCGCCCAGTCCGTCAGCCGGGACACCGCCGGACGGCAGGAGCAACTCGCCGTCGCCTCCTCCCCGTTCGGCGCCCTCGCGTTCTCCTACACCGACGACGCCGACGGGAACGGCTTCGACCAGGTCCTGCTCGGCCTGGGCGCCACCGCCTCCGACTGGTGACGCCCGCAGGGCCGGCCCCCCGTCGGGGTCGGCCCGAGGACGGAGAAGTGCGGGGGCGTCAGGAGTAGGTCCCGCGCCCCATGCGGGGCGCGGGACCGCCGACTACGGTCGGGGCCCGTGCAGAACACCAAGACCGTCCGCCGCACGACGGCGGAGCGCAGGCGCGACACGCTCGAACGGCTCGACACCGAGCGGGACCTCTGGGTGTCCACCGCCCACCCCGAACGCGGGCCGCACCAGGTCCCGCTCTGGTTCCGCTGGGACGGGCGGGCGGTGTGGCTGTGCACCGCCGCCGCCTCCCTGACAGCACGCAACGCCCGCGAGGACCCCCGGGTCCGCCTCGCACTGCCCGACACCCACGACGTGGTGCTGCTCCAGGGCACCGCCGAGTGCTTCCCCACCGGGGACGCGCCCGCAGCGGCGGAGTCCTACACCGCCAAGTTCGGCTGGGACCCGCGCACCGAACAGAAGCCCCACCTGTACCTGCGGGTGCTCCCGGAGACCGTCCGCGCCTGGCGCGGCGGGGCGGAGCAGCGCGGCCGGCTCCTCATGCGGGCCGGGACGTGGCTGGAGTAACCGGCTGCACCCCGTCCCCGACCGGGGACGGTGCTCCGGGGCGGCCGCTCCGGGAGGGTCGCTTCGGGGCGGGCGCTCCGGGACGCGCTCAGGGGAGGTCGGCCGGGCGGATGCGGTAGACCTGGAGATTGAGGTCGTAGTACTTGGTGGTCTCGCCGACCCAGCGCATCCCGAGGCGCTGGGCGACGGCGTGCGCGCGGTCGTTCTTGGGTCGGGCCACCGCGAAGACCTCCTCGATGTCCTGGGTGAAGACCCAGCGCAGCAGCGCCAGCCCCGCCTCGGTGGCGTAGCCGTGGCCCCAGGCCTCGGGGGCGAGCTGCCAGGTGATCTCCAGGTCCTCCTCGTACGGGGGCAGCGGGCGGATGCCGAGCCCGCCGATCACCCGCCCGTCCTCGACCCGCTCCACCGCCCAGCGGCCGCGCGGCGGCAGCAGCTCGGCCTGCTGCCGGACCCACTCCCGCAGCACGGTGCGCATCGCCTCTGGATCGGCGACGCGGTCCATCACGGGCGTCAGCCAGCGGGCCACGTCCGTCGAGCCGTACACGGCCAGCGCGGCCTCGGCGTCGTCCGGGGTCCAGTCCCGGACGACGAGCCGATCGGTGGTCAGCCTGATCCCCATGGGCGGGTCCTCCTCGGTCGGCGCCGTCGCTCGGCGGACACGTCTCCCCTCACCGGAGTGTGCGCCCCCCGCCCGCCCGAGTCGAGCCGGAGGCCGGTTCCGCACCAGCTGTCACCACCCGGTCACCCGGACGTCGCCTCCCCGCCCGGGGCAGGCCCGCCAAGGGCTCCGGCCCGGCTTCGGCGGGGCTCCGGCGAGCCGGGGCCGAGGGCCGGAGGCCGGTGGTGGGTCAGCGCCGACCGGTGGCGAGTGGGATGTGCAGCCCGTCCCCGGAGCCGTCCCGCAGGGCGAGCGCCGCGCCCGCCTCCGCGGGCAGTTCGCCGAGCCCCAGCAGGCCCAGGGCGAGCCCGGCGGCGCTGCGGTGCCAGTCCCCGGCCCGGCGGAGCAGGGTGTGGCCGCTGCCGTGCACCCGGTAGCCGGCCACCCGGGCCCCGTGGTCGCGGGCCCGCAGGGCGAACAGGTCGGTGTCCGCGGGCGGGGTGACCTTGTCGCGGTCGCCGTGCAGCATCAGGACGGAGCGGCCCCGCAGGTGCTCGGTCGGCTCGTCCCGCGGGCACCACGGGGCGAGCGCCACCACACCGCGCACGCACGGGTGGGCGGCGGCCCGCAACGCGGCCCGCCCGCCCATCGAGTGACCGATCAGCACGATCGGCACGGGCCCCAACTGCTCGGCCAGGTCGGCGAGGGCGGCCTCCGCGTCCCGGGCCGCGTCCGCCCGGTCGCCGTTCCAGCCCCGGCAGCGGTACCGCACCGTGCCCACCGCCAGCGACCGGCCCGGCACGGCCGCCGCCCCGCGCTCGACGGCCTTGGCGAACGGGAGCATCCGCAGCCCCGGCAGGTTCACCGCCGGGGGCCGCCCGGCCCCGAACTCCTGCCCGCCGTGCAGCACCAGCACCGCCGCGTCCGGCGACGGCGGCAGCGCCCGCCAGGACAGTGGCCGGTGCGCCGCCGTCGCCTCACCGCCACCGGAGTGAACCGCCACCCGCCCGTCCATCACACCCGTCCCGTCCCTGCCACCCGACCAGTGCTGTCACTGTACGCGGCCACCACCCGCCGGTAACCGGCCCGTGGGGCACTCCTTGCCCACCGGGGCCGACAGACTCGGCCGGGCCGGCGGGCGAGGCCGGCCGGGACAGGCCGGCGGACGGCGGGCGCTGTACCGGGGCTCCCTTGCGGGACGGGGGACCTGACTGCTCGTAGGGTGGGAGCGTGCCCACGACGGGGTGCGGCCGACCGGTCCGCGCCGCCGGGGGCGCTCCGCACCGCGAACCGGCGGCCCCGACGGGGGAGCGTCCGGCCGCGACCCACCGGCCGAGCCGAGGAGAGCCATGCCCGACGTCCACCCGCCCCGTACCGACGGCGCCCCGCTTGCCGAGTTGGGGGTGATCGGTGGTTCGGGTCTGTACGCGTTGCTGGACGAGGTGACGGAGGTGCATGTCGAGACGCCGTACGGTCCGCCGAGTGATGCGGTGTTCGTGGGGGAGGTGGGGGGTCGGCGGGTGGCGTTTGTGCCGAGGCACGGGCGTGGGCACCGGTTGCCGCCGCACCGGATCAATTACCGGGCGAATGTGTGGGCGCTGCACGCGTTGGGGGTGCGGCAGGTGCTGGGGCCGTGTGCGGTCGGCGGCCTGCGGGCGGAGTTCGGTCCGGGGGTGCTGGTGGTGCCGGACCAGTTCGTGGACCGGACGTCGGGGCGGGTGCAGACGTACTACGACGGGCGGGTGCTGCCGGACGGGTCGGTGCCGGAGGTGGTGCACGTCTCGATGGCGGATCCGTACTGCCCGCACGGTCGGGCCGCCGCGCTGGGGGCCGCCCGCAGCGCCGGGTGGGAGCCGGTGGACGGCGGGACGCTGGTGGTGGTCGAGGGTCCGCGGTTCTCCACCCGGGCGGAGTCCCGCTGGTTCGCGGCGAGCGGCTGGTCGGTGGTGGGCATGACGGGGCATCCGGAGGCGGTGCTGGCGCGTGAACTGGGCGTGTGCTACACCTCGCTGGCGCTGGTGACGGACCTGGACGCGGGGGTGGAGGCGGGCGAGGGTGTCACCCACGCCGAGGTGCTGGAGGTCTTCGCCCGCAACGTCGACCGGCTGCGCACCGTCCTGTTCACGGCGCTGGAGGCGCTGCCCGCCACCCGCGACTGCCCCTGCTCCCACGCCCTTGACGACCTGGAGACCGGACTGCCCGGCCTGTGACCGGCCGGCGGCGGGGCCGACCGGATCACCGCCGGCCGGTCCCGTCGCCGTCCGGGCGCTACCGGCGCCTCCTGCGCCGGCGGACGCCCGCCGTGACGGTGAGCGTCGCCAGCAGCACCACCCAGGCCGTCACTACGGCCCCGAGCAGCACCGGGGCGTTCAGCGCCACCGCCAGCCCCAGCAGTCCGAAGGAGAGGATCAGGCAGCAGGCGAGCGCCACAGCGACGATCCGTGGTCGGGCCGCCAGCGCGCGTCGCAGCCGTGCCGTCCTCGGCAGTCGCATCGTGCGCAGTGCGTGCTCCAGCTCCTGATCGTTCCCCAGCTCGGCCTCGATCTGCTGGAGGATCAGTAGCTCACGCGCCGAGAGTGCGGGTCCGTCCATCAACCACCTCCGCGCCGACTGGCGGGGAGGCCCGGCCGTGCCCGCCGGCGCTTCCCCGCGTCCCAGGTAGCAACCATGTGCCCGGCCGGACGCCGGTTCTAACCCGCGAACGCCCGCTCGAACATCCGGTCGTGCGCCGGGAGTTCGCCCACCTGCCACCACCAGGCACCGCCCATGTCACCCATGCCCGGCAGCCTTGCCCGGCGCCGCGCCGTGGAGAGCCGGGCAGAGCCGGGCAGCGAGCCGGACCCGAGGCCCACGGCGAGGCCCACGGCGAGGCCCACGGCGAGGCCCACGGCGAGGCCCACGGCGAGGCCCACGGCGGCGTCCGCGCCGAAGTCGGCTGCGGGGGCCGCCCTCTGGCCGGGCAACGGTCCGTCGCGCCGCTGACCCGCCGTCAGGACGCCCGCCCGGGACGGCTCCGGCGGTGGCGCCCGGCCGAACGGCACACCGGTGAACGGCCTGGAGCCGGTCACTCCCCGGTCGGCGGACCGGCCACCGGCCGACCCGCCGGCAGCCGACCCGCTGCCGATCAGTCCGTGGTCGGCGGCTCGGCGATCAGGGCGGTGGCCGCGCGGCGGAAGCCCACCTGCTGGTAGATCCGGGCCACTGCCTCGTCGCTCGCGCTGAGGAACACCGTCCGCACGCCGGTGGCGCGGGCATGCTCGACCAGGCCCAGGGTGAGGCGGCGGGCCAGGCCCCGGCGGCGCAGCGCGGGCAGGGTGGCGATCCCGACGATCTCGCTGACGCCCTCGACCGGTTGGTGGCAGCCGGAGGAGATCGCCAGGCCGTCCGGCCCGGGGACCGCGGCGAGGACGGTGCGCCCCGCCGTTATTCGTCCCTCCATGCGGGCCGCCGAGCCGTCGTCGGCGGCGGCCCGCGCGGCGGCCGCGAGCTGCTCGGGGCCGGCGGTGCCGACCGCGGTGCCCGGCTCGGCGAAGGCCAGGTGCGGCAGCGCGACGGCGCTCGGCAGCAGCGGGTCGCCGGGGGAGAGAACCAGGACCTCGGCCCCGCCGTCCTCGGTCGAAGTCGAAGTCGAAGTCGAAGTCGAAGCCGAAGCCGAAGCCGAAACGGGGGCGGGAGTGGGAGCGGAGGTAGGAGCGGGGACGGCGGCGTCGTCCAGGTCGAGGACCAGCAGGGGGTGCGCGTGGACCGTCAGGCCGGCGGCCTCGACCGCCGCGCGCAGGCCCGGTGTGGTCTCGTGCACCCACTCGAAGCTCTCCGGCGCGCCCGCCGCGCGCTGCCGGGCGCGGACCTGCTGCACCTGGTCGGCGGTGAACGGGCCGGAACTGCCCAGGGTCGGGCGGGCGTAGTAGTGCCAGCCCTCGCCGGTGCGCAGGAACAGCGTGAACGGGCCGTGCTCCTCGGCCGTCGCGGAGAACCGGGGCACCGCGTCGTAGTACGTCTCCAGCCGGGCAAGCAGCGCCGCGGAGCCGCCGTCGGGGCCGAGCTCATGGCCGTGGTGGTGGTCGGTGTCGAAGATGATGTCGCGCATACTGCCGTCCAAGTCGTGGGGTGTCCTCCCGGGGAGGCCGATCACGCGGTATCGAATCAGGACGCTCGATCACGTGCACGGGTTTTTCGAGCCGGACAGCAAGCATGTTTGAACCGATGGAGCGTCTGCGAAGAACCGTTTCCGCTTGCCCGGAGAGGCTTGCGGAGCGGCGGATCTGACGGCCTGTCGGCCCGGCCCGACCGGACAAGCGGTCGATCCGGGCCGGACCGGTTCACCTGGGAGGGTGAATGTGGCTCAGGAACGACCGGCGACCGAGGCGAGGTGGGCGAGCACCAGCTCCGCCGTCTCGGCGGGGCGCTCCAGGGCCGGGAGGTGGCCCGCCCAGGGGAGTTCGCGGTGCTCGGCGTTCGGCAGCAGCTCAGCCAGGTCGGCGGCGATCCGCCGGAAGTCGGGGAGGTCGTGCGCGCCCGAGTACACCAGGGTCGGCGCGGTCACGTCCCGCAGGTCGGCCTCGACCGGGGTCGGGGAGATCTCCACCTCGGGCGCCAGCTGCACCTCGTAGGCGTTGCGCTGCATCACCCGGACCAGCGCGCGGGCCGCCCCGTCGGCGTCGGGGCCGAGCCAGGTGTCGACCATCAGCTCGACCGCCTCGTCCAGCTTCCCGGACTCGACCAGGGCGACCTCCAGGTCGTCCAGCGCCTCGAGTTCGGCACTCGCCTCGTGGCCGGGGCGGGCCGGGCAGAGCAGCGTCAGCGAATCGACCCGCCCGGGGTGCAGGGCCGCGAACTGGAGGGCGATCCGGCCGCCGAAGGAGGCGCCGACCAGGGCCGCCCGCTCGATGCCGAGCCCGTCCAGCAACTCCACCAGGTCCGTCACGTTGTCGTAGGGGCGGTCCGCGCAGGGGGTCTCCCCGAACCCGCGGAAGTCGCAGCGCACCACCCGGTGGCCGGCCGCGCGCAGCGCCTCCCACTGGCCGTCCCACATCCGCCGGTCGCCGACCGAGGAGTGCAGCAGTACCACCGCGGGGCCGTCCCCGGCCACCTCATGCATGATCGTCATTCGGTCGACCCTAGGGCAGGGCAAGGTCGTTGACCAGCAGGTTTCCCGACCCGCCCCTCGGGGCGACGGTGTCGGTGGCGGGCGGCATGATGGGGGAGTGCCTGAAGGAGACACCATCTACCACCTCGCCCACCGGCTCGACCAGGCGCTCACCGGCCAGGTCCTGACGGCGGCGGAGCTCCGCGTCCCCGCCCACGCCACCGCCGACCTGACGGGCCGTCGGGTGCTGGGCACGGTGCCGCGCGGCAAGCACCTGCTGACCAGGTTCGAGGGCGGCGTCACGCTCCACACCCACCTGCGGATGGACGGCCGCTGGGAGCTGTTCCGGCCCGGCGAGCGCTGGCGCGGCGGGCCCGCGTTCCAGATCCGGGCGCTGCTCGGCACCGAGCGGGCCACCGCCGTCGGCTACCGGCTGCCGGTGGTCCAACTGCTGCGCACCGCCGAGGAGCACCGGGCGGTCGGCCACCTCGGCCCCGACCTGCTCGGCCCGGGCTGGGACGCCGCCGAGGCCCGCCGCCGGCTGCTCGCCGCCCCGCAGCGCCCGATCGGCGCCGCCCTGCTCGACCAGCGCAACCTGGCCGGGATCGGCAACGTCTACGCCGTCGAGCTGTCCTTCCTGGCCGGGGTCACACCGTGGACACCGGTCGCCGAACTCCCCGACCTCGACCGGCTGCTGGAGCGTGCCCGGCAACTGCTGGAGGCCAACAGGTTCCGCCCCGGCCACATCACCACCGGCGACACCCGCCCCGGCTGCGGGCACTGGGTCTACGGCCGGACGCGGCGCGACTGCATCCGCTGCGGTACGTCGATCCGCACCGGCCGACACGACCAGGGGCGGGTCGCCCACTGGTGCCCGCGCTGCCAGCGCGGCCCGGCCCCGACGAGTTGAAACCGCACCTGCCGCCGACGGGCCGTCAGACCGGCTCGACCAGCGCCGGGTGCCGCGGGTCCTCGACCCGGACGGTGAGGTCGGCCAGCGCCACCGGGTCGGTCTCCGCCCGGTAGCGCTCGTACGCGGGCAGCGTCCACCGCTCCTCCGCCGGGGTGCGGCGGGCCAGCGCGGCGGGGGACTGCGCGAGGTGCACCGTCAGCTCCAGCGGCAGCCAGCGGCCGAGCAGGAACGACCCGTCCAGCAGCAGCACCCCGCGCGGCGGCAGTTCGACGTACCCGGCCCGGGTGGAGCGGTCGGTCACCGGGTCCCAGTAGGAGGGGAGGATCCGGCCGTCCCCGCCCGGTTCCAGCGGGTCGAGGACCTCGCGCAGCAGCGCGCCCTGGTCCAGCCACAGGTCGTGGAAGGCGTCCGGGTCCTGCTTGCCGTACTCGAAGCGGATCGACGCCGGACGCAGGAAGCCGCCCGCCGACACCCGCCGCACCGGCCGCCCCAGCAGTTGCAGCGGCTCCACCAGGGCGTCCGCCAGCGCCTCGGGCCGGGCCGCGGCCGCGCCGTCGACCGCGACCCGCAGCCGGCGGTCGTCCCCGGCCAGGGCGTCGATCCGCCCGGCGAGCAGTTCGACCAGGCGCTCCGGGGAGATCGGGGTCACCCGCACCCGCCGCCACCTCCTTCCACCTTCCACCGGCCTCCCGGCGGCCGGGCCGTCCGACGGGCCGCTTGCCGGACCACCCACCGGGGCCGTCCGCCGGGCCATCGGCCGAGCCGTCCGGCGGGCCGTCGCGCGGACTATATTTCCCGACGACCGATCATCCACCACCCCGGGAGCCCGCCGTGCCGGACCTGACCCTCGCCGAGGTCGACGCGCTCGCCGAGCGCGCCCACGCCGGCCAGTACGACCGGATCGGGGTGCGCTACGTCGAGCACGTGCGCGCCGTCGCGGTCGGCCTCGCCCCGTTCGGCGCCGAGCGGCAGATGGCCGGGCTGCTGCACGACGTCCTGGAGGACACCCCGCTCACCGCCGAGGACCTGCTCGCCGCCGGCGTCCCCGCCGCCGTGGTGGCCACCGTCCGGCTGGTCACCCGGCAGCCCGGCACCGAGTACGCGCAGATGCTGCACGGCATCGTCGCCGACCCCGACGCCACCCTGGTCAAGATCGCCGACAACGCGCACAACTCCCGCGCCGACCGGGCCGCCCGGCTCCCCGAGGCCGACCGGCTCCGGCTCGCCGAGCGCTACCGGGCCGCCCGCGCCGTGCTCTGGCCGGCCGCCGCGCCCGAGGACGTCCGGACGATCGTCGGCATCGTCAACCCGGACCTGCTGGCCGAACTCGACCGATCCCGCACGCGGTAGCACGCTGGAGGGGAGGGGGAGCGGAGGGGGCCGAGAGCGAGGAGCCCAGCATGTCCGGGATGAACGACCGGCTCGACGACAAGGCCCGGCGCGAGGAGGACGACGTCCGCGCCGCCGACCCCGAGGAAGGCATCACCTCCTACCAGATCATGCACGCCCAGGAGGAGTCCCGGGCCGAGGGCGACCGCCTCGCGGAGCCCCCGCAGCAGGAGGACCGGCGGTGAGCGCGCACCCGGCGGTGCCCGCACCGCACAGCACCGAATGGAACGTCCGGCTCCGGGTGGTCGAGGTCGGCGACCTCACCCAGGCGCACGCCGTCCTCGACACCGGCGTCCGGCTGATCGAGGCCGACGCCGAGGCCCACCGCAGCCGGTACGACCCTGCCGACCCCGCGATCGGCGAGGAACTCGCCGTCGGCCGCGCCCTCGACGCCCTCGGCCGGCAGCTGATCCAGCAGGGCTCCACCGCCGCCGAGGCCGCCGACTCCGCCCGTCGGCGGGACCTCCCCTGACCCGCCCGAGCGGCCGCCCGCCGCAGCGCTAGGATGCGGGGCGGCCGCGCGCCGGACCGGCCACCGCTCCGTGCGGTGGCCGCCCCCGCACGGCCACCGGCGCCACGCTCCGTGACCGCCGAGACAATGCCACCGTGCACGGACGAACCGCCCTGACGGACCGTCAGCCGTGCACGGTGTACGAAAGAACCGAATCGTGACTTTCCCGCGCCCCCGCTCCGGAACCCCTCCGGTGCGGGGACGCGTCACTCACGGTGGCCGTGCACCCGCGCACGCCGCACGCACGACAGCCGCCCCCGGACCGACAGGGGCGACGGGGGGAACGGATGACGAACGACCAGCAGCCCACCGGCAGACCCGCGGACCCGCCGCCGCAGGACGCCCGCTGGGAACTGCCCGACTACGCGCACGAACGCGAACTCGGCGCCGGCGCCTCCGGCCGCGTCGTCCTCGCCCACCACCGGGCCACCGGCACGCCCGTCGCCATCAAGTACCTGCTCGGCGACCACCCCGACCAGGACGCCTTCCGGGTCGAGGCCGAACTGCTCGCCACCCTCGACAGCCCGCACGTCACCCGGCTCTACGAGTACGTCGAGAGCCCGCACGGCGCGGCCATCGTGATGGAACTCGTCGACGGCATCTCGCTGCGCGACCTGCTGCGCGCCGAGGGCGAGACCGGCCCCGAAGCCGCCCTGGTCGTCCTCAAGGGCTCGCTGCTCGGCCTCGCCGCCGCGCACCGGGCCGGCGTCGTGCACCGCGACTACAAGCCCGGCAACGTGCTGGTCACCGTCGACGGCCGGTCCAAGCTGGTCGACTTCGGTATCGCCGTGCGGGCCGGCACCGGCGGCACCGTGGCCGGCACCCCCGCCTACATGGCCCCCGAGCAGTGGGCCGGCCGGGCCGCCTCGCCCGCCACCGACGTGTACGCCGCCACCGCGACCTTCTTCGAATGCCTCACCGGCGCCAAGCCCTACGCCGGCACCACACTGATGGAACTCGCCGTCCAGCACACCGAGGCCGAGATCCCCGACACCCAGGCCCCCGAGGCGCTCCGCCCGCTCATCCGGGCCGGCCTCGCCAAGACCCCCGAGCAGCGCCCGGCCGGCGCCGAGGCCCTGGTCCACGAACTGGAGGCCCTCGCCGGAGCCGCCTACGGCGCCGACTGGGAGAAACGCGGCCGCCGCCGCCTCGCCGCGCTGGTCGCCCTGCTCCCACTGCTGCTCCCCACCCCGCTCGGCGACGGCGTCCCGCCCGGCGCGACCTCCTACGCCACCACCGTGCTCGCCCCCAAGCCCCGCCCCCGGCCCCGGCTGCGCGGGCCGCTGCTCGCCACCGTCGGCGCGCTGGTGATCACCGTCGGGGCGCTCGGCGCGGTCGCCGCCGCCGGCGAGAGCGGCGCCGTCGGCGAGAGCGGCGCCGTCGGAGACCCGCAGCCCGTCGCTGCCCCCAAGGCCACCACCAGCCTCCTCCCCGGCGCCCCCGGGACTCCCGGCACCCCCACCCCGACCACCCCCGCCCCCTCGGCCCCGCCCACCCCCACCGACAGCGCCTCGCCCACCGCCGACCCCAGCCCCACCGCCTCCGCCACCACCAAGCCGACAAGCCCGCCCAAAACCGCACCCCCACCCACCAGCGGCACCACCACGCCGCCCGCTCCTCCGAGCGCACCTCCGGCCTCCAGCACTGCCCCGCCGGTGACGGTGAAGGTGGTTCGGGTCGCTGGTGGCCTCAGCGGATACACCCTCACGGCGAGCGCTTCGCTTTCGGTGGACCCTGCGGGCAGCAGCGGGGCGACAGCCACCTTCACGTGGATCGACGATTCAGGCCCCACCACGACTGATGCCCCCGTGACGGTTGCCGCCGGTGCAAGGTCCGTCACGCAGGCTCACACCTTTGCTTGCCGTACCGGAAGCGGGGTCCACTACGTGAGCGCGAAGATCACCACCAATCCCGGGGGCGCCAGTGGAACGACGAGCAAGTACCTGATGATCTGCCCGGTGCCGTGAGAGGAGTCCGACGATGACCGAAATGCCCCCCGACTCCGGACTCCGCCTCGGCCCGGTGCGCCGCCCCCCGCAGCCCGAGGCTCCGTCGACTCCGTCGGTCCCCGAGGAGACGGTGCGGCTGCGGCCCGCCGAACCGCAGGGCGACGACCGGACCGTCATGCTGCGCCCGGCCGCGCCGCAGGCCGCCGACGAGGAGACCTTCCGGCTGGCCCCGCCGGTGGCGGACCCCGCCGCGACCGTGCAGCTCGGCCCCGTGCCGCCCGTTCCCGCCGGGCCGGACGCCGAGCAGACCGTCCGGATCGAACCCGCCGAGACCGTGCTCGCCCCGGCGCCCACGCCCGTCGCGGATGCCGTGCCCGCCGACGCCGCCCTGCGCCGGTACGGCCCCGGCGTGCCGCCGCTCGCCGCCGCGGTCTGGCACGGGGAGGGCCCGGCCACGGAGCCGGAGCCGCCCCGGCGGCGCTGGGACCGGTGGCTGCTGATCCCGCTGGTGCTGCTGCTGACGCTGCTGGGCTACCTGCTGTGGGACCGCTACGGCCGCTCCGTCGAGGTGGTCGGGGTGGCGGCCGTCGCCCAGGGCGGGCCGACCTGCGACGGCACCGCCGTGATCGCCGGCGTGCTGGAGACCGACGGCGGCGAGGGCGACGTGACGTACCGCTGGGTGCGCAGCGACGGCACCGACTCCGGTCCGATCACCCAGCACGTCCTGCGGGGCCGCCACCGCACCGAGGTGACGCTGCGTTGGACGTTCCAGGGTCAGGGTGAGGCCGCGGCCACCGCCAGGCTGGAGGTGCTGGAGCCGAGCGGCGGCCGCACCGCCGAGGCCGCGTTCACCTATTCCTGCCCGTAGCCCTCCTGCCCGTGGGCACGGCAATGCGGCCGGGCCGGTACCGACGAACAGTCCGTCGGTGCCGGCCCGGCCGCGTTCGCCGGGGCTCAGGCCCGGGGCGCCGTCGCACCCCCGCCCGTCTTCGCCGCCTCCACCATGTGCTGGTGCACCTCGCGCGCCGCGGCCTCGTCGGCCGCCGCCACGGGACTGCCCTCCACGGTGAACCAGTCGAGGGCGCCGCTGTACTGCACCGTCAGTCGCGCCTCGCCGTCGATCCACATGGTGTGCAGGGTCAGGTCCCCGGTGATGACGCCGATTTCCACGGTCCGCACACCACCGTGGCCGGAGAGAATGCCCTGAGTGGTCCAGGTTGCCCAGGTGTTCACAAGCCCGCTCCCATCCGCCGCCCAACGGGCCGCTCGGTCCCGACCCCACAGGTACCCAACCCGCGGCGACCGTTTCCCACTGTCACCCGGAAGACCGAAAACCGCCCCCCGGGCGGGTGCCCGCCGCCAGGTCTAGCATCGACGTATGGGAGAGCGAGAGGCTGCGCTCACCGCGCCGAAACTGATCCTGGAAACCGGCGGCGACTCGACGGTCATCACCCCGAGCCGCACCTACGCGATGGGGCGCGATCCCACCGGCGACATCGTCCTCACCGACCCCCGGGTCTCCTGGCACCACGCCGAACTGCACGTCGGGGACGGCCACTGGATCGTCGACGACACCGGCTCGACCAACGGCACGTACGCCGCCGACGGCCGCCGGATCGTCCACCTGGAGATCGAACCGGGCACCGTGCTCTGCCTCGGCAGCCCCTCCGACGGCCCGCGCTGCACCTTCAGCGCGCTGCCCGAGCCGACCGCCGTCCACCCGCTGCCCGGCCGCCGGCCGTCCGCGCTGACCGCCATCACCGGCTCGTTCCGGCCACCGTCCAGCGTCCGGGCGCTCCCCGCCAAGGTGGTGCGGATCGGCCGGGCCACCGACAACGACCTCGTCCTGGGCGACCTCTCGGTCTCCCGGCACCACGCCGAACTGCGGGCCCGCCCCGACGGGCGTTACGAGATCGCCGACCTGGACAGCCACAACGGCACCTACCTGAACGGTCAGCCCGTGCTGCGCGCCGCCGTCGGCCCCGGCGACCTGGTCGGCATCGGCCACTCGGTGTTCTGCCTGGTCGGCGACGAACTCCAGGAGTTCGTCGACACCGGCGACATCGACCTCGACGTGGAAGGGCTCACCGTCCAGGTCGACGGCGGCCGCACCCTGCTCGACCAGGTCAGCTTCCCGGTCGGACAGAAGTGCCTGCTGGCCGTCGCCGGACCCAGCGGCGCCGGCAAGTCCACCCTGCTCAACGCCCTCACCGGGCTGCGCCCCGCCGACCGGGGCACCGTCCGCTACGACGGCCGCGACCTCTACCGCGACTACGCCGAACTGCGTCAGCGCATCGGACTCGTCCCGCAGGACGACATCCTGCACACCCAGCTCCCGGTCCGGAAGGCCCTCCGGTACGCCGCCGAACTGCGCTTCCCCGACGACACCGCGCCGGCCGAACGCGCCGCCCGGGTCGAGGAGGTGATCCAGGAACTCGGCCTCGCCCAGCGCGCCGACCAGGTCATCTCCAGCCTCTCCGGCGGCCAGCGCAAACGCGTCAGCGTCGCCCTCGAACTGCTCACCAAACCCTCCCTGCTGTTCCTCGACGAGCCGACCAGCGGCCTCGACCCCGGCATGGACCGCTCCGTGATGCAGATGCTGCGCGGCCTCGCCGACGACGGCCGCACCGTCGTGGTGGTCACCCACAGCGTGCTCAGCCTCGACCTGTGCGACCGGCTGCTGCTGCTCGCCCCCGGCGGCCGGATCGCCTGGTACGGCCCGCCCGGCGAGACCCTCGGCCACTTCGGCTTCGCCCACTGGCCGGACGCCTTCGACGCCTTCGAGACCCAGACCGACCGCGACTGGGCCGGCGAGTTCCGCGCCTCCGCGCCCTACCGCAGCTACGTCAGCACCCCGGCCGGCGGTGCCGTCGACTGGCCCGGCGCGCTCGCCCCGGCGGACCGCCGGGACCGCCCGACCCCGGACGGTCGACTTCCGGCCGCCACCGAGATGCCCGCCGCCGAGACGCCCGTCGTCAGGCCCAGGCCGCGGCGCTGGCGCAGGCAGGTCGGCACGCTCTGCCGCCGCTACGCCAGCGCGCTCGCCGCCGACCGCACCTTCCTCGCCGTCATGATCGCCCTGCCGTTCGTGATGGGCGCCATGGCGCACGCCCTGGCCGGCAGTCGGCTCGACCAGGACACCGCCCTGAACGCGCTGCTCATCCTCTGCGTCGGCGGCGTGCTCACCGGCGCCGCCAACGCGGTGCGCGAACTCGTCAAGGAACGGACCATCTACCAGCGCGAACGCGCCGTCGGACTCTCCAGATCCGCCTACCTCTGCTCCAAGGTCCTGGTGCTGGGCACCGTGACGGTGGTGCAGTCCGTGGTCCTCACCATGGTCGCGCTGATCGGCGTGAAGCTCAGGCCGCAGGGCGGCAGCGGCGTCCTGCTGCCCCCGCTGGTCGAGATCACCCTCGCCGTCGCGCTGCTCTCGCTCACCGCGATGATGCTCGGCCTGCTGATCTCCGCGCTGGTGAAGAAGGAGGAGGTGACCATGCCGCTGCTGGTGCTGGTCGCCATCGTCCAGGTGGTGTTCTGCGGCGCCCTGCTCCAGCTCGACCACGTCCCGGTGCTCAACCAGCTCTCCTGGCTGGTGCCGTCCCGCTGGGCGCTCGGCGCGATGGCGGCCACCATCGACCTGCACAGCATCGTCCCCGGCGCCCTCACCGACGACCCGCTGTTCGCCCACGCGCCGAGGACCTGGCTGCTCGACATGGGCATGCTGGTGGTGCTCGCCGTCGGCTACGGACTGGTCGTCGCCCGGCTGCTGCGCCGCCACGAACCCGCCGTGATGCGGCGGTAGCCGGTGGGGACCCCCGGCGGCTTCCGGCCCACCCACGTCGTCCCGGCCGACGGCATGGCCACCTGGACCGCCCCCGAACCCGCCGCCGGGGGCGTCGCCCTGGACGCCCTGCTGCCCGTCGAACTCGCCGAGGCGCACGGCAACTGGGCCCGGATCGTCTGCTCCAACGGCTGGACCGCCTGGGTCGACGGCCGCCTGCTGGTCGCCCTCCCGCACCCGCCGCCCACCACCGGCGCCCCGCTCGCCACCAGCGACGACCCGCGCCCGCTGCTCGCCGCGCTCGAACGCTCGCTCGCCACCTACCGCCGCCTGGTCGACGACTGGACGGCGGGCCGGATCGACCTGGAGACCTTCCGCGACGGCACCCGCGACCTGCGGCTCGGCGCCGTCCTGGACGGCCCGCACGCCTGGCTGCTCGACCTGGACCGGGGCCGCTGGTACTACTGCGACGCCACCCAGCTGCAGACCTTCGCCGCCGTCGACCGCGAGCGGAGGGCCTGAGGTGGCGCACCCCGCGGCCGGGCCGCCGGGCGGCGGTCCGACCGGTGACGAACCGTCACTGCTCGCCGCCGAGCCGGGCGAACTGGCCGGGCGGACGGTGGCGGGCTACCGGCTGGAGCGGATGATCGGGCACGGCGGGATGGCGGTGGTCTACCGGGCCGAGGACCTGCGGCTGGGCCGGACCGTCGCCGTCAAGCTCCTCGCCCCCGAACTGGCCCGCAACGAGACCTTCCGGCAGCGCTTCGTCCGGGAGTCCCGGATCGCGGCCTCGCTCGACCACCCCAACATCGTCCCGGTCTACGACGCGGGCGAGGCCGAGGGGGTGCTCTACCTGGCGATGCGGTACGTGCGCGGCCGCGACCTGCGCGGGCTGCTCGACCGGCAAGGCCGGCTGACGATCGCCCAGACGGTGCGGATCACCGTGCAGGTGGCCTCCGCCCTGGACACCGCGCACGCCCATGACCTGGTCCACCGCGACGTCAAGCCCGGCAACGTGCTGATCGCCGAGGGCACCGACCCCGACCACCCCGAGCACGCCTACCTGACCGACTTCGGCCTCACCAAGAAGTCGCTCTCACTGACCGGGCTGACCTCGGTCGGCCAGTTCGTCGGCACGCTCGACTACGTCGCCCCCGAGCAGATCTCCGGCAAGCCGGTGGACGGGCGGTGCGACGTCTACAGCCTGGGCTGCGTGGTCTTCGAGATGCTCACCGGCGGGCCGCCCTACCGCCGCGACGACGACCTCGCGCTGCTCTGGGCCCACCTCAACGACCCGCCGCCGTCGGTACTCCAGCAGCGCGCCGACCTGCAGCCCGGGGTGGGCGCGGTGCTGGAGCGGGCGATGGCGAAGCGGCCCCAGGAGCGCCACGGGAGCTGCCTGGAGTTCACGGCGGCGCTGCGGGCGGCCGCGACGGCCGCGCCTCCTGAGCCCTCGACGGGGCGGGCCCCGGCGGCCCGGGCCTCGGTGGCCCGGGGCGGGGCGGTCCGGGACGGGGCGCGGCCGGTGGCCGGGGACCGGCGGCCGGAGCCGCCGCTGCCGCCGGAGTGGGCGTGGCCGGTGTACGAGCCCGGGCGGCGGCGCTCCTGACCGTGGGCGTCGGTGGGGTCGGGGCATTCGTGGCGTGACGGTGTTTCAGTGATGTGTCGGGACGGGGGAGCCCCGTAACGATCAGTGGCATGCACCTATCAATGCTGAGTGTTTGCTGGCAGTCTGCCCCTCGGCCGGAGCCCCCACAGACTCCGGCGACCGAGAGGAGCACCGATGAGCAACAGACTCCGCGTCCTCGCCACCCGTGCCGCCGCCGCCTTGGGCACTACCGTGCTCGTGGCGGCCGGCCTCGCGACCGCACCCGCCGCGCAGGCCGCAGCCGCCGCCTGCACCCCGGCGCAGGTGGTCGCCAACGGCGGATTCGAGTCCGGGACCTCGCCATGGACCTCGTCCAGCGGCGTGATCACCAGTGGCGGCGGGCAGAGCGCGCACGGCGGAACGTACTACGCCCGGCTGGACGGCTACGGTACGACGCACACCGACACCCTGTCGCAGACCCTCACTCTGCCGGCCGGCTGCAGCACCGCCAGCCTGAGCTTCTGGCTGCACATCGACACCACCGAGACCACCAGGAGCACGGCGTACGACAAGCTGACCGCGAAGATCGGCGGCACCACCCTCGCCACGTACTCCAACCTGAACGCGGCCACCGGGTACGTGAAGAAGACCTTCGACGTCTCCGCCTTCGCCGGACAGACCGTCACCCTCGCCTTCACCGGCGTCGAGGACTCCAGCCTGCAGACCAGCTTCGTTCTCGACGACCTGGCGCTCGACGTCTCCGGCGGCACCACCCCGCCCACCACCGACGCCACCCGGACCCCCGCGCCCACCGGGTACACCGTCAACCTGTCCAGCGACAGCAGCGGCAGCACCTGGACCGGCCACCAGAGCATCGGCTTCAGCAATCCCTCGGCGACCCCGCTGACCGAGGTCTACCTGCGGCTCTGGGACAACGCCCACGGCACCTGCCCGACCACCCCCGTCACGGTCAGCAACCTGACCGGCGGCACCGCCGGGGCGCTCAGCGTCAGCTGCACCGCGCTCAAGGTCACCCTGCCCGCGCCCCTCGCGCAGGGCCAGAGCGGCAGCGTCGGCTTCGACCTCTCCATCGCCGTCCCCTCCGGCGCGGACCGGTTCGGCCACGACGGCGCCTACAACTTCATCGGCAACGCGCTGCCCGTGCTCGCCGTCCGCGACGCGGCCGGCTGGCACCTGGACCCCTACACCAACAACGGTGAGTCCTTCTACACGCTTGCCTCCGACTACACGGTGACCCTGGACCACCCGAGCAACCTGCTGGTGCCCGCCACCGGCACCTCGGTGGACACCCCCGGCACCGGCGGACGGACCGTCACCACCGCCACCGCCAAGAACGTCCGGGAGTTCGCCTGGGGCGCCGGACCGTTCGCCAAGATATCCGGCACCTCGGCGGCCGGCACCGTCGTCAACGTCTACTCGGTCAGCGGCATCAGCTCCAGTGACGCGCAGTCCATGCTGAGCACCGCCAAGTCCGCCGTCGACGCACACGCCGGACGCTTCGGCGCCTACCCCTACGGCGAGCTCGACGCCGTGATCGACAACAACTTCTGGTTCGGCGGCATGGAGTACCCCGGCTTCGTCCTCGACCTGGTCTCCACCACCGCGCTCACCCACGAGATCGCCCACCAGTGGTGGTACGGCATCGTCGGCGACGACGAGTACAACGCCCCCTGGCTGGACGAGGCGTTCACCGACTACGCCACCGACCTCGCCCAGGGCAAGACCGGCACCAACTGCTGGAACAGCACCTCCTGGGCCTCCTCGGCCGAGAAGATCACCAACTCGATGGCCTACTGGGACGCCAACTCCTCCCGCTACTCCACCGTCATCTACGGCTACGGCAAGTGCGCCCTGCACGACCTGCGTCGCACCATCGGTGACACCGCGATGACCAACCTGCTGCACGACTACGCCTCCGCCCACTGGTACGGCATCTCCACCACCGCCGAGTTCAAGGCCGCCGCGCAGGCCGCGACGACTGTCGACCTCACCTCCTTCTGGACCCAGCACCGCATCGAGGGCTGACCCCTCGTCAGGTCCCGCCCGGGCCACGGCCCGGGCGGGACCGTCCTGCGTTCCTCCCCCGTCCGACGGGCAACCGGCCGCCTTGTCCCACCTTGTCGGGCCTTGCCCGGCCTTTGTCCGGCCCTGTCACGTGTCCGGCCCGGTCACGACGGGGGCGGCGGTGCCGGGGTGCGGGGAGCGTCTCTTCGGGCGCGTCCGGCCGGGCCGGGCAGGTGCGGTGCGAGCAGGCCGCCGAACAGGCCCGCCAGCGCGCCCCAGGCCGCCGCGATCGGTATCGACGTCAGCAGATCCGGCTCCAGGACGGCCGACCCGTCACCGCCCAGGCCCAGCAGGGACAGGCCGAACACCGCCGAGACCCGGGTCAGCGTCCCGATCGCCAGCATCGCCAACCCCAGCACCACCCCGAACCGCACCGCCGACAGCCAGAGCGGCACCGCCGGACGCGACCGCACCGACGCCGCCACTCCCGCCGCCAACACCAGTAGCGCCGCCAGCGGCAGCAGGAGCCAGGCCCAACCGTTCCGCTCCGCCAGCGCGCCGAGGTTCAGCGTCACGTCCTCGCCCGAGCGCAGCACCGCCGCCAGCGGCTGTGGGAACGGCAGCCCCAGACTGTCCGTGACGTGGCCGTGCCAGGAGGTGCCCAGGCCCACCCCGAACCCCAGCCAGGCCACGTTCGGCAGCCCCAGGCACAGCACCGCCAGCGTCTGCCGCGGCTCACTGCCGACCACCAGCGCGACCAGCCCGCCCACCAGCCCCAGCAGCACGTACACCAGCAGCAACGACAGCACCGCGTGCACCGTCGGCCGCAACGTGCCGTGCCAGCGGACCAGCGCCGTCGGCAACGGGGCCCGCCGCGAGGCCGCCAGCGCCAGCAGCACCACCACGGCCAGCCACAGCAGCCCGAACCCCACCGCCGGCCCGGGAGCGACCTCGAAACCCACCACCGGCGCCGCCCCGAACGCGCCACCCAGGGTGTCCACCAGCTGATCGCCCGTCGACACCGTGAAACTGTGCCGCGCCACCGTGGAGAGCAGCAGCACCAGCACCGTCCAGCACCCCGCCAGCGCCAGGATCCGGGCCAGCAGCGAACCGCCCGACACCACCGCGTGCCGACGCATCGGACGCAGGAACAGGTACGCCGCCACCAGCGCCCCCACCAGCGTGACCGACAGCGGCACCGCCGTGATCCCGCCCTGCGCCGTGGCCACGAACGCCGCGCTGCCGTCCAACCGGACCGGCACTCCCAGCGCCATCAGCAACGTCGCCGCCAGGACTGCCCCGAAGCCGTCGCCCGGCAGGTCCGCCGCCCCTGCCAGCCACAGGCCCAGCGCCGCGACGGCGGCCATCGCCAGGACCGCCCCCACCGCCGCCGAGAGCGCGGACACCACGGCAGCCCCCCACTCGACCCCCGACCCGCCCGGTGGGTGCACGCGGGGACGCACGGGCGGATTCGACGGAGCGACAGCACCAGGCACGCGGCTCACCGGCCCTTCCAACACGGCCCCCCGGCAGCCGGCCGACCGGTCCCGATCGGCCCCCTCCAGCTTCCGACAGGCCGCCGCCGACGGCGAGTTGCCGCAGGCCCGGCCGAGTCCGCAGCCGCAGCCGCAGGCTCCGGCTCGGGCGGTGGAGCAGACGGCAGCCCGGGCGTCGGGAGCAGCACTGGAACAGGCGCCGGAACGGGTGCTGAAGCGGCGGGCACGGGAGCCCGGGCGGACAATGGGAGACGCGCAGAGTGGTCTCGGGGGAGTCCGACCGGGAGGCAGACCCGTGGCTGAGCAGCCGACACCTCGGCAACCCGAAGAACCGGACGACGAGAGCCCCGCTGCCCCGCCGCCCGAACACCGGCCGACGGAGCTGGTGGGGCCGGACGTGGTGAAGCCCGATGCGGGCGGCCCACCGACCGAGGTGGTCGGGCCCGGGGTGGTGAAGCCCGACTCGCACCCTGATTCGAGCGGTCCGCCGACCGAGGTGGTCGGGCCCGGGGTGGTGAAGCCCGGCCTGGGTGGGCCGCCGACGGCGGCTGGAACGGCGGCCGTCGATGCGCAGGGGAGCGGGTGGGGGACGGAGAGTGACGACTCGTCAAGTGGCCAGGTGCCGAGTGTCGGCGGGGCGATGGGTGGGGCGTCGGCAGCCAGTGCGAGCGGAGTAGGGCCTTCGGGGCCGCCGTCCGGGCCGTTGTCGGCGGGTGGAGCACAGGCTCCGGGCACTTCCGGGAGCGGGTCGGGATTCGGGGCGCCGTCGGCCGGCGGCGGTGCGGGCGCTCCGGGGAGCCCCGGAGGACCGCCCTCGTCCGGGGGACGGGTAACGGCGGCGGGCGGTGGCGCCGGGGACGGCGGGAAACCTTGGTGGCGCAAGGGTGCGGTGCTCGGAACGGCAGCGGTGGTGGCCGGGCTCGGCATCGCCCTCGGAGTGGTGCTCACCGGCGGGGCGGGCGACAAGGACACCAAGAACGTCGCCCTCCAGCCGGTCGCGGCCGTCGGCCAGGAACCGTTCACCGGCTCCGTCGCCAACGCGGCAGCGACCATCAGCCCTTCCGCCGCCGCTCCCGGCTCCGGCGGTGCGACCGCGTCCAGTGCTGCCGCGAGCGGCGGCACCGTGAGCGGGGGCGAACCCGGCCTGTACGGGGGCACCCGGGAAGTGGCCAGCTGTGACGTACCCAAACTCTCCTCCTACCTGACCAGTAACAGTGACAAGGCCCGTGCCTGGGCCGGTGTCGAGGGCATCGACAGCTCCCAGATCGACTCCTATCTGCACGGCCTGACCCCGGTGCTGCTCCGCCAGGACACCCGGGTCACCAATCACGGCTTCGCCAACGGGCAGGCGACCCCCTACCAGGCCGTGCTGCAGTCGGGGACGGCCGTGTTGGTCGACAACCACGGAGTGCCCAGGGTGCGCTGCGCCTGCGGCAATCCGCTGCTGCCGCCGAGCGGTACCGGCGGGACGTATTCGGGAACGGCCTGGTCCTCCTTCCATGCGGACGGGGTGGTGACGGTGCAGCCCGCCCCTGCGCCGGTCACCCAGATCGTGCTGGTCGACCAGTCGACGGGGCATCAGTTCGGGCGGCCGGTGGGCGGATCGGGCGGTACGGACGGATCGGCCTCGCCGAGCGCGGCGGGTTCGAGCTCGGGCTCCGCTTCGGCCCCGTCCTCCGGTTCCTCCTCGGGGCCGTCCTCCGGCCCCTCCTCCGGGCGGACCGGGACGGGTACGCCGTCCGGCGCGTCCTCCTCGGCGCCGTCCGGTGGGAAGTTCTCCTCTGGTTCGGTGGGCCCGTCCGGCTCCCCGGCCTCCCCGGGGGCCGGCTCGGCGCCGGCTTCCCCGGGCGGGGTCTCGGGTGCTTCGGGGCACAGTGCCTCGGGGGCGATGGTCAGTGCCCCCGGCGGCAGTTCGAAGGCGTTGGTTTCCGGCACGCCGTGAAACCGGGGCGACAGGAAACCCGCAGTCCTGCTGCCCACGCTCCACGATCGGCGGCGGCGCTCAAGCGCCCGAGTGCTCAGCGGCGGGAGCAGCGGGGCGGTGGAGCGGGAACATGGTGCTCCCGGAGCTCAGGGCCTCGATGAGCTTCTTGGTCCGGGGCACCCAGGCTGTGTGGTGGTGGTCGTTCGGTGTTGTGGCGTCACCCTACCCGTCGTTATGAGCAAAACACCCGGAAAAATCCGCTGATGTAGCGCTCGACAGCGATTTGTCCGATGGGTTGATGGGGGTGTCAACCGATCGACTGATGGGGCGTCAACCGATCGGTGCGGCAGAGGTAGCCGATCGTCACGGGATAAGGCCGGAAGAGCGGGCACACTCCGAGAGACAGGAGACAGCAGGTGCAGCACGTGCGGAAGGCACGGAGGGTGCACCGGTGACGGAAGGGGAAGACGATGCGTGAACTGCGCGGAACCGACGGGCTGCAGGCACTGCTGGAGCAGTGGGTGGCGGAGGGCGCGGTGCCCGGGGCGGTGGCGCTGATCGCCCGTGGCGCGGAGGTCGAGACGGCCGCCGCGGGCGAGCTGGGGCCGGAGTCCCTGGTCCGGATCGCCTCGGTCGGCAAACCGATGACGGCCGCCCTGGTGCTGCAGCTCGTCGACGACGGACTGCTCGGCCTCGACGACCCGATCGCGCGCTGGCTGCCCGAACTCGCCGCCCTGCGAGTGGTGCGCACACCGCAGGCGCCGGTGACGGACACCGTCCCGGCCGACCGCCCCGTCACGGTGCGGGACGTCCTCGAGTCCCGGGCCGGCTACGGGTTCCCGGCGGATTTCTCACTGCCCGCGCTGGCCCCGCTGTTCGCCGAGCTCAAACAGGGGCCACCCCGACCCCAGCAGGTGCCCCCACCGGACGAATGGGTCGCCGCGCTGGGCCGCATCCCGATGCTGCACCAGCCCGGGCAGGCCTGGCTCTACAACGCCTGCTCCGACATCCAGGGCGTACTGGCGGCCCGGGCCACCGGGCAGGCGCTCGAAGAGCTGTTCGCGGAACGGCTCTTCGCGCCGCTCGGCATGGCCGACACCGGGTTCAGCCCCCGGCCGGGCCAGGCCGGTCGGCTCGGCCCGCTCCACCAGCCCGGGCCGGACGGCACGCGGACGGTGATCGACCCGCCGGACGGCCAGTGGGCCACCCCGCCCGCGTTCCCGTCAGGAGCAGGCGGTCTGCTGTCGACAGTGGGAGACGTCGCGGCCTTCCTGCGGATGTTGCGGGCCGGCGGCCGAGCCGAGGACGGGCGGCGGGTGCTCTCCGCGGAGTCGGTGACGCTGATGACGACCGATCACCTGACGGACCGACAACGTACCGACAGCGAACTGTTCCTGGAGGGCCAGGGCTGGGGTTACGGAGGGTCGGTGGACGTCGCCCGCCGGGAGCCGTGGAACGTGCCGGGCCGCTACGGCTGGGTGGGCGGCACCGGTACGGCGGCGCACTTCGTCCCGGCCGGTGGACTGTTGACGGTGCTGCTCACCCAGGTGGAGATGACGAGTCCGAAACCGCCCCGGCCGATGCGCGAGTTCTGGCGCTACGCGGCGGGCGGCTGAGCGTCCGCCCCGTCACCGGCGGCGGCAGCGGTGGCGCGGCGGTAGCTGGCCCCGTCCCGGGTACGGGACAGCAGCAGGGCCTCGACCAGGTAACGACGCAGCATGGAGGTGTCCGAATGGACGGTCAGCAGTGCCTCGTTGACCTCCCGCTCGGTGTACGCGCGATCGGGGTCGAACAGGGACTGCGCCAAGTGCTCCAGCAGGGCGGCACGGCGGGCCGGCTTGCGCGGGATCGACGTCAGACGGCCATCGGTGAAGAACGCGGCAAGGGTGGTCGGCGGTTCGTGAGCAGACATAGCAGGCAGCCTGTCAGGGCGGCTGCCGACGGACAACCGGATTAGCGAGCGGGCGAGTGCCCGGGCCAGCGGGCGGATCGACGAGTGGACCGGGGACGGGAGCAGGGCCTGGCCACGGCCCGGAGAACGGCCGTGACCAGGCCCCGGAACAGGGCGTAGGTCGAGCAGGGCGTAGGTCGGAGACCGGACCAGGAGCCGGACCAGGAAGCGGAGACCGGGGCGCCGACACGGGTCGGCGCCCCGGCGGAAGGAGGGAACGCGTGCGAGTGGGGACGAAGAACTGGCGGGCGGAGCTGCGGGCGTGGCGCGAGCGCCTCGGGCAGCAGCGCCGGTACCGGCAGCGCCTTCGGGACCGGGATCGGCACCCGAACCGGTGCGGCCGGAGCCTGCTTCGGCGGTGGTGGTCAGGCCAGGCCGAACCAGCCGAGGAGGGTCTGCACCAGCAGGATCGTGGACATCAGGGCCACCCCGACGACCACTGCGGTCGCGGCGATCCGGTAGCGCGGGCTGTTCGCGGCCGCGCCGAGCAGCGAGCGCCGGTTGGTGAGCACCAGCAGGTAGACCAGCACGATCGGGCTGATCAGCCCCTGCAGCACCTGGGTGCCGATCAGCAGTTGGATGACGTCGACGGGAGTGAGAGCCACGATCGCGCCCAGGGCGATCTGCGCAGTGAAGACACCGAGGAACAGCGGGGCGTCCCGGAACCGGCGGGACACCGAGCGCTCCACCCCCGCGGCCTCGCCGATCGCGTAGCTCGCCGACAGCGGCACCACGGCGCCGGCCAGCGCCGAGGCGCCGAGCAGGCCGAAGGCGAACAGCAGTTCCGCGCCCTGCCCGGCGACGGGCTCCAGCGCACGGGCGGCCTCGGCGGCGGACTCCAGCGGGCCGCTGCCGCCGATCGCGGAGGCGGTGGCGATGATGATGGTCAGACTGATCACGCAGGCGAACACCGCGCCGAGCACCGCGTCCGCCCGGATCAGCTTGTAGTCCTCGGGCTTCGCGCCCCGGTCCACCACCCCGGCGGCGGCGTAGAACTGCATGTAGGGGCTGACGGTCGTTCCGATCAGGGCGACGGCCAGCAGGATGAAGTCGCTCGAGGGCTGCATGTGCGGTACGGCGAGGTTCCGGCCGACCTCGCCCCAGTGCGGACGGCCGAGGATCATGGCGATCGGGTAGGAGAAGAAGGCCAACGACATCACCAGGAAGATCCGCTCCGCCCACCGATAGGAGCCGAACAGCACCAGCGCCCACAGCAGGACGGCGGCCGGCGGGATCACCGCCCACTTCGGAACGCCCAGCAGCTCGAACGCGGCGCCGATCCCGGCGAACTCGCTGACCACCAGGCCGGTGTTGGCCAGCAGCAGGCAGCCGACCGCGAGAGCGGTCAGGCGCAGGCTGAACTGCTCGCGGATCAGTGCCCCGAGGCCCTTGCCGGTGTGCGCGCCCAGCCGGACGGCCATCTCCTGGACCATCACCAGCGCGATGGTCACCAGCACCATGAAGAACAGCGTGCCGTAGGTGAACTGGGAGCCCGCCGAGGCGTAGGTGGCGATCCCGGCGGCGTCGTTGCCGGCGTTGGCCGCGACCAGGCCCGGCCCGGCGACCATGGCGATCGCCGCGATCCGGCGCCACCTGCGGCGGCCGCCCGTACCACCTCGGCCGCCCCGAACCTTCGGGCCGGGGACGGAACCCGGTTCCGTGGAAAGCGGACTGACGGCGGGTCGGACCCCCGGAACAGCGGTCCCTCCGGCGGCAGTGGCACCAGCAGCGGCAGCGGTGGGGTCGGTCGGGCCGAGGCCGGTGGAGTCGGTGCGGACGGTGCTCACTGGAGGAACCTCCGGAAGTGCAGGCGCCCGCGCTCGGGCAGCAGGGCGTCGAGGATGTCGTCGGCGAGGATGCGGCCCAGCGGCCGGCCGTCCTCGTCGACGACCAGGAGGGAGGACTTGCGGGCCGCCACCAGCCGGTCGGCGGCCCGGGCGAGCCGGGTGTCGGGGGAGAGCGTCAAGGGCTCGCCGAACTGGGCCAGCCAGGCCACCAGATCGGTGAGCGGCGTGGCGTCCTCGGCCACCGCGAGGTCGAACAGCGGCACGTCGGCGAGCAGCCGTCCGGCGGTGTCGAGCACCACGACGGCGTCGATCTCGGTGCGGTGCTCGGACTGCGCGGCCAGCTCGGCGCGGACCTCTCCGACGGTCTGCTCCAGCCGGGCGGTCACCAGCCGGGTCGTCATGGCACCACCGGCGGTGCCCTCGCGGTGTGCGAGCAGGCCGCGCAGCTCGGCGGCCTCCGCGTCCGGCATCCGGGCCAGCAGGGTCTCCCGCTCGCGGGGCTGCAGGTCGCGCAGTGCGTCGGCGGCCTCGTCGGGTTCCATCTCGTCGACCAGCCGCGCGGCGTGCTCCGGCCGGGCCTCGCGCAGCAGGTTCTCCAGCTCGGCGGGCTCCATCTCCTCCAGTGCGTCCGCGGCCTGCTCCGGCTCCAACCACCCCAGCAGCTGCTGGCGTTCGCTGCGGCCGAGGTCCTCCAGGATGTCGGCCAGGTCGGCGGGCCGCAGCCGGTGCAGGGCCGAGCGGGAGGCCCGCAGCCTGACCTCGGCCGGGCCCTCGGTGGCCTGCTCGCCGAACGGGGCGACGGACTGCCAGTCCAGCACCCGCTCCGGGGTGGGCCGGGCCTGCCAGCGGCGCGGCCCCAGTCGGCGCAGCAGGGTGGGCAGCGAGACGTCCACCCCGACCAGTACGGTCCGGCCGACCAGCGGGGCGAGGTACAGGTCGGCGGCCCGGGTGACCTGCACGCCGTCCACGTCGACGAGCTGGTGGTCCAGCACGTCCCGGGCCAGCAGCACCTCGCCGGGGCGGCGCTGGAAGTCCCGCAGGTCGACCCGGGAGGCCCGCAGCTCGACCAGCCCGGCGCACAGGCGCCCGACCGCGTCGGCGGGCAGGAAGGCCCAGCGGCGGCCGATCCGCAGGATCAGCCCGGTCACCGGCGGGTACGGGTCCGGGCCGTACAGGCGGGCGACCACGTCGGCGAGCCGGCCGACCTCGGCCCCCGCCTGGTTGGTGACGGGCGCGCCGATCAACCCGGCGAGGGAGACCAGCGAGGAGCGCACCGCCCGGCTGGCGGTCGCCCGGTGGTCGAGGCTGACCCGGCGGTCACGGAGCCGGGCCGTGGTGGAACCGAACAGTGTGTTGGTGGCCATGAGGAACACCCCCTCTGGCCCCGACGGGACGGGGCCGGCAGGAGGTCCGGGGCAGCTCCGGTCCCACCTCGGCGCAGGCGGCGGCACGCAGACGGCGGCACGGTGCGCTGCCGACCGCGCGCCGGCTCGGCAGGGCACACCCGATCAGGGACCGGGGGAGCAACTGCCGTGCAGGGCACGGGAGGAAGGGAACCTGACAGGGCGTCGGCCCGGGTGCGCGCGGGCACCGGGGGACCGACCCGACGGGGGAACGGCTCGGCTGCGGTCGGTTGTTCGACGAGTCGGCCGCAGCAGGGGCGGCCGACACGACGGACAACCGGCGGCACTCGGCCGGACGGTGTCGGACGTGGTGTCAGGAAGGGAGGAGTTGCCTCGAACCGAAGGACATCGAACCGAAGAGCATCGGCGAGGACGCCACGGGCAGGGGCCGACTGTGCCCCGGACTACTGCTGTCCATCTCGCCTCCTCCCGGTCCTGGCCGACGGGCTCCGCCCGTGGCCGCACGGCAGGCGACCGGACCGCACGACGGCCCGGCACACCCCTACTCGTCAGAGCTTTGGCACTCCACGGCGTGTCCCCGCACCGGCGGGGAAGCCACTTGGGATCACCCCTTGAGCCGGGGAGACCTGTCCTGATCCGGAGCGTCTCTCGACGGGTGGGATCAGTGGCCTGTGTCCGTGAAGACGCCTCACCGAACGAGGTGTCTGGTCTTGCCGGGATCAGGATAGGCCCTCCACCGCCCCGGTCACGCCACCTTGACCAGGGTTTGACCCCAGGACGGTCCGGTCCGGCCACCGGCGGCGGCGGTGGGCGGAGGGCGGCGAGCCCCGGAAACCGGGTCGATACCGGGCCGACACCGGCCCGCCGCCGGGTCGATGCCGCAGCGACGCGGGACGGGCGCCGTCGGGGCGGAGCGGAGTGCCGAACGGGCGGCGGGCGGCGGAGGGTTGTGTCCGAACCGCAACGCGCCGAGCGACGCGATCGTGAGCCGGGGGCAGCCATGATGACCGGCATGGGGGACGAGGGGACGCGGACGGACGGCGGAACGGTGCGCAACAGGTACGTGGACCTGTTGCGGGCGGCGGCGATCGTGCTGGTGGTGCTCGGGCACTGGCTGATCACCGCCCTGGTGCGGGAGCCCGACGGCACGCTGCGGGCACCGGAGCTGATGGTCACCGTGCCGTGGACGCAGTGGCTGACCCTGGGCTTCCAGATCATGCCGGTGTTCTTCCTGGCCGGGGGCTACGCCGCGGCCGGTTCCTGGCGCCGCACCCTCGTCGAGGGCGGCACGGCGGCAGGCTGGGTGCGCGGCCGGGCGATCCGCCTGCTGCTGCCGACCGCCGCCTACCTGGTGGCGGCCCTGGGCGGTCTGGCCGTCGCCGCCGCGCTGGGCGCCGACCCGGCGCTGCTGGGAATGATCGGCTGGGCCCTGGCCATGCAGTTCTGGTTCCTGCCGGTCTACCTGACGATCAGCGCGCTCACCCCCTGGCTGTACGCGCTGCACCGCCGCTGGGGCCTCGGCTCCGTCGCCGCCCTGGCCGCGGCCGCCCTCGCCCTCGACCTCGCCGTCCTGGCCGCCGACGCCGACTGGGCGGACCGGGCCGGCCTGCTGAACTACCTCCTGGTGTGGGCCGTGGCCTACCAGCTCGGCTTCGCCTGGCGGGACGGCGGGACGGCGGCCCGCCCTCGGTTCGGCGCGGCCCTCGCGGTCGGCGGTGCGGTCGGGTACGCCGCCCTGGTCGGGTTCGGACCGTTCCCGGTCAGCCTGGTGCTGGTCAGCGGCGAGGAGATCTCCAACACCGACCCGCCGTCCGCCGCGATGCTGGCCTGGCTGCTCGCCCAGTGCGGCCTGTGCCTGCTGCTCGCCCCGCACGCCGAACGCCTGCTGCGCACCGGGCGCGGCACGCCCGGCACCCGGCTGATCGAACCGCTCGGCCGGGCCGGCATGTCGCTCTACCTGTGGCACATGGTGCCCGTGCTGGCCGCCGGCGGCGCCTTCTACCTCACCGATCTGGCCCCCGAACCCGAGGTCGGCTCCCTCGCCTGGTGGGCCTGGCGCCCGGCCTGGGTCCTGGTGCTCGCCCTGCTCCTCGCGGCACTGCTCGCCGCGCTGCGCCCGGTCGACCGCCTGCTGCTGCGCACCGGCCGCCGGATCGAACCGAACGCCCCGATCGGGGGCGCCGTCCGCATATCCGCCCTGCTGCTGGGACTTGCCGCCACCTGCTGGTCGCTGGCCCACTGGGCGGCCGAGGGGCTGGCCCGCCTCGGTACGGTCGACCTGCCGCTCCTGCTGGCCTTCGCCGTCGGCACCCTCCTGGTGGGTGGCGCGGCGGTGTGGCGGTCGGCCGCTTCCGGGCGCCCCGCCCCGGTTCCGGTGACGGCGCGGGAGGGCGAGCAGGTCTGACCGTCCCGGTGGACTGCCGTCGCGGTGGACTGCCGTCCCGGTGGGCCGAACTGCCCTGCCGTGGAACGTACTTCGCGCTCCCGGCGCTCGTGGTCGGTACCCGGGCGGGTGCCGCGGGCCGCCCGGTGAAAACCAGTGGTCGACCGTCTCCTCCCGGGGAGAGGGTGAGTCCATGACGACGATTCTGATCACCGGGGCCAACAAGGGCCTCGGCCGTGAGACCGCCCGCCGCCTGATCGCCGCGGGCCACACCGTCTACCTGGGGGCCCGCAGTACCGAGCGGGGCGAGCAGGCCGCCGCCGAGCTCGGCGCCCGGTTCGTGCAGCTCGACGTCACCGACGACGCGTCGGTGGCCGCCGCGGCGGCCGCGGTCGAGGTCGGCGGCGGCCTCGACGTCCTGGTCAACAACGCCGGGATCGAGGTGCGTTCACCGGAGGGCGCCGTGGTCGGCGCCGCCGAGCTGACCGCCGACGTCATCCGGGAGGTGTTCGAGACCAACGTGTTCGGCCTGGTCCGGGTGACGCATGCCTTCCTGCCGCTGCTGGAGCGCTCGGCCGCTCCGGTCGTGGTCAACGTCAGCAGCGGCCTCGCCTCGCTGAGCGCGGCCGGCAAGGGCTACCCGGGGGCGGCCTACCCGACCTCCAAGACCGCGGTCAACATGCTCACTGTCCAGTACGCCAAGGCGTTCCCGGGGATGCGGATCAACGCGGTGGAGCCCGGTTACACGGCGACCGACCTGAACGGGCACGAGGGCGCGCAGACGGTCGAGCAGGGCGCCGAGGCGATCGTCCGGATGGCACAGATCGGACCGGACGGCCCGACCGGCGGCTACTTCGACGCGACGGGCCCGCTGGCCTGGTGACCGCCCCGGGGCCCGGCCGCCCGGGCGGGCAGGGCACCGACAACCCGGGGCACGCCGACGCACCGACACCCGCCGTGGGTTCGGTCGGCGCCGGCTCAGAGGTCGAGGCGGAACTCGACGGAGCGGTGGGTGGGGCGGTAGCCGAGGGCGTGGTTGGCGGCGATCATCGCGGTGTTGTTGTCGGCGGTGTCGGCGAGCAGGCCGGTGATGCCGGGGTGTTCGGCGCGGGTCCACCGGACGGTCTCGGCCTTGATGGCGCGGGCGAGGCCGCGGTGGCGGTGGGCGGGAAGGATGCCGGTGCCGTAGTGCTGGGCGTCGCCGGTGCGGTCGGCGGGCAGGACGAGTTCGGTGAAGCCGACGATCCGGTCGGTCGCGGTCTCCACCGCGGCGACGGTGAGCAGGAGTTCGCCCCGGTCGGCGACCGCCTTCGCGGCGGCCAGCACCCGGGCCTCGTCCCAGACCAGCAGGCCGAAGTCGGTGTCGCCCATCGGCATGTCGTCCATCGCGGTGCGGGAGTGCGTGAAGTCGGCCAGCCGCTCGCTCGGGCAGCTGCCCGTCCAGGAGATCAGCCGGTAGTCGGGGTGGACGGGCGCCTCGGGGAGCGGGGCCTCGGCCAGGTCGAGGCGGGTGAACTCCAGGACCAGCGCGCGGGTGAAGCCGTGCGAGGTGAGGAAGGCGTCGCCGGGGGAGCCCTCGGTGGCGGGGGCCAGCAGGACGCGGCGGCCGTCCGCGCGGGCCGCCTCGCGCACCGCGGTGAGCAGGGCCGTGCCGACGCCGCGGCGGCGCTCCGCCGGGTGGACGTCCAGGGAGAGTTCGGCCAGGTGGGACTGCTCGGCCGAGCTGAACAGCCGGAGGAAGGCGCTGCCGAGCGGCGTGCCCCCGGGGTCGGACGCCAGCCAGGCGAGGCGGTGCGTGTGGGCGCCGTTGGCGGGGTCGGCGAGGGCAGTCAGGCGGAAGGTCACGGTGGGCGGACTCCGGGATGCGTGGGGTGAACGGGCAGGCGCCACCGAAACAGGTCCGGCCGGTGAGGGCAACGGGTTTTCGCCGCCCCGCCCCGTCCGCCGCCCCGCTCACCACCGCGCCCGTCACCCCGCCGGAGCAGCGGAAACAGCGGGAAGGAGAGATGATGATCACTCAACTGCCAGGCGGAAAAGATCTTCTGACGAACAGCCGGAAATCGAGGACGCCCGCGCGGCCACTGGTGCGCGGAGGGCCGGGGCGGGATCATCGTCGCTGTGACGGTCGGCTCTGACGGTGACGGTGGCGCTGGAGGTCGGATGGGCGAGGCACGGCTCACGGTGGAGCGGCTGCGGGAGCTGGTGGCCGAGGGGGCGGTGGAGACCGTGGTCCTCGCCGTCACCGACATGCAGGGCAGACTGCAGGGCAAGCGGCTGGCCGCCGAGCACTTCCTGCACGAGGTGCTGACCGGCGGCGCCGAGGGCTGCGGCTACCTGCTCGCCGTGGACGTCGAGATGAACACCGTCGACGGGTACGCCGTCTCCTCCTGGGAGAGCGGCTACGGCGACCTGGTCTTCGCCCCGGACCTGTCGACCCTGCGGATGGTGCCCTGGCACCCGGCGACCGCGATGGTGCAGTGCGACCTCGCGCACCACGACGGCACCCCGGTCGCGGTCTCGCCCCGCCAGGTGCTGCGCCGCCAGCTGGAGCGGCTGGCCGGCTACGGCTGGTACGCGTACGTGGGCACCGAGCTGGAGTTCATGGTGTTCCGGGACAGCTACGAGCAGGCCTGGGAGAAGCAGTACCAGGGCCTGACGCCCGTCAACCAGTACAACGTGGACTACTCGATCCTCGGAACCGCCCGGATCGAGCCGCTGCTGCGCCGCCTGCGCACCGGCATGGCGGGCGCCGGGCTGACGGTGGAGTCCGCGAAGGGCGAGTGCAACCTCGGCCAGCACGAGATCGCGTTCCGCTACGCCGACGCCCTGACCACCTGCGACGACCACGCCGTCTACAAGACCGGCGCGAAGGAGATCGCCGCCCAGGAGGGCGTGAGCCTCACCTTCATGGCCAAGTACGACCAGCGCGAGGGCAACTCCTGCCACGTGCACCTGAGCCTGCGCGACGAGCAGGGCCGCCCGGTGTTCCCCGGGGCCGGTAGCAACGACAGCAGCAACGACGACGGCGCGCACGGCTTCTCCCGGACGATGGAGCACTTCCTGGCCGGACAGCTCGCTTGCCTCGACGAGTTCGCGCTGCTGCTCGCGCCCACCGTCAACTCCTACAAGCGCTACGTGCCGGGCAGCTTCGCGCCCACCGCGATCGCCTGGGGCCGCGACAACCGCACCTGCGCGCTGCGGGTGGTCGGCCACGGCCCGGCGCTGCGGTTCGAGAACCGGGTCCCGGGCGGCGACGTCAACCCGTACCTGGCGGTGGCCGCGCTGATCGCCGCCGGCCTGCACGGCATCGAGCACCAGCTGCCGCTGGAGCCCGAGTTCACCGGCAACGCCTACGCCTCCGACGCGCCCCGGGTGCCCGCAACGCTCCGCGACGCCGTCGAGCGCTTCGACCGCAGCGAGGCCGCCACGGTGGCCTTCGGCAAGGACGTGGTGCGCCACTACGCGCACGCCGGCCGGGTCGAACTAGCCGCCTACGACGCCGCGGTGACCGACTGGGAGCGCCGCCGCGGCTTCGAGCGCCTGTGAGCGGCGGGCGCGGCGGGCGCGACGGACGCACGAGAACGAGGAGGAGCAGGTGACCGAGGAGTCCGAGCCGTACCGGGTGGTCGACCCCGCCACCGAGGAGGTGATCGCCACCGTCGAACTGGCTGGACCGGGCGCCACCGACGCCGCGATCGCCCGCGCCAAGGCGGCGTTCGAGACCTGGCGGACCGTCAGCCCGGGCGACCGGGCCCGGCTGCTGCGCCGGTTCGCCGCCGAAGTGGACGCCGAACGCGAGCAGTTGGCCGCGCTGGAGGTCGCCAACGCCGGGCACACCATCGGCAACGCCCGCTGGGAGGCCGGCAACGCCCGCGACGTCATCGAGTACTACGCGGGCGCGCCGGAGCGGCTGTTCGGCCGGCAGATCCCGGTGGCCGGCGGCCTCGACGTGACCTTCCACGAACCGCTCGGCGTGGTCGGCGTGATCGTGCCGTGGAACTTCCCGCTGCCGATCGCCGCCTGGGCGCTGGCCCCCGCCCTGGCGGCCGGCAACACCGTGATCGTCAAACCGGCCGAACTCACCCCGCTGACCGCGCTGCGGCTGGCCGAACTCGCCCTGCGCGCCGGCCTGCCCGAGGGCGTGCTGCAGGTGCTGCCCGGCCGCGGCCCGGTGGTCGGGCAGCGCTTCGTCACCCACCCGGACGTCCGCAAGGTGGTCTTCACCGGCTCCACCGCCGTCGGCAAGTCCGTGCTGGCCGGATGCGCCGAGCAGGTCAAGCCCGTCACGCTGGAACTCGGCGGCAAGAGCGCCAACATCGTGTTCGCCGACGCCGACCTGGAGAAGGCCGCCGCCACCGCCCCGTACGCGGTCTTCGACAACGCCGGGCAGGACTGCTGCGCCCGCTCCCGCATCCTGGTCGAGGCGAGCGTGTACGAGGAGTTCCTGCAGCGGCTGGAGGGCGCGGTGAAGGCCGTCCGGGTCGGCGACCCGCGCGACGAGAAGACCGAGATGGGGCCGCTGATCTCGGCCGCGCACCGGGCCCGGGTGGCGTCCTACGTGGACGGCGACACCGAGGTGGCGTTCCGCGGCAGCGCCCCCGACGGGCCCGGGTTCTGGTACCCGCCGACGGTGCTCGCCCCGATCGCCCCCGACCACCGGGCCTGCACCGAGGAGGTGTTCGGCCCGGTCGTCGCCGTCGTCCCGTTCCGCGGCGAGAGCGACGCGGTGCGGATCGCCAACGCCACCGAGTACGGCCTGTCCGGGTCGATCTGGACCCGCGACGTCGGCCGCGCGCTGCGCGTCGCCCGGGCCGTCGAGGCGGGCAACCTGTCCGTCAACTCGCACTCCTCGGTGCGCTACTGGACGCCGTTCGGCGGATACAAGCAGTCCGGCCTGGGCCGCGAGCTCGGACCGGACGCCCTGCACGCCTTCACCGAGACCAAGAACGTCTTCATCGCCACGGAGGAATGAGCGACATGAGCAAGCGACTCGACGGCCGGGTGGCGGTCGTCACCGGCGCGGGCAGCGGCATCGGCCTGGCCACGGTGCGCCGGTTCGCCGCCGAGGGGGCGAAGGTGGTGTGCGCCGACATCGACGACGAGAGCGGCGCCAAGGCCGCCAACGAGGTCGGCGGCCTGTTCGTGCGCACCGACGTCACCGACGAGGAGCAGGTCCGCACCCTGTTCGACACCGCCGTCGAGCAGTACGGCAGCCTCGACGTGGCCTTCAACAACGCCGGCATCTCGCCGCCCGACGACGACTCGATCCTGGTCACCGGCCTGGACGCGTGGAAGCGGGTCCAGGAGGTCAACCTGACCTCGGTGTACCTGTGCTGCAAGTACGCCATCGGCCACATGCGCCGGCAGGGCAAGGGCTCGATCATCAACACGGCGTCCTTCGTCGCGGTGATGGGCGCCGCCACCTCGCAGATCTCCTACAGCGCCTCCAAGGGCGGCGTGCTGGCGATGAGCCGCGAACTCGGCGTGGAGTTCGCCCGCGAGGGCATCCGGGTCAACGCGCTGTGCCCGGGCCCGGTCAACACCCCGCTGCTGCAGGAGCTGTTCGCCAAGGACCCGGAGCGGGCCGCCCGCCGCCTGGTGCACATCCCGCTCGGCCGGTTCGCCGAACCCGAGGAGATCGCCGCCGCCGTCGCCTTCCTGGCCAGCGACGACTCCTCCTTCATGACCGCCAACACCTTCCTGGTGGACGGCGGCATCTCCGGCGCCTACGTGACACCGCTCTCCTGACGGCGCAGGGGTCGGCCTCCTGACAACGCAGCGGCCGGGCGGGTCCGCGAGGGACACCGCCCGGCCGACGGGCCGTCACCGGGACGGCCCGGGGCGTCACATCGAGGAGGACGCGTCCCCGCCCACCGCGAGGGCGTCGCCGCCCTCGGCCAGCGCGTCGCCGCCGACCGCCAGCGCCGCGCCGCCGCACAGCGCCTCGGCGTCGCCGCCGACCGCGCCCGCGAAGCCGTTCTCGGCCCAGGCGTCGCCGCCGACCGCACCGGCGCTGCCGTTCAGCGCGCCCGCGTTGCCGCCGACCGCCAGCGCGTTGCCGCGCTCGGCCCAGGCGTCGCCGCCGACCGCCGCCGCGTCGCCGCCGTGCGCGGTCGCGTCGCCGCCGACCGCCAGCGCCCCGTGCGGGTGGCAGTGCGAGTGCGCGGACGCCGTGCCCGCCGCGCCGAACAGGGCGAGCCCGGTGAGGAAGGTGGCGGTGGTGAGCTTGGCAATGCTGGAACGCATCGAGTCCTCCATGGTTGGTGCCTGGACGCGACCGATCATCGGCGAGCACGGGTCCGCGCCGCGCGCGGCGCCCCGCCCCGTCACCCGCCCGGGGCAACCGCACCGCCGCGACGGGTGAGCGCGGTACCGCCGGATGCCGTACACCGGCCGACCGGCCCGTTGACGGGCCCCAGAAGACCGCCGGTGCCCCGCGGAAGACCGCCGCCGCCCCGCCGGAAGGGCATGGACGCCCCGTCAGTGCGCGGAGCGGGCCGACAGCTCCATCTCGAACCAGACCACCTTGCCGTCCCGGGTCGCCCGGCTGCCCCAGCGGTGCGCCAGCTCGTTGACCAGCAGCATCCCGCGCCCGCCCTCGTCCTGCGCCCCGGCCGGTCGCAGCCGCGGCTCCCGGCTGTCCGCGTCCGACACCTCCACCGTCAGCAGCGGGCCCCGGAACACCCGCAGCTGCAACGGCGACCCGGCGTGCAGCAGCGCGTTCGCCAGGATCTCGCCGGTCAGCAGCACCACCGGCTCGACCAGCGACTCCAGCCCCCAGCCCGCCAGCGTCCGCCGGGTGAAGTCCCGGGCGTGCCGCAGCAGCGCCGGGTCGCCCGACAGCGGCAGCGTTGCCAGCCGGTCGGTGCCGACCGGCCCCGCGTGCGCCATGATCACCGCGACGTCGTCCTGCCCCAGCTTCGCCCCCAGCGCCTCCAGCACCGCGTCGCAGCCGTGCTCCAGCGTCTCCTGACGGTGCGTCACCGTCGCCCGCAGCAGCTCCAGCCCCTCGTCCAGGTCCTGGCCGCGCCGCTCCACCAGCCCGTCCGTGTACAGCACCAGCAGCCCGTCCGCGCGCAGCGGGAACCGGATCGACTCGAACGGCACCCCGCCGACGCCCAGCGGCGCCCCCGGCGGCGGCTCCACCAGGTGCGCCTGCCCGTCCCGCTCCGACACCACCGGCGGCAGGTGCCCGGCCGAGGCCAGGATGCACTCCTCGTCCACCGGGTCGAACACCGCGCACACGCAGGTGGCGAACTGGCCCTCGCCGAGCTGCGCCGTCGCCTCGTCCAGCCGCCGCAGCACCCGCGCCGGGTCCAGGTCCAGCGTCACCAGCGTCCGCGCCACCGTCCGCAGCTGACCCATCGTCGCCGCCGCCCGGATGCCGTGCCCCATCACGTCGCCGACGATGAGCGCCACCCGGCCGCCGGTCAGCGGCACCACGTCGAACCAGTCGCCGCCCACCTCGTCGCCGACGCTGGACGGCAGGTACCGGTGCGCGATCTCCAGCCCCGGCGTGCCGTGCACGTCCTGCGGCAGCAGGCTGCGCTGCAGGGTCAGCGCCGTCTCCCGCTCCCGCCGGTACAGCCGGGCGTTGTCGATGCACACCGCCGCCCGGGCCGCCAGCTCCTCGCCCAGCGCCAGGTCCGCCGCCGTGAACGGCTCCGGGTTCGCCACCCGCACGAACTCCACCCCGCCCAGCACCTGACCGCGCGCCAGCAGCGGCACCATCAGGTACGAGTGCACGCCCGCCTCCAGGCTCGGCGCGATCCGGTCCGGGGTCGCCACGATCCGGCTCAGCGCCGCCTCGTCCACGTGCGGCACCAGGATCGACCGCCCCGTCCGCATCGCCTGCGCGTACAGCTTCGCCGACCGGGTCGCCGCCCCCACCGCGTCCGCCGCCCCCACCAACCGGTCGCCGCCGTCCCGCTCGCCCACCGCGACCGCCCGCAGCAGCACCGATCCCGACTCCGGCACCGGCTCCGGGTCCTCGCCCGACAGCACCGCCTCCCGGATGTCCACCGTCACGAAGTCCGCGAACCGGGGGATCACCACGTCCACCAGCTCCCGCGCCGTCAGCACCAGGTCCAGCGTGGTGCCGATCCGGGTCGACGCCTCGTTCAGCAGCGCCAGCCGCTGCTGCGCGGCCTCCGCCGCCTCCAGGGCCCGCTGCCGCTGCTCCGCGGCGTCCCGCTCCCGGGTGTAGAGCAGCGCGTTGTCGATCGACACCGCCGCCCGGGCCGCGAGCTCGGTGGCCAGCGCCAGGTCCGCCCCGTCGTAGGGCGCCTCGGTCCGAGAGCGGAAGAACGTCGCGGTGCCGATCGCCGCGCCCCGGGCGATCAGCGGCACCACCATCAGCGACCGCACCCCCTGGGAGCGGATCGCCCCGCCGCGCAGCGGGTCGTCGGCGAACCAGTTCATCCCCGGGTCGTCGGTGCGCGGCACCAGCACCGGCCGGCCGTGCGCCAGCGCCCACGCGTACGGGGTGCTCGGGTGCAGCCGCTGCACCGTGCCCACCGGCGCGACCGGCGTCATCCCGCTGCCCGGCACGGTGTGGAAGGCCAGCCGGCGCAGCACCGCGGAGCGGTCCGCCCGGCCCGGCCGCTCGGACGGCTCGCCCTGCACCAGGCTCTCCAGCACCTCCACCACCACGGTGTCCGCCAGCCGCGGCGCGGCCGTCTCGGCCAGCTCCCGGGCGGTGGTCGCCAGGTCCAGCGTGGTGCCGATCCGGGTCGACGCCTCGTTCAGCAGCGCCAGCCGCTGCTGGGCCGCCGCGGCCGCGCTCTCCGCCTCGAAACGGTCGGTGATGTCGACGATCGTGGTGCTCACCCCCAGCACCGTGCCGTCCGGCTGCTCCAGTCGGAAGCTCGACACCGACCAGGCGTGCTCGCGCTCCGGGTCGGCCGCGGTCCGGCCGTGCGCCCGGACGTCCACCATCGGCCGCCCGTCGGCCAGGATGCGCCGCATCGCCGCCTCGGCCGTCCGGCTGTCGATCCCCGGCAGCACCTCCGACAGCCGCCGCCCCAGGTGCTGCTCCACCGGCAGCCCGTTGATCCGGGCCATCGCCGCGTTCAGCCGGACGAACCGCAGCTGGGTGTCGAACACGCCCATGCCGACCGGCGACTGGGTGAAGAACCCGTCCAGCAGCGCCAGGTCCGCGGCGAGCCGTCGCACCTCGCCCACGTCCGAGGCCACCGCCAGCACCATCGGGAGGCCGTCCTGCCCCAGCACCGGGTACGTCCGGAACTCCAGCGGCACCAGGTGCCCGTCCCGGTGCCGGACCGGGAACACGCCCGACCACGGGTGCCCCGCCAGGATGCGGGCGAACAGCTCCAGCACCACCGGCCGGCGCTCCGGGCCGACCAGGATGTCCGCCGCCCGGGCCCCCACCGTCGTCGCCACCGGGTGGCCGAGCAGGGCCTCCGCGTCCGGACTCCAGTGCAGGATCCGCCCGTCCGCGGCGACCAGCGCGGTCGCCACCGGGATCGAGAGCAGCCCGTCCGGGACCGGCGCCCGCACCACCGTGAGCGGGGGAGCGGTGCGGGTCCGGGAGGTCAAGCCCTGCTTGTCGGTGTCCATCTGGCCACCTGCCGTTCCGGGGGCGGGTACAGCCCTGCCATCCTCGCACGGGTGACCGCCGACGCCCAGACGGGTGACCGGCCGTTAGGGTGCCGGGATGGACACCCTCCGCACCGGCCCGCAGGCGGCGCCCCGTGGCACGTAGGAAACCCGCGCCGGTCGGACCGCTGCCCCAGCGCGACGGGATCGACCCCGTGCACGTGCGGCTGCCCCCGGACGGGCCCTGGGAAACCGTCCGGGCCTACCTGGAGGAGCGCTACGGCGCGGCCGCCGGGCCCGGACGGGTGGCCGAGATGCTCGCGGAGGGCGCCTTCGCCGCGCTCGACGGACCGGTCACCGCCGACACGCCCTACCGGCCCGGCGGCCACCTCTGGTTCCACCGCGACCCCGGGCCGCCCGAGCCCGCCGTCCCGTTCCCGGTCGAGGTGCTGCACCGCGACGAGCGGATCGTGGTCGCCGACAAGCCGCACTTCCTGGCCACCACCCCGCGCGGCAGCCACGCCGTCGAGACCGCGCTGGCCCGGCTGCGCCGCGACCTCGGCCTGCCCCGGCTCAGCCCCGCGCACCGGCTGGACCGGCTCACCGCGGGCGTGGTGCTGTTCGTCGCCGAACCGGCGCTGCGCGGCGCCTACCAGGGCCTGTTCGAACGGCGCGAGCCCGTCAAGGAGTACGAGGCGGTCGCCCGCTTCGACCCGGCCGTCGAACTGCCGGTCACGGTGCGCAGCCGGATCGTCAAGGAGCGCGGCCGGATGGACGCCCACGAGGTGCCGGGGGAACCGAACGCGGAGAGCCGGATCGAGCTCGCCGAGGTGCGCGGCGAGCTCGCCCGCTACCGGCTGCGCCCGCGCACCGGCCGCACCCACCAGCTGCGGGTGCACATGAACGCCCTGGGCCTGCCGATCCTCGGCGACCCGCTCTACCCCGCCGTCCTCCCCGAACCGCCCGCCGAGGACTACCGCCACCCCCTCCAACTCCTGGCCCGCTCCCTGGAGTTCACCGACCCCGTGACCGGCGAACGGCTCCGCTTCCGCAGCCCCCGCCGGCTCACCGCCTGGCCGTCCCCGGCGGACCCGGTACCCCCGGCGGACCCGGCGGGCCGGGCCGGCTGACGGCCCGTGGGGCGCTCGGGCGGGGCGGGGTTGTGCGCGGTGTATTGACGGAAAGTCTAATAACTTCTACCTTCACGGCAGTGCCACCACTCCACCCTCGGACCGCCGCCCCCACAGCGAAGGAGAGCCGGCATGTCGCCCCAGCCCGCCACCCCCGCCGCGCCCGAACGCGAGCGCACCGCTCCTGCCCGGGAGCGCACCGCCGAACGCCTGCTCGCCTCCTCCGCGAAGCTCTCGTTCAACCCGCTCAAGGACGTCGACTGGGACGCCGACCCCGTCCCCGGCGCCTACTACTGCCCGCCCCGGCACCTGTCGCTGTACGGGACCGAGCTGTGGGACCGGATGACCGAGGCCGAGCGGATCGAGCTCTCCAAGCACGAGGTGGCCTCGATCGCCAGCGTCGGCATCTGGTTCGAGGAGATCCTGATGCAGATGCTGCTGCGGCACGCCTTCGACCGGGACCCCACCAGCAACCACGTCCAGTACGCGCTGACCGAGATCGCCGACGAGTGCCGGCACTCGATCATGTTCGCCCGGATGATCGCCAAGATGGGCGTGCCCGCGTACGGCGCCGGCTTCGTCGCGCACAACCTCGGCCGGCTGTTCAAGGCCATCTCCACGCACAGCCAGACCTTCGGCGGCACCATGTACGTCGAGGAGATCCTGGACGCCTTCCAGCGCGAGGTGATGAACGACGAGACCCTCCAGCCGCTCACCCGGCAGGTCTCCCGCATCCACGTGATCGAGGAGGCCCGGCACATCAGCTACGCCCGCGAGGAGCTGGTCCGCAAGCACCTCGGCCCGGTCCGCCGCCGGTACGAGCAGCTGTTCATCGGACTGATCGTCTACTACGCCACCACCGCGCTGATCCACCCCCGCCTGTACGGCGCGGTCGGCGTCGACCCCAAGGTCGGCAAGGCCGTCGCCCGGGCCAACCCGCACTGGCGCTCCACCAAGATCGAGATGGCCCAGAAGGTGGTCTCGGTCCTGGACCGGGCCGGGCTGGTCGGCCGCACCAACCGCTGGCTGCTGCGCGCCGCAGGCGTGATCGCCTAGGGTCCGCCGGAGTGCTCAGCGGGCCCCGGGGAGGGTGGCGCGCAGGCGCTCCAGCCGGGCGGCGGCGCGCGCGGCCCAGCCGTCGCGCGGGTTCATCGGCACGGTCACGGTGACCCCGCTCTGCACCGGGTCGCGGACCTCCACCACGAACGGGTCGGCGCCGTACAGCCGGAGGTAGGCGCTGCGGCCCGCCTCGGGCCAGTCGGCGGCCCGCGCGTCCGGCGGGGCGCCGTCCTCCTCGGCGGCGGCGCGCCGTTCGAGCCAGCCGGCCAGGTCCGCCAGGTCGGCATCGGTGAAGTGCACCGGCAGGCGGGCCCGGACGAACCCGGTGTCGATCACCAGCTCGCCCTCGTGCCAGCCGTCCTTCCCCACCCGGTCCAGCTCGACCGTGACGCTCCGCTCCCGGTCCGCGAACCTGACCACGTCCGAATCCGCCATCCCCGCCCCCTCCTCGGTGCCCCGTTCCACGGCATCCTGCCACGGCCGACGGGGCGGCTGCTCAGGAGGCGCGGGCGGCGAGCCGGGCGCGGTAGCGGCGCAGCGCCCGGCGCTGATGCGGCTGTTCGGCGAGCAGGGCGGCGGCCGGGTGGACGCCCGGACGGGGCGCGCCGCCCCGGGACAGCCGGCGCAGCTGGTGGCGGACCTGGGCCATGCTCGCGGCGGAGGCCGGCGGCTTGTCCTTCCACCCCACCGGCCGCATCCGGCGCTCCGCCTCGCCGCCGTCCCGCCGGCGCCCGGGCAGGTCGGGGGTGACCGCGAGCGCGGTGCCCATGCCGACCGGCGCGATCCCCTCGGCCGGCACCTGCTCGGCGGTGGCCCGCCGGGTGACGCCGCCGGTGCGCATCAGCGGCAGCGGGCTGGTGGCGACCAGCTCCCGGGCCGGCTCCAGGAAGTACGCCTCGCGGGCCCGGGTGCGGCCGTCGGCGGCCCGGCCGGTCATCGCCGGGCTCTCGTGGCTGCCGCCGGAGAGTTCGACCAGGTCGACGCCGAGCGGGGCCGGCCGGTCGATCACCCGGCGGGCGTCCGGGGCGTCGAAGCCGCCGCGCTGGAAGTCCGCCGAGTTGAGCTCGACGGCGACGGTGAAGGACGGCGCGACGGCCGCCCGGACGGTGTCCAGCAGCATCCGGGTCCGGTTCTCCAGCGGGCCGCCCCAGGCATCGGTGCGCCGGTTGACCAGCGGCGAGAGGAACTGCGACAGCAGGTAGCCGTGCGCGGCGTGGATCTCCACCCCGTCGAACCCGGCCTGCTCGGCGCGGGCCGCCGTGACGGCGAAGCGCCGTACGGTGGCGGCGATCTGATCGGTCGTCATGGCGCTCGGGTGGCCGAAGCGGCCGCTGTGCTGCCCCAGGGCGACGCCGACGTCGGACGGCCCCGGGCGACGCCGGACAGGTCGGCGGCGACCTGGCGGCCCGGGTGGTTGATCTGCATCCAGACCGCCCCGCCGCCGGACTTGGCGGCTTGCGCCCAGGCCGCGAACGGCTCCAGGGGCGAGGTCTCGTCCAGGACGACGCCGGCCGGGCCGGTCGGCGCCTGCGCGTGCACCATCACGTTGCCGGTGATCAGCAGCCCGGTGCCGCCCGCGGCCCAGCGCCGGTACAGCTCGACCAGCCAGCCAGCCGTCCGGCAGCTGGCCGGGCCCGGCCAGGTTCTCCTCCTTCGCGGCCTTCGCCGTCCGGTTGGGCAGGACCGCCCCGGACGCCAGGTGCAGGGGCGCGAACAGCTCGCCGGTCATCGGACCGCCTTCTTCCTCGACAGGGAATGTGTGTCTGCATTGGGCGAGGGGTGTATGCGGCGCAAATATCGGGTCGGCGGCCCGCGCCGCCGGAGGTCCGGCGCCCCCGCGCCCGCGGGCCTCACCCGCCCCCGGGGCGCAGCCCGGCGATCACCCGGAGCAGGCGGGTCACCGCCGGGTCGGCGTCGGCGCGGTGCACGGCCCGGACGGTGGTCTCCAGGCCGTCGGCGGCGTCCCGCAGCGGGAGCAGGACCGCCTCGTCCGTGAGCCCCCGGGCGCCCACGGGCAGCAGGCTGACGCACCGTCCGGCGGCGACGTGGCTGAGCAGGCCGCTGAGGTCGTCGGCCAGCACGGCGCCCCGGGGGGTGAAACCGGCCCGGTGGCAGGCGAGGTGGACCTGTTCGGCGAGGACCGGCAGGGCGGTGGGGTCGGGCAGGGCGAAGTCCTCGTCGCGCAGCCGGGCCAGCTCGACCCCGTCGGCGCCGGCCAGGCGGTGGCCGAGGGGGACGGCCGCCCCGATCCGCTCGGTGGCCACGACGGTGCTGACCAGGTCGGCGGAGAGCCGGGCCGGGTCGCGCAGGAAGCCGAGGTCGAGCGCGCCGGTCCGCACCTGCTCGGCCACCGCCGACGAGGAGCCGTGCTTGAGGTGGATGCGCAGGCCCGGCAGTTCCTCGGCCGCGGCGCGCAGCACCGCCGGGAGGTAGAGGTGGCTGAGCAGGCTGACGTAGCCGACCAGGACGTCCCCCTCGACGCCGTCGGCGACCCGGCGCACCCGGGCGACCGCGGCGCCCTGCAGGTCGAGCAGCCGTTGCGCGTCGGCGGCGAACACCCGCCCGGCGGCGGTCGGCCGGGCCCCGCCGGGACCGCGGTCCAGCAGGCGCACGCCGAGCATCCGCTCCAGGCGCTGGATCGACTGGCTGAGCGGCGGCTGGCTCATGCCGAGCAGTTCGGCGGCCCGCCCGAAGTGCCCCTCCCGGGCCACGGTGAGGAACTGCTCCAGCAGCCGCCGCGACAGCGCCATATCCTCTGCCCTATCCCTCATGGCACCACCATATATTGGACAGACCTGCCGGTCGGGTGTGGACTGGATCGTGCACGGCCCGTGGAGCGCGGCCGTCGACCCGGCCCCCGTTCGGTCCTGTCGGCTTGTCGCCCCGTCGCACGGCCGCTGAGCTGGAAACCGTTCCGGCGACGGGCCCGGGCCCTTCTGCCCTTCCGACTCTTCTCGAGGTGATCTCCATGGCGGTCGTGACGATCGTCGGTGCCGGTGTGATCGGCGTGTCCTGGGCGCGGCTGTTCGGTGCCGCCGGCTGGGAGGTCCGGGTCAGCGACCCGCGGCCGGACCTGGCCGAGGTGGTGGCCCGCGACCTGGCCGGCCTGGAGGTGACGGCGACCCACGACCTGGCCGCCGCCGCGACCGGCGCGGACTTCGTCCAGGAGGCCGGACCCGAGCGCACCGACATCAAGGAGCAGATGTTCGCCACGCTGGCCGCGCACACGGCCGACGGCGTGGTGCTGGCCTCCTCCTCGTCCTCGCTGCTGCCCTCGGTGATCGCGCGGGGCAACCCGGCGGCGGACCGGATCGTGATCGGGCACCCGTTCAACCCGCCGGAGCTGATGCCGCTGGTGGAGGTGGTGCCCGGCCCGCAGACCTCGGCCGCCACGGTGCAGCGCGCGACCGAGGTCTACCGGGAGCTCGGCAAGCTGCCGATCCGCCTGAAGAAGGAGATCCCCGGCTTCGTCGGCAACCGGCTGCAGAAGGTCTTCAACGACCAGGCGACGTACCTGGTCCAGCAGGGCGTCGTCGACGTCACCGACCTCGACGACCTGGTCCGCGCCTCGCTCGGGCTGCGCTGGGCCACGATCGGCCCGTTCCAGAGCGGCGCCCTCGGCGGCGGCCCGGCCGGCATGCGCCACCTGGTGGAGCACGTCGGCTCCCAGCTCACCTTCGAGATCGGCAGCCCCGACCCGGCCGGGCTCGGCGCCGTCCTCGACGCGGTCGAGGCGGCCTACGGCACCGGCGAGGAGGCCTACCGGAGCCTGGCCGAGCTGCGCGACCGGCGCACCCGGGGCGCCCTCGCCCCGCTGGACTGGCCCGAGCCCCTGGCCGGCGCCGCGGAAGGCGGCCGGAAGTGACCCCCGCGCCCGCGCCGAAGCGCCTGCTGGCCCTGCAGGTCTCCCCGGGCCGGGTACTGGAGATCGACCCCGCCGACGGCCGGGTCCGCACCCTGGTCGAGGACGCCGGGCCCGCCCCCGACGGCGTGGTCGCCGCCGGCGGTGCCGTGTACTGGACCACGATGGGAGAGCCCGACATCGACCCCCGCACACCGGGCGAGCAGGGCTACGACTTCTCCCGGCGCAACGGCGGCGTCCACGTCTGGACCCCCGGAGGCCCGCAGCGCGACCTCCTCCCGCCCGGGGCGATGACCACCGGCAAGCAGCTCACCACCGACGGCGCGGGCACCCTGTACTGGTGCGACCGCGAGGGCCACCGGATCAGCCGGGTCCGCACCGACGGCAGCGGCCTGACCGACCTGGTGGTCACGCCCGCCGCGGAGGGGATCATGGGCGAGTGCGTCGGCATCGCCGTCGACCCGGCCCGCGGCCACCTCTACTGGACGCAGAAGGGCCCCGCCAAGGGCGGCCGGGGCCGCATCCTGCGGGCCGGCCTGGAGATCCCCGCCGGGCAGAGCGCCGAGCACCGCACCGACATCGAGGTGCTCTGGGACCACCTGCCCGAACCGATCGACCTGCACCTCGACGGCGACACCCTCTACTGGACCGACCGCGGCGCGGCCCCCGACGGCAACACGCTCAACCGGGCGCCACTGCCCGGCCCCGGCGAGTCCGGCACGCCCCCGCAGATCCTGGCCGCCGGCTTCACCGAGGCGATCGGCCTCGCCGTCGACAGCGCCGCCGGCCTCGCCTACGTCGCCGACCTCGGCGGGCACATCCGCGAGGTCCCGCTCCCCGGCGGCCCCGCGGACGGCCGGGCCCCGCGCGAGGTCGTCGCGCTCGGCGTCCCGCTGACCGGCCTGTGCCTGCTGCCCTGACCACCCGCCCGTCGACCACCCGCCCGTCCCCGCCCCGCACCTCCGGAAGGAAGCGCACCGCCATGGCCTTCACCCTCCCCACCCGCATCGAGTCCCGCCCCGTCACCGTGATCGGCGCGGGCACCCTCGGCCGCCGGATCGCCCTGATGTTCGCCACCCGCGGCGGCGAGGTCCGGATCTTCGACCCCAACCGCGCCGTCGCCGAAGAGGCCGTCGCCTACGTCGCCGAGCACATCGCCGAGGTCGCCGCCACCGTCGAGGGCGGCCGGCCCGGCACCGCCGCGGCCCACGACGACCAGGCTGACGCCGTGGCGGGCGCCTGGCTGGTCGTGGAGGCCGTGCCGGAGCACCTCGACCTCAAGAAGCGCGTCTTCGCCGACCTCGACCGGCAGGCCGAGCCCGACGCGATCCTGGCCAGCAACTCCTCCTCGTACCCGACCAGCCAGTTCGTCGACGGCGTCACCCACGTCGAACGCGTCGTCAACATGCACTTCTACATGCCGCCGCAGCAGAACGCCGTCGACCTGATGTCCGACGGGAAGACCGACCCGGCGGTGCTGGCCTTCCTCCAGGAGGAACTGCCCAAGTACGGCGTCTTCCCGTTCGTGGCCCACAAGGAGTCGACCGGCTTCATCTTCAACCGCATCTGGGCCGCCATCAAGCGCGAGGCGCTGGCCGTGGTCGCCGAAGGCGTCTCCACCCCGCAGGACGTCGACCGGATGTGGCAGATCAACATGGGCCTGAAGGCCGGCCCGTTCCGGATGATGGACCAGGTCGGCCTCGACGTGGTGCTCGACATCGAGAACCACTACGCCGCCGAGAACCCGCACCTCCCCGAGGGGCCGCGCGAACTGCTCCGGAGCTACGTCGACGCCGGCCACCTCGGCGTCAAGACCGGCCGGGGCTTCTACGACGACTACCCCACCCCCGCCGCGTAGCCCCCGCACCCGGTCAGGTCGCCCGCGTCGCCCGGCGGACGCGGGCGACGCGCAGGCCGAGGGTGGTGCCGAGGACGGTGCCGAAGCCGAGGGCGGCGGTGGTCAGCAGCGCCCCGGCGAAGCCCGCGCCCGCGCCGCCCGTGCGGGCGGCCGCCGCGGCGAGCGACTGGAAGACCGCCGGGCCGGGCAGCAGGGCGCCGGTGATCCCGCAGAGGATCATCACCGTGGGGGTGAGGTGCAGGCGCCGGGCGGCCAGCGTCGCCACCAGGGCGAGGACCGCCGAGGCGCAGAACGCGGTCGGCGCGGCCGGGACCGCGAAGCCGTTGTGCAGGACCAGGTTCGCCGCCCCGGCGACCAGCCCGGCCGCGACGGCGGGCACCAGCAGCCGCGGTCCGCCCCCGTTGAACGCCGCGTTGCCCGCCGCCCCGACGGCGGAGGCCAGCAGCACCACCGGCGGGGTCAGCGCCACGAAGTGCACGTACTGGGCGCCGTCGGCCCAGTTCCGCACCGCCAGCCCGGCCAGCGCGACACCGCCCAGCAGCCCCGCGAACAGGGCGGCCACCGTGATCATCCGGCTCGCCGCCATCAGCGTGTACCCGTTCACCGCGTCCTCGGCCAGCGACACCACCGACAGGATCGGCAGCAGCAGCACCAGCACCGCCGCGGCCGCCGCCACCGCCTCGCGCCCCGTCAGCACCCCCGTCTGCAGCAGCAGCGCGCACGCCAGCACGGCCAGCGCGCCCTGGGCGGCCGTCAGGTAACAGGCCTGCAACCCCGCCCGGCCCAGCAGCCACCCCAGCCGCCCGGACAGCAACTGCAGCACGAACGCCGTCAGCACCGCGTCCGCCTTGCCCCCGGCCTGCAGCGCGATGGACGCCGCCAGGGTCGCCCCGCCCAGCGCGGTGGCCAGCCACGGCCGCCGCGAGCGCCGCTCCGACTCCGCCAGGAGCGCCTCGGCCCGGGCCAGTGGCAGCCGCCCCGAGCGCACCCGCAGCACCAGCCGGTACAGCGCGTTCAGCCCGTCCAGGGACCGGCTCTCGTCGGTCCGGGTGACCCGGGTCATGGTCAACGGCAGGCCCGCCGCCGGGCAGTGGTGGAGGGTGATCGTCCGCGCCGTGATGTCCGTCTCCAGGCCGTCGTCCAGGCCGTAGGCGACGGCCACCGCGGAGAGCGCGGCGTCCACCGCACTGGTCTCCGCCCCGGCCTCGAAGAGCCGCTGCCCCAGCGCCAGGGCGAAGCCCATCACCTCCTCGGCCGCCGCCGGGCCGGCCACGGGCTCCGTCCGTGCACCCCTGTCGCCGCCGTTCACCGCACCACCCGCACCCTCCGCCGGAACGGTCCCTGCGCGGCCGCCCGGTCCGCGCCCCGCCGAAGGAGAGCGTAGGGGCGGCGGGCCCCCGGATCCGGCAACGACGTACCGGGCGGGGCGCGTCGACCCGGTCGCGGGGCCGTTCGGCGACGGTGCCGTCCGGTGACGGGGCCGTTCGGTGGCGGGGATAGAGTGCTGCGTCACCGAACCACCGGGGGATCACCGTGCGTCGCGCACCCGTCGGCACCGCCGTCACCGCCCTGCTGCTCGCTGCCGCCGCCACCGGCTGCACCGGGTCGGCGGGCCCCGCCCGGGACGCGGCCGGGCCGGGGCCCGCTGGTGCGTCCACGACCGCCGCCGCGAGCCCGTCCGGGGCCGCGGGCCGGGCCGGGACGGCGGCGCCGCCGGTGCGGGTGCCGGACGGCAGCATCACCGTCGCGTTCGCCGGGGACGTGCACTTCGAGGGCCGCTCGGCCGCCCGGCTCGCCGCGCCCGCCGCCGAGACCGCGCTCGGCCCGATCGCCGCGACGCTGTCCGCCGCCGACCTCGCGGTGCTCAACCTGGAGAGCGCGATCACCGCCCGGGGGAAGCCCGAACCCAAGCTGTACACCTTCCGCACCGGCCCCGAGGCGCTGACCGCGCTCAAGGACGCCGGCGTCGACGTGGTCTCGCAGGCCAACAACCACGCCGTCGACTACGGCCCCGACGGCCTCGCCGACACCCTCGCCGCGAAGGCCGCCGCCCCGCTCGCCGTGATCGGCATCGGCAAGGACGCCAAGGAGGCGTACGCGCCGTACGTCACCACGGTGCGCGGCGTGAAGGTCGCCGTGCTGGCAGCCAGTCAGATCGAGGACCTGACCAACCAGAAGTGGCGGGCCGGCGACCGCAAGCCCGGCATCGCCTCCGCCCTGGACGAGGCCGCGCTGGTCCGCGCCGTCACCGCCGCCAAGGCCCAGGCCCCCGTGGTCCTCGTCTACCTGCACTGGGGCGACGAGGGCAAGGCCTGCCCGACCGCCGCCCAGACCAGGATCGCCAAGAAGGCCGCCGCCGCCGGGGCGACCGCCGTGGTCGGCACCCACGCGCACACCATGCTCGGCTCCGGCATGCTCGGGAACACCTACGTGGCGTACGGCTACGGCAACTTCCTCTGGTACGGCACCTCCGACTACACCGCCTCCGACGAGACCGGTGTCGCCACCCTCACCATCACCGGCGAGGGCAAGGTCACCGGCGAGACCTTCACCCCCGCGCACATCGACGGCCGGGGCGTGCCCGTCCCGCAGACCGGGGACGCGGCGAAGGCCGCCCTGCAACGGCGGGACGGCCTTCGGAACTGCACCGGACTGGCCGCCGTCCCCGGTGTTCCCGGTGTTCCCGGTGTTCCTGGTGTTCCCGGGTGACGGCGGTCGGTCCGCGAGGGCGTCAGCCCAGGTTCAGCACCTGGCCGGGCCGGATCAGGTCCGGGTTCTCGCCCACCACCTGCTGGTTGGTCTTGTAGAGCTCGGACCAACCGCCGTCCACCTGCTGGCTCTTGGCGATCCCGATCAGGGTGTCGCCCGGGCCCACCGTGTACGGCGCGGCGGGGGCGGGGGTGGCGCTCGGCGGGGCGGCGGCCGCCTGGGCCGGGGCTGCGGCCGCCGGGGTGGTGGTGGGTGCGGCGGCCGGGGCGGTGCTGCCCGCGGTCGGTGACGGGGCGTCGGACACGGCGTCGGACGGCGCGGCCGGGGTGGTCGGAGTGGTGCCGGGGATGAGCGGGGTGCCGCCGTTCCCGTTGCTCCCGTGGTTTCCGTTGTTCCCCTGGCCGCCCTGGGAGCCGTCGTTGCCGGTTCCGGGCGTGGTGCCGGGCGTGCCGGGCGTCGTCGGGCTCGGCGTGGCGGTCGGGTCGGTCGGCGCCACCGGGAGGCCGGGGAGGCTCGGCAGGACCGGGGTGCTCGGGTCGGCCGGGACGGTGGGGGAGACCGGCGTGGTCGGGGTGGTCGGCGCGGCCGGGGCGGTCGGCGACGGCGTGGCGGTGGGCGCGACCGGCTGAGGGTGCGTCAGCTGCAGGTAGCGCTCGTACAGGCTCTGGTGACTGGTCCAGAACCAGCCGCCGTTCTTCTCGTACCAGTACACCTGGTACACCGGGTCGTACCCCGGCAGGCCGGAGAAGACCGGCGCGCCCGCCTGGCCCGGCCGGGTGCCGTCCGCGGCCGTGTCGACGGCGGCGGCGCCCCGGGCCCCGCGCAGCGAACCCGTCTCGTCCGCCGAGTCGTTGTCGTCCACGACACCCGGCGCGGAGGCCACGTCCAGGCCCGCGCCGTCGGCGCAGGAGGACCAGGCCGACGGGCCCTCGGTGGCGAGGATGCGCTCGGCGACGGCGATCTGCTGGCTGCGGCTGGCCGCGTTCGGCAGCGCCGCGTACGAGGTGCCGCCGTAGTCGGCCCAGCGCTGGGCGTTGATCTGGAGACCGCCGTACAGGCCGTTGCCCTGGTCGGAACCCCAGTTGCCGCCGCTCTCGCAGTCGGCGACCCGGTCCCAGACCGCGCTCGGCGCGGCGTGCGCGCCGGTGGCGGCGAGCAGTGGCATGGCGATGCCGAGACCGGCCACGCCGGCCGCGGCGAGCGCGCGCTCGGCCGCCTTCTCCGCCTGGCCCTGCCGGCGGTGGCGCCCCGAACCCGTGAAGAGCATGCGAGATCCTCTCCGTACGCCTGCGAGGTGAGCTGTCGGGTTCGGACCGGGAGGGAGGTCCGGCCGCCGCGCCCCGGACGGAACCGGTGCGGACGACTTCACCCCGAGCCGCGGGGACGGCAACAAACCTGGTTCCCCCACCCCTGTCCAAGGGTTGTGGTGGTCGACCCGGCAGCACGGTGGACAGGGCTCGGCGTGTCCGCGCGCGGGGCCCGACGGTGCGGGCTGGAAGGAACCCTATTCACTCGAACGCGTCAATCACAAGCGCGTCGCGCTGACATCACGCAACCGTCACGCCCCGCCCCGGCCGGTCCGTGAACGACCTGTTGACGCTCCGTCGGCACACCACAGGCCCGCGCCGCCGCCGATCAGCAGGGGCAGCGTGTACAGCACGGCACCCATCGCCGCCAGGCCGGAGAGCGTGAGCAGTGCGTCGATCACCCCGGCCTCGTGGAGGTCGCCCGTCACGGCGACGGCCAGGGGAATCGCCCCGACCCCGGCCCCGGCCGCCAGCCCCAGGGCCACCCCGGAGCGCCACCGGCCGAGCAGGAACCCCAGCGGGAGTGCCGGGAGGGGGCCGAGCAGCAGCAAGTACGCCGACGACCCGCTGTACGTCCCCGCCAGAGCCGCCATCAGCCACGCGACCACCAGCCCCCGCCAGGGTGCTCCGCGCCACCCGCTGCTGCCGTTCCCCATCGCTGCCCCCCTGGCCGTTCCTACGGTTCGTGGGCGACAGTGTGGCATACATTTGAACGCGTTCAGTTGTTGGGGTGCGGATCTGCTCCCGCTCGAAACGGTGAACTTCCCGGACGGCGCGGTCGGGAGCGGTGCCCGGGGGAGGAGAATCGGGCGGGCGAAGAGCAGCGGAGGTGCGCCATGAGTACGGCAGCCCACGTCCCTCGGGACTACGGCGTCACTGATCCGGAGCGGGCCCTGAAGTACGCGGTCCAGCACGTCGCGGGGGACCGCGCGGAGGTCGTCGAGGGAGTCATCGCCCCCGTGGCGCGGTCCTGGGCGCACGAGAGCGCCGCCGAAGTGGTGCGTCGGCAGATCGCGCCGCGGCTGGAGGAGTTGGGGCTGGTCCCCGGTTCGGGGAACCTCGACCTGCCCGGCAGTGAGAACTGGTTCATTCCCGATCTGGCGGTGGTCCCGGCCGAGTTGGCGGTGAAGACCGAGGGGGCGCTGCTGCCGGAGCAGACCCTGTTGGTGGTCGAGGTCACCTCGCCGTCGAACGGGGAGCCGGACCGGACGGTCAAGCGGCGGCGGTACGGACAGTACGGGGCACCGGTCTACCTCCTGGTGGACCGGCAGTTGCGGGAGTGCACCGTCTTCTCCGGGCCGGGGCGGCTGGGGTACGAGGAGGTGGACGGGCCGCATCCGTTCGGACGGGGCGTGCGGCTGCCCGCGCCGTTCGACCTGGAGCTGGACACCGGCCGGTTCTGACGGGCGGGGTGGCTCAGGCGGTGTCGACCGGGGCCGGGCGGAGGAGTTCGACGGGGGCGTCGGTGCCGTCGGTGCCGTCGTCCCAGAGGCGGGCGCCGGTGGTGTCGGCGAGGTGCCAGCGGCCGTCGACCAGGGCCAGCGAGTAGGAGGGGTCCTGGGGGTCGACGTCGGTGAAGGCCGGGTCGGTGCCGCACAGGACGTCCACGGCGAGGCGTCGGGCGAGGTGTTCGGCGAGGCGCAGGTCGGGGTGCGGGCCCAGGTCGCAGGCGTGGGTGTGGACCACGAGGCCGAGCGGCCAGGCCGGGTCCGCGGTGGGCTCCAGGGTCGCCCACAGGCTCCCCGGGTCCGCCGGGACGTCGGCGCCCGGCGGCTGCACCACGAGGTGCGCGCCGGGCGGCAGCAGGTCCGCGAGGGCGGCGGTCGTCTCGGCGACGGTGAGCCCCCGGGACACGGTGAGGCTGAACACGACGGTCATCCCACCACGTGGGAGGGGTGCGGCTTCGGTAAAGCAGAGGTAATGGGGGCGGAGCTGGTGCGGCGGATGTCCTCGACGCGCTGGCAGACTCGCGGACTCGATGGTCATACGAACTGTGGGGGTTGTCGTGCGCGTGGTGAGACCGCTGGCCGTGATCGCGCTGGCCGGGACCGGGCTGTCGGGCCTGGCGGCCTGCGGGTCGGACCCGGAGCCGGCGAAGGGGGCGTCCGCTCCGGCGGCCTCGGCCCCGGCGTCCGCCGCGGTCGCCCTGCAGAGCCTGCCGGTGGAGGAGATCGTGGCCCGGACGCGGGCCGCCGGCGAGCAGTTGATGAGCACGACGTACACGGTCTCCATGCCCGGACACCCCGAGGGAGCGCTCACCGGCACCTTCGCCGGGGACAGCGTCCGGGGCTGCAGGGGTGGTTACCGCAACGAGGGCAAGGGTTCGGCGGAGATCCTCCGGACCAACGCGGAGGCGTGGTTGAAGCCCGACGCGGACCTGGTGAAGGCGGCCCCGGAGATCGCCCCCGCCGCGGCGGCCGGCAAGTGGATCCGGCTCCCGGCGGACAACTACAACAACCCCAAGAGCTTCGTCTCCTTCTGCGACCTCGGCATGGCCGTCCAGAAGCAGGTCGGCCTGAACACCGACGGCACCGTCGGTCGGAACCTCGCCAAGGCGGGCACCCGGCAGGTCGGCGGGGTCGCGGCCGTCCTCGTGACGATGACCGACGAGGACGGCACGCCGGTGACGTACGCCATCGCCACCGAGGGCAGCCCCCGGGTGCTGTCGGCGGACAGCGGGCCGGGGCAGATGGTCCTCACCTTCACCGGCTTCGACCAGAAGGTCGAAACCGCCCTGCCGCCCGCCGGGCAGGTCTTCCAGGGCTGACCGGCGCGGTGGTGCCCGGTGGTGCCCGGTGGTGCCCGGTGGTCAGGGGCGGCGGTTGTTGCGGCGGACCAGCCAGATCACCAGGGCGATCACTGCGGCGACCACGAGCAGCAGCACGATCAGGCCGATCAGGCCGCCCTTGGACTTCTTCTTCTTTTTCTTGTCCTTGCTCTTGGCGAGGTGGACCGGGGTCTGCTCGCGCTGCCCGGCGGTGTCCCGGGCCTGGGTGCCCGCCGCCGGGGCCTGCTGCACGGGGCCGGCGGCGGTCGTGACCGTGACCGCGGTGGGGCGCGGTGCGGCTGCGGCCGGGCCGGTGGTGAGGGCGGTGGTGCCGCCGGCCAGGGCCAGGGCGAGCAGTACTCCGGCCAGACGTGTTCTCATCGGTTCGACCCCGTTCCCGCCAGGCCCTCGCGGCCCGCGACCGGCTCACTGTGACAGTCGTCGAATGCCCCGCGACAGGGGAAGGATGCCGTCCGTTCCCGGACTGTGACGGTGTAACGGGAGTGCGCCGACGGCGTCCCGGGGCGGTCCGCCGACGGTGCGTCAGGCGGTCTGCGGGGAAAGGCGGTCGGCCGTCGAGGGCCCGGGAAACGGGCATTGGCGGCGTTGCGGATAAATCGCGCGACAAAGGGTTGGTGGAGCTTCTAGCATCGCGGTGCTCGATGTGACCGGTGGTGTACGGAGGTTGTCCATGGCGGGGCTGGTGCCGGAGGTGCTCCGGGCCGAGCGGCAGTTCGCCCGGCTGTTCGTCGGGCAGTCGCTGTCGGCGCTGGGCGACCGGGTGACGTTCGTCGCGCTGCCGTTCGCGGTGGTGTCGATCGGCGGCTCGGCCGCGGACGTCGGGCTGGTGGTCTCCGCCGGGCTGATACCCCTGTTGGTGTTCACCCTGGTCGGCGGTGTCTGGGCGGACCGGCTGCCCCGCCAGTGGATCATGCTGGCCTCGGACGTCGTGCGGTGCGTCGTGCAGGCCGTCCTCGCCGTGCTGCTGCTCACCGGCCACGCCGGGGTCTGGACGATGGCGGCGCTGACGGCCGTGTACGGCCTCGCCGAAGCCTTCTTCCTGCCCGCCTCGATGGGCCTGCTGCCCCTGCTGGTGCCCGTCGACCGGTTGCGGGAGGCGAACGCGCTGCGCGGCTTCGTGCAGTCGGCCGGCCTGGTGCTGGGGCCGGGGCTGGCGGCCGTGCTGGTGGCCACCGTCGGCCCCGGCGGGGCCCTGGCGGTGGACGCGGTGAGCTTCGCGGCCAGCGCGCTGGTGCTGGCCCGGCTCGGCCCGGTGGCCGGCAGCGGCGCGGCAGGGGCGGAGGAGCGGCCGGGGTTCCTGGCCGAACTGCGGGTCGGCTGGCGGGAGGTCAGCGGCCGGACGTGGGTCTGGTCGGGCATGCTGGCGATGGCGGCCTACCACATGGTGGTGCTGCCCTCGGTGTTCGTGCTGGGCCCGGTGCTGGCCGACCGCCAGTGGGGCGGCGCCGGGGCCTGGGCGCTGGTGACGGCCGCGTTCGGCGTCGGTTCGATCGTCGGCGACGTGTGCGCCTACCGGCTGAGACCGGCCCGGCCGATGGCGGTGGCGGCCGGGGCACTGGCGGTGGCCTCCTGCCAGGCGCTGATCATCGGATCGGGCGCGCCGGTCGCGGTGATCGCCGCGCTGGAGGCCGTCACGGGCGTCGGCGTCGCCCTCTGCTACGTGCTGTGGGAGACCTCGCTGCAGGTGCACATACCGGAGCGGGTGCTCTCCCGGGTCAGCTCCTACGACAACCTGGTCGCGGTGGCGCTGATGCCCGTGGGCGTCATGCTGGCCGGCCCGCTCTCCGACGCCCTCGGTCTGCGGCCCACCCTGTTCGGGATGACGGCCCTCGCCGTCCCGGTCGCGCTCGCCCTGCTGGCGCTGCCTGCCGTCCGCCGCTTGCCCGCGCAGGCGGTTCCGGAGGCCGCTCCGGAGGCGGTGGCCCCGACGGCCGAGCCGATACCCGGGCCGGCCCCAGCCGCCCCGGCCGTCGGGGTGTGACGCCCGGGGCCGGCCGGTGGTGACGATCCGTCAGGGCGGGCCCGGGCGAGGCCGGTCAGCGGTAGTCGCAGAGGTACGCGGTGTCGGTCTCGACCTTCAGCCGGAAGCGGCTGTCGCCGGGGACGTCGAACCGGGTGCCCGCGCCGAAGGTCTCCCAGGCGTCCGAGCCGGGCAGCTGCACCGTCAGGGCGCCGCTGATCACGTGCATGCTCTCCGGGGCGCCGGTGCCGAACTCGTACTCGCCCGGGGCCATCACGCCGACCGTCGCCGGGCCCTCGGCGGAGGTGAAGGCGATCGACTTGACCGTGCCGTCGAAGTATTCGTGGACCTTGAACATGCGCGTTGCTCCAGAGCAGCGGGGGAGGGGGCGCCGATCGGCGACCGGCCCGGAGAGTAGCCGCCCGGGGCGCCGCGCCGCCGGGGCGTCCGCCGGTTGGTCAGGGCGCGGTCGGCCCCGGCCCGAACCGGGCGCGCAGCGCGGCGAGTTCGGCGGGCCGCGCGCCGTGGGCGCGCAGGTGCGCGTCGACCGTGCCGTGCTGGGCGCGGACGGAGAGCAGGGCGCGCCGCAGGTGCCCGGCGGCCACCGGCCGGGTGGCGTGGCCGCCCCCGCCCCCGCCCCCGCCGCCGGTGCGCGGGCCGACGGCGCTGCCCGGGGTCGGGGCCGGGGCCAGGTTCGAGGTCGGGGCCGGTTCCGGGGTCAGGCCGAGTGCGGTGTTGGAGCGCAGGAAGTCGGCCAGTACCTCCTGCTCGTCCGCGCCGAGCAGGGTCTGCAGCAGGGCGATCACCACGCCGGTGCGGTCCTTGCCGGAGGCGCAGTGCACCAGCACCGCACCGCCGTCGGCCGAGCCCAGCAGCCGGACGGCGGCGGCAGCCGGGCGGCCCGCCAGCTCGGCCATCAGCGGGTACAGCTCGGCCTGTTCGGTCGGCCAGCGCTGCTCGGCGAACACCGGGACGTGCAGGTGCCGGATTCCGCTGCCCGCGCCGAGCGGGCCGGAGAACGGGGCGCCGGTGCCCAGCGCGTCCGGCCGGGCCGCGAGTTCCGGCGCGCTGCGCAGGTCCAGCACCGTGCGGACGCCCAGGGAGTGCAGGGCCCGCAGCCCGGCGGGGGGCAACCCGTCCAGCGCGGCCGAGCGGTAGAGCACGCCGGTCGGCAGCGCCCCGATCCCGCCCGCGTCCCGCAGGTTGCGCACCCCGGAAACGGGTCCGTTCGCCGGCGCTGCCGGTTCGTCCACGATCATGCGGGTCATCCTAGGCGGCGCCCACGGCGAGCAGGTCCGGGCAGGTCAGGAGATGGTCAGCAGGACGGGGGTGTGCTCGCGGATCGACCTGCCCTCCGTCTCCACGGACACGCTCGCCGAGGCCGAGTAGACGGTGGGGAACGGGACGTCGACCGTCGGGGGTTTTTCGAGGTCGCCGCACAACCCCGGGTACTCCAGCGCGGCGCTGTGCACGTACGGCCCGTCCGCCAGGTCGGCGACAGCGGCGGCGGTCAGTCCGCGCTGGATCAGGTAGTCCGTCATCGTGGCGCGGTCGCTGCGGAAGGAGATGGCCACCTGGAGGCGCCCGGTGTCGGGGTTGCGGCGGACCAGGTAGTGGAGGTCCTCCGCCTTGGCGGGGAAGGGCAGGGAGGTCTCGGCGAGGGCGCGGTCCAGTGGGAGGTCGGTGCCCGCGCAGGCGCGGGAGTCGCCGAACGGCGGCCCCTCGGCCGTCGCCCAGTGCCCCACCCAGGCGCCCGCCCCCGCGACGGTCAGCAGCAGGGCCAGGCCGACCACCCACCGCACTATCCGCCCGCTCGCCTCCGGCACCGTCAACCCCCCGTTTGTGTACGGCAGTTCGGAACAACGAACGGGAGGCTAGCACGGGCCCGACCGCCCCCGGCCCGGATCGCGGAGACCGGGGCCGGTGGCGGTGGCGGGTCGGCGGGAATCAGCCGAGGGCGGGGACGCCCGGGTAGAGCGGGTAGGGGGCGAGCAGGTCGACGGCGCGCTTGGCGACGGCGTCGCGGAGCGCGGGGTCGAGGGTGTACTGCGCCTTGGAGGAGCCGGTGGGAGCGGTGCCGGCCAGGACGGTGTGGACCAGCTCGGCGACCTCGTCGAAGTCGGCGGTGGTCAGGCCGCGGGTGGTCAGCGCGGGCGTGCCCAGCCGGACGCCCGAGGTGTACCAGGCGCCGTTCGGGTCCTGCGGGACGGCGTTGCGGTTGGTGACGATGCCGGAGTCCAGCAGCGCGGCCTCCGCCTGACGACCGGTCAGGCCGTAGGAGGAGACGTCGGCGAGCACCAGGTGGTTGTCGGTGCCGCCGGTCACCAGCCGGGCCCCGCGCCGCAGCAGCCCCTCGGCCAGCGCCTGCGCGTTGTCGACGACCTGGCGGGCGTACACCCGGAACTCGGGGCGGCGGGCCTCCGCGAAGGCCACCGCCTTCGCGGCCATCACGTGCGAGAGCGGGCCGCCCAGCACCAGCGGGCAGCCTCGGTCGACGTGCTCGGCCAGCTCCGAGGTGCACAGCACCATGCCGCCGCGCGGGCCGCGCAGCGACTTGTGGGTGGTGGTGGTGACGATCTGCGCGTGCGCGACCGGGTCGAAGTCCCCGGTCAGCACCTTGCCCGCGACCAGGCCCGCGAAGTGCGCCATGTCGACCATCAGGGTCGCGCCGACCTCGTCCGCGATCTCCCGCATCAGCCGGAAGTTCACCGGGCGCGGGTACGCCGAGTACCCGGCGACCAGGATCAGCGGCTTGAAGTCGAGGGCGATCCGGCGCACCTCGTCGTAGTCGAGCAGCCCGGTCGCCGGGTCGGTGCCGTAGCTGCGCTGCTCGAACATCTTGCCCGAGATGTTCGGCCGGAAGCCGTGGGTGAGGTGGCCGCCGGAGTCCAGCGACATGCCGAGCATCCGCTGGTTGCCCAGCTCGCGGCGGAGCTCCGCCCAGTCCTGCTCGCTCAGGTCGTTGACGTTGTGCACGCCGGCCCGCCCCAGCGCCGGGCTCTCCACCCGCTGCGAGAGCACCGCCCAGAAGGCGACCAGGTTGGCGTCGATCCCGGAGTGCGGCTGCACGTACGCGTGCTCCGCGCCGAACAGCTCGCGGGCGTGCTCGGCGGCCAGCTCCTCCACCGCGTCGACGTTGCGGCAGCCCGCGTAGAAGCGGCGCCCCGGGGTGCCCTCCGCGTACTTGTCGCTCAGCCAGTTGCCCATCGCCAGCAGCACGGCCGGCGAGGCGTAGTTCTCACTGGCGATCAGCTTCAGCGAGGCGCGCTGGTCCTCCAGCTCGGCGCCGATCGCGGCCGCGACCCGCGGCTCGACGGCGCGCACCGCGTCCAGGGCGCTGCGGAAGGCGGTGTCGGCGGCGGGCCCGGCGAAGGTGTGCGCGGCGTCGGGGAGGGAAGCGGGCACGGTGGCGGGCAGGGACTGGGACTCGGCCAAGGCGGTCTCCTCGTACAGGACGGACGATTCGGACGGCCCAGGCGCACGGCGACAGCAGGCGGGCAGACGGCACCCGCGCGGAGCCGCTCCCCGATGGTGACTTCCATCCCAGCGCGCCAGTCACGGCTCACCGGGATGCTACCAACTCCCGGACGGCGCACGGCGCCACCCCCGGGACGGGGCCTGCGGCCGGGGCACGTGGTCGGTGCGGGCGGGCGCGGTCGGTGCGGGCGGGGGCGGGAGGCCGATGCGCGCGGTCGGTGCGGGCGGTCGGTGCGGGCGGGGGCGGCCGGGGCGGGCGCTCGGGGCGGGCGGCGAAATCCCCTGGTGCGCCCGACCGTCCGTTCGGCATGATCGGGCGCATGACATGGACCGTCCCCGCCACCGACCGCCCCGAGGGCTCCCTCACCGCTCCCGAGGCCCAGCTGCTGCCCGAGTACCTCGCCTGGCACCGGGCCACCTTCCTGCACAAGTGCGCGGGCCTGACGGGGGAGCAGCTCGCGCTGCGCCCGCTGCCCACCAGCTCGCTCTCGCTGCTCGGCCTGATGCGCCACCTGGCGAAGGTCGAGCGGACCTGGTTCCGGATCAGGTTCGCCGCCGAGCCGGTCGAGCCGCTGCACTTCGTGGTGGGCCACAAGGACGCCGACTTCGACCTGCTGGAGCCCGCCCGGGCCGAGCAGGAGTACCTGCGCCTGCTGGAGGAGCAGCGCCTGGCGGACGAGGCGGTGGCGGGCGCCCCGCTGGACGCGCTGCTGGCCGAGCACCGCGAGGAGATGTCGCTGCGGATGACGTACCTGCACGTCACCACCGAGTACGCCCGCCACAACGGCCACGCGGACCTGCTGCGCGAGCTGGTCGACGGGGTGACGGGCGACTGATCCGGCGGTCGGCGGGGGTGAACTCCGTTGCCAGGACGGGAAGCTGACGGGTACTCCGGATGACGATCCGATCGTGTGATCGGATAGCATACCGAGTATGGGACCTCTCGAGCCGAACGTACCCGAGCTGATCCTCGGGCTGATCGTCTTCTTCCTCCTCTTCGGCGTGCTCGGCAAGGTGCTGCTGCCGCGCATCGAACGCACGCTGACCGAACGGCACGACCGCACCGACGGCGGCATGGCCCGGGCCGAGGCCGCCCGGGCCGAGGCGGAACGCGTCCGGGACGAGTTCCGGGCCGAACTCGCCGCCGCCCGGCACGAGGCGGCGGCGATCCGGCAGGCCGCCGCCGAGGAGGGCGCGGCCCTGATCACCGCCCTCCGCGCCGAGGGCCAGCAGCAGCGCGAGCGGCTGGTGGACGAGGCGCACGTGCAGCTGGCCGCCGACACGGTGCTGGCCGAGGCCGCGCTCCGCGAGGACGTCATCGCGCTGGCCACCGAACTCGCCGCCCGGGTGGTCGGCGAACCGCTCGCCGACCTGCCGAGCACCCGCGCGATCGCGGACGAGTACCTCAGCCAGACGGTGAACTGACGCACCGTCGGGCCGTGGCACAGGAGGACGGGCCGTCCCGGGCCGGAGCTCTTCGCTCCGGGACCGGGACGGCCCGTCCGTCGTTCGGCGCCGCGTCCGTCGTTCGGCGCTGCGGGGGACGGGGAGGGGTCAGCAGGGTCCGTTGTCGGCCCAGACGCCCCACTGGCCGCTGAGCGTCGGGTCCTCGTTGACGGTCCACCACTTGTTGGTCCAGTAGTGGCCCTTCCAGTTGACCTTGGTGCCGGCGGTCGCGTAGGTGGTGGTGGCGCTCCAGCTCGGGGCGGCCGAGCAGGTGCCGCCCGACGGGCTCGGCGAGCTGCTGGTGCCGGTGCTCGTGCTCGGCGACGGGGAGGGCGAGGTGGGCGGGGTGGCCCCGGCGAACTTCACCGTGTACTTGGTGAAGTCCCAGTCGTTCTGCGCCACGCTGGAGCAGGAGCCGGACAGACCCGGGTCGACCGTGCCGGGGCACTGGCGGTCCCGGTTGACCGACCAGTAGGTGTAGCGGGCCAGCTTGTGCGCGGTGGCGAAGTCCAGCACGGTCTGGAAGTCGGCCTGCCGGAAGTACTCGGCGGCGTCGGTCCGGCCGTTCATCAGCGAGACGCCCTCGTGCGCGTAGGCGTTGGCCTCGGTCCAGCCGAAGGTGCTCTGCAGGATCTGGTTGAACTTCACCAGCGCGTCGGTCTGCGCCGCCGCCCCGTTGAAGCCTCCGTCGAACGGCATGATCGAGTAGTTGTCGGGGGTGAAGCCCGCCGACTTCGCCTCCAGCAGCATCTGGGTGCCGAACCAGCCGGTGCCCGCGTTGGTGCCCGCCGTGGTGATCGAGACGTACAGGCCCGGGTTGTTCTGCTGCAGGATGCGGGCCGCGCCGATCTCGTTGTGGATCGCGGCGGTGTTCTCGTACTCGGGCTCCTCCAGGTCGAAGTCGATCGCCTTGAGGCCGTACTTGGTGACCACCTTCTGGTAGGCGGCGGCGGTCGCCTCCGGGGTGCCGCAGGTCTGGCCGAGCTTGGTGCCGCCGTAGCCGCCCACCGAGACCGAGACGTCGCCGCCCTTGTTGCGGATCGTCTGGATCACGGCCGGCATCGCGGTGTCGGTGTCGATCGAGGAGGTGCCGCCCCAGGCCGGGCTGCAACTGCTGCCCTGGGCCAGGACGAACGCCAGCTGGAAGGCCTTCTGGCCGGTGGCGTCCATCACGGCGGCGGCGTCCGGCGGGCTGTTGTCCTCCGGCATCAGGTACGGCGCCGAGGCGTACCAGTTGTTGCCGAGCCCGGTCGCGGCGGTGGCGGCGCTGGCCGGGCCGGAGGCGGTGACGGCGGCCACGCCGCCGGCCAGCAGGCCGAAGACGGACAGGGCCACCGCGAGGGCGCGGCGCGGCCGGGCCGGCGGGGCGTCGGCCGGGCGGTCGGCGGCGGGGGAGTGTGGGGGAAGTGCGCGTTCCATCGGGAACCTCTCCAGGAGGCGGCGAGGACGGCGGCCCGGACGCGCGCGGGGAAAGAGTGGGGGTGCGCGCCCGGGTCAACGGTCGGGTACCAAGCCGAGGTTGACGTGACTGCCCACTGGTATAGACCTGTGCCGGTGCCCCGTCAACCCTTGCCGGTGGAGCCGCGGCGGGGCTGCACCGGAGCACACAAAGCGCAGGTCAAGGGAGGCTCAAGGGTGGGCCGGGTCGGGTGGTCGACGAACCGTCGGAACGCGTGGACGCGTGGACGTGCCTGCGGGGGCGGGTCAGTCCGACCGCCTGCGGCCGCGCTCCCGCCCCCGCTCGCGGCCCCGTTCGCGGCCGCGGGTCGGCGGCTCGGCCGGGAGGTAGGACTCCAGGCCGCGCAGGAACACCTCGACCTTGAAGGCGTACCGCTCGTCCCCGTCGCCCGACACCATGGTGTCGGCCATGCCCTGCAGGACCGGGAAGCGGTCGGTCGGCAGCGCCTCCAGGAAGGAGTGCAGCTGCCCGAAGTACTCGTGGATGTCGGTGCCGCGGGCGATCCGCTCCGCGTAGACCGAGGACTCGTAGGCGTCGGTGTCGATCAGCTGGCCCAGGCCGTCCAGCGCCCAGGCGGTGACCTGCGGCGGCAGGCCGACCCGGAGCAGCAGGTCGAGCAGGAACTCGGTGAGGGTCAACTGGCTCTCGCCGAGCGGGATGCTGCCCAGCGAGACCAGCGAGACGTCCCGGTGCGAGGTGAGCACGCGCTGCGCCTCGAAGCAGATCTCGGTGATCTGCTCCTTCCAGCGCTCGGGCTCGGGGCGCAGCGGCAGCCGGATCTCGGAGACGACCCGCTCCAGCAGGAGTTCGAAGAGCTCCTCCTTGTTGGAGACGTGCGCGTAGAGTGAGGCCGGGCCGGTGCCGAGCTCCTGCGCCACCCGACGCATCGTCACCCCGGCCAGCCCCTCGGCGTCGAGGACGCGGAGGGCGGTCTCGATGATCAGCGAGCGGCTGAGCGGCTGCCGCGGGTCCGCCTTGCGGGGCTTGTGCCACGGAATCGCGGGCATCTGCGCGGGCATGCGGGCCACCTGCTTTCGCTGAACGTTCGACCGTCGAACATCGTACTCCCGACGAACGGCGTTCGACGCGGGTACGAAGCGATCGGGCCGGAGAACGGCTGGAGCGCTGGTCGGAGCGGGTGTCTCGGGGTCGGCTCGGGGGTTCCCCGGAAGGCGGCTCGGGGTGGGGGTCGGGGGAAAGCCGGGGGAAGGGCCGGGCAAAACCATTTGACGGGAACGCCGATCGACTCGTAGAACAGTGTTCGTCCCACCAAACACCGTTCACCGCGCGGCCCCCGTCCACCGCGCCCCGGCACACTCAGGAGTTGCGATGACCGACGCGGTCACCACCTCGGCGCCGCCGTCCGCAGGCGCGGCCGAGCCCTACCGTTGGCGCTGGGTCGCGCTGTTCGTCATCCTCGCCGCCGAGGTGATGGACCTGCTCGACTCGCTGGTCACCAACATCGCCGCGCCCGCGATCCGGGCCGACATCGGCGGCGGCGAGTCCACCATCCAGTGGCTCGGCGCGGCCTACACGCTGGCGATGGCGATCGGCCTGATCACCGGCGGCCGGCTCGGCGACATCTTCGGCCGCCGCCGGATGTTCATGATCGGCGCGGCCGGGTTCACGCTCGGCTCGCTGGCCTGCGGCTTGGCCCAGGAGCCCTGGCAGCTGATCGCCGCCCGGGTGGCCCAGGGCCTGCTCGGCGCGGTGATGCTGCCGCAGGGCCTCGGCATCATGAAGGAGATCTTCTCGCCGAAGGAGCAGGGCGCGGCGTTCGGCATGTTCGGCCCGGTGATGGGTCTGTCCACGGTCGGCGGCCCGATCCTGGCCGGCTGGCTGGTCGACGCCGACTTCGGCGGCACCGGCTGGCGGATGATCTTCCTGATCAACATCCCGCTCGGCCTGTTCGCGCTGATCGGCGGCCGGGTGTTCCTGCCCGCGCGGGCCGACGGGCGGACGGTCCGGCTCGACCTGGTCGGCGCGCTGCTGGCGGCGCTCGGCGCCGCCACCGTGATCTACCCGCTGGTGCAGGGCCGCGAGCACGACTGGCCGCTGTGGGCGTTCGCGCTGCTGGCGGTCGGCGTCGCGGTGTTCGGCGTGTTCGGCTGGTACGAGGCCCGCCGCAAGGCCGCCGGGGCGGACCCGCTGGTCGAGCCCAGCCTGTTCGCCAAGCGCGGCTTCAGCGGCGGCATGGTGCTCGGCCTGATCTTCTTCACCGCGATGACCGGCTTCTGGCTGACGTTCAGCCTCTACACCCAGCTCGGCCTGCACTACAGCGCGCTGAAGTCCGGCCTGGCGGGCATCCCGGCCTCGGTCGGCATGGTGGTGGCCTTCGTCGCCTCGCAGGCGCTGCAGAAGTTCGGCCGCAAGGTGATGCACGCGGGCCTGCTGGTGATGCTGGCCGGCGTCGGCGCCCTGATGTACACCCTGCACGCCGAGGGCGCCGCGGTGACGCCCTGGCAGACCACGCCCGCGCTCGCCGTCACCGGCCTGGGCATGGGCCTGGTGATGGCCCCGTTCTTCGGCACGGTGCTGGCCTCGGTCGAGGCGCACGAGACGGGCTCCGCCTCCGGCACCCTGACGTCGATCCAGCAGCTCGGCGCCGCCCTGGGCAGCGCCATCCTGGGCACGGTGTTCTTCGAGCGCCTCAAGACGGCGGACTTCGCCAGTGCCGAGCAGATCACGCTGTGGACCGAACTCGGCCTGCTGGTCGTGGTGTTCGCCGCGATCTTCCTGCTGCCGATGCACGGCCGCCCCGAGCACGGCGAGGGCGGGGAGGGCGGCGAGGGCGAGGAGGCCGAGGCCGCCCCCGCCGCCCCCGGCCCGCGCAAGGCGGAGGCGGGCGAGCACCAGGCGGTGTGACGCACCAGGCGGTGTGACGCACCGTCACCGAGGAGGAGACGAGCAGGGCCGTCCCGCAGCCGCGGGACGGCCCTGCCGCGCGAGCGGGCCGGTCAGCCCCTGTACGCCGCGAAGATCTTCGAGAACTGGTACGGCGTCTGCGGGACGTTGGTGCACTTGGGCAGCGAGCCGGTGCAGGCGTTGGCGTCCCGGGTCATCTCCCAGAAGGCCAGCTCGCCGAGGTGGTTCTGCTGGGCGAAGGCGAGCAGCTGCTGGGCGTCGGAGAGGCCGAACACCTCGGAGGCGGTGTCGTTCTGGCCGAGCATCGGGGTGACGCCGACCATCGCGTACGCCTGGGCGTCCGTCAGGCCGGTCCACACCGAGCGGATCTGCGCCTGGGTGGACTGCGCGGACTGGATCGCGTACGCGCCCATCTTCCCGGCCGGGCTCGGCGCGGCCCAGTCGCCGAAGTCCATCGCCATCACGTTGACCAGGTCGACGGCCAGGCCGGCGTTCTTGGCCGACTGCAGGATGTAGACCCCGTCGGCGGTCAGGCCGCTCGGCAGCACCGGCAGGGTCAGGCTGACCTTCAGGTCGCGGCCCTTGGCCCGCTGCGCGGCCTGCACCTGGGCGAGCGCGGCGGAGCGCCGGTCCACCGAGGCGCGGTCGGTGACGGCGGTGCCCTCGATGTCGAAGTCGACCCGGTCGAGGGCGTAGACGTCCACCACCTTCTGGTACTGCGCGGCCAGCGCGGCCACCGTGGTGCAGGACTGGGCGAGTTCGGTGCCGTTGGCGCCGCCGAAGGACGGGCGGACGTCGCCGCCGGCGTCCCGGATCGCGTCCATGTCGGCCTTGTCCCAGCCGGTGGCCGGGTCGTAGGCGCCGAACCAGCTGGCGGTGCACGGCTGGGTGCCGTTGATGAGGAACGCCAGCGAGAACTCCTTGAGCCCACTGGCCGCGGCCAGTGCGGGCAGGCTCGGCGTCGGGTAGGCGCCCAGGTCCACGTACGGCGCGGCGGTCCCGGCGGCGGTGCCGGCGCCCGCGACGGCGGTCACGGCCGCGGAGTTCGCGGACTCGTTGCCCGCCGCGTCGAAGGCGCTGACGGTGAAGGTGTGGCTGCTGCCCGCGAGCAGGCCGCGGACGGTGGCCGCGGTGCCGGTGGTGGTCGCCACCACCGTCGAGCCCTCGCGGACGTGGTAGCCGGCCACCGCCGTGTTGTCGGTGGACGCGCCCCAGCCGAGCGTGACGCTGCCCGGCCCGGTGCCGGTGGAGCGCAGGCCCGCGGGCACCGACGGCGCCGCCGTGTCGGCGGGCGCGCCCGCGCACGGCTGGTTGTTGATCGTGCAGTTGGCGGGCGCGGTCTGCACCGCGCCGGTGCTGACGCCGAAGCCGACCGCCGGGGCGGCCGCACCCGGGGCGAGCGGCGAGGCCCAGCTCGGCGAGGTCACCGTGTAGTGGGTGCCGGTCGGGGTGGCGGTGGAGGTCAGCACGCCGTTCCACAGGCTGGAGACGCTCTCGCCGGTCGGCAGGTCGAAGGAGAGCGACCAGCTGTTCACGGTGGCGTTGGTGTGGTTGGTGACGGTGTAGGTCGCCTGGAACCCGGTCGACCAGCTCTGGGTGACCGCGTAGTCGGCGACCAGCCCGGAGACCCCGGCGGCACCGGCCGCACCGGCGACATCGGCGGCACCGGCGGCGGAGGTGCCCAGCGGGGTGGCGATCAGCGCCGCGGCCGCGGCGAGCGAGAGGGTGACGCGCCTCATCGGCGGGTCCTCCTTGGAGGTGTGGGGGATGGGGAGGGCCGTGCTCGGGTGCGGGGAGCGCACCCAAGATGGTCCAGACCAATTCGGGCCGTCAATCCGAAGTCTGCCGGTTTTGCCAGGAGTTGACGCATCGGCGGGTGCGAGTGGAGCGGGAGGTGCGAGTGGAGCGGGAGGCGCGGGCGGCGGCAACGGGTGGGGCGAACGGGTGGGACGACGGAGGGCGCGGCCCCCGAAGACGTGGGGGAAGGGGCCGCGCCGCCCGCCCGACCCCGGCCCCGGGGTCGGGCGTCCATGGGCCGTCGGCGTCAGGCGGCGACGGCGGCCGCGCGCATCCGGCGGGTCAGGAACACGCCCGAGGCGGTGGCCGAGAGCAGCCCCGCGCCCGCCAGCACGAGCAGGGCGTCGCCGCTCCCCGGGCCGGTCGCGGTGTCCGCGGCGTCGGCGGTGGCGACGGTGTTCGCGGCGTTCGTGCTGTTCAGGGCGGTGTCGCCGCCGTGGCCGTGGTGCGCGACGGTCGAGCGGGCCGCGCCCGCGTCGATCTGCGTCTCGGACGGGCCGGACGGGTTCGTCGCCGCGAACGGCGCGGCCGCGGCCGCCGGGGAGCCGCCGAAGTCGACGTCCGAGCAGCCGTAGAACGCCTCCGGGCTGTCCGAGCGCTGCCACACCATGTAGACCAGCTGGCGGCCGGTGCGCTGCGGCAGCGTCACGCCGACGTTGTAGTAGCCGTTGTCCGAGGTGCGGGCGGTGGCGTAGGTGGCGATCGGGTTGGCCAGGTCCAGGTCGGACCACTTCAGCGGCTTGGTGGGGTTGTAGCCGCCGTTGGTCAGGTACAGCTTCATGGTGCCCTGGTGCGGCGCCGTGACGCGGAAGTTGAAGGTCTTCGCGCCGGCCGTCACCGTGGTGGCCGGCCAGTCGGTGCGGGCCCAGTCCAGGGCCCGGTACTTGTCGCGGTTGGCCGAGCAGAGGTGCCCGTCCGGGATGATCTGCTGGCTCTGCCCGTTGGCGCTCGCGAGGTTGACCTCGTTCCAGTCGTACAGCGGCTGGGTGCCGCTGTCGGCCACCAGGTCCTTGCACACCTGGGACTTCGGGGTCTCGGGGCCCTCCGCGTAACAGGCCGCGACGCGGCTGGCGGGACCGAACATCGCACCGTGGGCGTCCGCCGTGGTGGCGGTGAGGGCCGTGACGGCCAGGGCGCCCGCGCCCACCGCGGAGGCGGTGAGCAGGCGACGGGACCAGGACATGGTTCTCCTAGGGGAAGGCCGGGCCGGCTGTGGGGGAAAGCGGCACGTCTGCCCGCGCCACGGGGAGCGACCCCGGGGCCGCGCGGCGTGGACCCGGCACGCCGCGAGCGGAACGAAGGCTACGATTGGCCTATACCAATTGACAAGAGTCGGCCAAGTGGGGGCCGCCGCCCGATGGCGGGATCCGGCCACTCCCCACCACCCTTGCCGCCCGGGCGACCTGGCGATCCGTCAGCCCCCTCGCCACCCCCGCCCGCCCCGGCGTACCAGGGGAATCGGCCCTCCCGCATCCGCACCCGCTACCGCCCCGGTACCCGCCCGCCTACGCCGCACCGGCCGGAACGCGTGCCCGGCGACCGGCCCGGGCGGGGCGCAGGAATAAGGCCCAGGTAACCCTGCGATAAGGCACCGGGCGGGGATCGGCCGCGCCGAACGGAGGGCCGTCGGACGGGAGCGTTCCGTCTGTGGCACGGGGGACGGTCGTACGGTGGACGGGTCGTGTGGCGTGGTGGGATCGGGGGCGGCGGGCGCGCGGCGCGGGTGTGCTCCTCGTCCTGCGGCGCCGTGGTTGACGAAGGGTCAGGACAGCGGTGGCGGGGACAGCGCGGCCAGCAGTCGCGCGGTCTCCAGGCCGGTGACCAGGTACTGCACCAGCAGGTCGTCGCCCAGCGCCCGGGGCGAGCGGCGTTCGCGGACCAGCCGGACCGCCTCGTCCGGCGCCGACCCCAGCTCGACCAGGGCCTGCGCGGCGACCAGCCCCGAGCGGTTGTGGCCGGTGCGACCGCGCACCAGCACGCTCTGGCCCGAGACGACCGCCTCCGCGACCGTCCGGGACAGCGACTGCACGGCCGTCAACTGCCAGGCGTCCAGCGGCCCGTCCGGCAGCGCCACCACCCGGTGCGGCCGGCCCGGGGCGGGGCCGTGGCCGGCCGCCGGGCACAGGCTGACCACCAGGTCGAACTCCGCGTCCACCACGACGGGCAGGCGCCGCCCCGCGGCGTCCGTCCGGTGCAGGCCGCCCAGCCACAGCCCGGGGGCGATCTCGTTCCACGGCGCCGCCGGCTCGGGCGCGCCGCTATCGTTCTGACGGGTACTCATCCCAGCTGCCTCCCGCCCTGGAACGCGGACGGCCGGGCGGTTGTTCCCGAGAACGCGGGCAACTCCGTTTCGGGGCGCGGGGATTCGCCGGGCGTTCACGGGGGCAACAGGCCCTGGTGCGGCCTCGTCGGGGCGGGGCCGGAACGTTGGTCCGCACCGCTCCGCACACCCACGACCCGAGGGACGGAACCCGTGACCGCACCGCGCACCCCCAGGTGGCGCCGTCGACTCTCCCTGCTGCTGGCCACCGTCGCCCTGCCGGCCGCCGCCCTGGGAGCCCTGACCGCGCCTCCCGCCGCCGCCGCGCCGGCCGACGGCATCCGGATCAACGAGGTGGTCACCACCGGGTCGGTGAACGACTCGATCGAGCTCTACAACAAGGGCACCGCGACGGTCGACCTGTCCGGATGGGTCCTCAAGGACAACGACAACAGCAACAAGTACAAGATCGCCTCCGGCACCACGCTCGCCCCCGGCGGCCACCGGGCCTTCGACGTGCACGGCAGCTTCGGCCTCGGCTCCGCCGACAGCGCCCGGCTCTACCTGGCCGACGGCACCACCCTGGTCGACTCCTACAGCTGGACCTCGCACTCCGACCCGTCCTGGTCGCGCTGCCCCGACGGCACCGGCACCTGGGGCAGGGCCACCGCGCTCACCCTCGGCAAGGCCAACAACTGCTCCGGCAGCGGCGGTCCGACCGTCCCCGTCGCCTGGCCCGGCAGCTCCACCGTGACCACCGCCGACGCCGCCGACGTGTTCGGCGAGGACCTGTCCGGCCTGTACCAGGAGGGCGGCGTGCTCTGGGGCGCGCAGAACTCCGGCAAGCTGTGGCGGCTCGTCCCGAACGGCTCCGGCGGCTGGAAGCCCGACACCGCCAACGGCTGGGGCGCCGGAAAGGCGCTGCGCTTCCCCGGCGGCAGCGGCACCCCCGACGACGAAGGCGTCACCCTGACCGGCGCGGGCTCGGCCGGCGGCGTCTACGTCTCCAGCGAGCGCAACGCCGACTCCTCCGGCACCAGCCGGCTCTCCGTGCTGCGCTACGACGTCTCCGGCAGCGGCGGCACGCTGACCGCCACCCGGGAGTGGAACCTCACCCCCGACCTCCCGTCCACCGGCGCCAACCTCGGCCTGGAGGGCATCACCTGGGTGCCCGACGGCTACCTGACCGGCGCGGGCTTCAAGGACGTCGCCACCGGCGCCGCCTACGACCCGAGCCGCTACGCCGCGCACACCGGCGGCGTGTTCTTCGTCGGCGTCGAGGGCACCGGCGCCGTCCACGGCTACGTCCTGCTGGAGGCCGGCGGCTTCACCAAGGTCGCCACCGTGGCGAGCGGCATGGCCGGGGTGATGGAACTGTCCTGGGAGCCGCAGGCGAACCGGCTCTGGGTGGTCTGCGACGACACCTGCTCCGGCCAGCTGCGCACCTTCAAGGTGAACGCCTCCGGCGCGTTCGCGCTCGCTGCCGTCCACAACCGCCCGACCGGCATGCCGAACCTCAACAACGAGGGCTTCACCCTGGCCGGCGCGGGCGAGTGCACGGGCGGCAGCAAGCCCGTCTACTGGTCCGACGACGGCAACACCGGCGGCCACGCCCTGCGCAGGGGCAGCATCACCTGCTGAGCCGCCCGCCGGCGCTCCGTCCTCCGGAAGCCGACGGAGCGTCAGCGGGACGGTCAGGTGCGGAAACCCGCGTGGACGTGGTCGTGGTGGGTGTCGTCGCTGAAGAACTGATTGGCCGTCCCCCCGCCGGGGAGCAGGTACGGGCCGCCCACGTTGTACGAACCGGCCGCCGCCGCGTCCCGCATGAAGGAGCGCACCAGCTCCGCCGGGGTCGCCGGGTCCACCACCGGGTGCCCGTCGATCCGCCAGGTGTCGAAGGCCCGCCCCTGCGGGTGGTCGCTGGGCCGGTCGGTGCCGAACACCAGCAGCGGATGACCCGAGCGCAGCACGCTCGGCTCGAAGGCGTACGTCCCCGCCAGCGCCAGCATCGCCGTCAGCACCGACGCGTGGACCTGCCCCGAGCGGACGTCCGCCGCCCCCGCCGGGGGCAGTACGATCCGGGCCGAGGCCAGCACCCGGGTCGCCGGGTCCGGCAGCGCGGCCGCCGCCGCGCCCGGGTCGGCCGGGTGCAGGGCGGTGACGGTCCACCGGGGCGCGGACCGGGAGAGCCGGACGTCGACCGTGCTGCCCGCCGAGACCACCGCGCCGTCCGCGCCCGCCAGCCACTGCCGGCACACCACCAGCACGCTCGCCGAATCCGCCAGCAGCCCGCCGTACTGCGCGTACACCACCTCCAGCGCGGCCCGCGGCGCGTCCGCGAGCAGCGCACCGCCCTGCTCGGCCAGCCCCGGGTCCAGCCCCAGCGCCGCCACCCGGGCCCGGGCCGCCGCCACCCCCTGCCCACCCGCCGGCCACCCGCCGACCGCCGCCACCACCTGCACCGCCCGCAGCTTCACGTCCGGCTGCAACTCGCCAGGACCGGGTTGCCAGGCGGCGGGGGAGGGGAAGGGCGACGCGCTGCCGCCGGGGCTCGGGGCGGGGGTGGACATGGGCGCGGACGTGCTGCTCGGGCTGGGGGTGGACATGGGCGCGGACCTGCTGCTCGGGCTGGTCGGGGCGTTCGGCGGGGCGGTGGTGGTGGACGAGCAGGCCGTCAGGGCGCAGCCGAGCCCGGCCAGCAGGACGGCCCGGCGGCCCGGGGCGGCATCGGGGAGGCGCACCCTCCCACTATCGGCCGCCCCCGGCGGGGCGGGAAGGGCGACCCGCCGGGGCCACGGGAGGAAGCAGGAGACGACCAGGCCCGGGCCGACGACGGCACGGAGCGCGAGCAGGGCCCGGCGGACGGAGCGGCGCTCGAAGAACTCGGCCCGCTCCGGCCGGTGACGGGCCGTCAGGGGCCGGGCGACGGGGGCCAGGCCGGTGCCGAGCATCAGGAGACCGATGGAGGCCGTGCCGAGCACCTCGGAGGCGCCGCGGCGAGGCCGACGGTGCACGTGCCGTCCCGGGCGCAGCGGACGGTCGGCGTTTCGACGCGGGCCGGTACGCGAGGCCGTCCAGGGCCCAGGTGCCGGTGGTGACCCCGGCGCCGCCCGGGTCGCCGTGCCCCTGGCAGACGGTCTCGGAGGAGCCCCGGTGGTGGACGGTGCGGCAGTCCTCGATCGCCATCCGCAGGGCCGGGCGCCCGGCGGCGTCGGCCGGCTCGAAGGCCCGGAAGAGGCCGACCAGCAGCACGACGAGACCCGCGAGCGCGAAGAGCGCCACCACCACGGTCGGGACACCCTGCCCCGGCCCCGCCGGGGTCGGCACGCTCCGCGGTCGCAGCCGGAGCTTCGCCCGCGCCGTCTCGGCGTGGAAGCGCCGCCGGTCTCCGCGCTGCTGACGCCTGCTCATGACGAGTCCCCGTTCCCCCTCCGGCACCGCTGCGGCGGACAAGTTGCTCCCGGTCCGGCGGGAGACGTGGGGCGGGGCTTCCCCGGGTCGGCCGGTCGGGGCCTGCCAGGTGCGGAACCAGGGGCCGGGCCACTGTCCGGCGACGGGTTGTCGGGTGAGTCGGTGGAGCGGGCCGGTGGCGGTGCTGTCCCAGCCCTCTCGGCCAAGGAAAACAGGGCCGCGCCGAGTCGGTGGGACGGGCAGTATGACGGTGTGGCTGATCTTCTGTGGGATGACGTGAGGTGCTTCTTCGACCCGGACCTGATGGGGTCGTTGCCGGATGTGCGTGTCCCGGATTGCTCGGTGGAGGACTGGCAGGCAGTCCTCGATCTCGTCGAGGCGAGGGGCTGGAAGCACCAATTCTCCGAGGGCGAGACGGTGCTGCCGATGCCCCGGGCGGAGAGCGTGCTGTCCCGCCCGGCGGGCGCCGAGTGCCCGAACCTGCGGGTCTGGCCGGATGCCGAGATGCTGGCGATCTTCCGTTTCTTCGACCACGAGGTCATCGACTTCGACGTCGACCTGCGGGAGTTGCAGGGCCAGGAGCGACTCGATGTGTTCTGCGGCTTCCTCCGGGAGATCGGGCGATGCCTGGGCAAGCCGGTCCTGATGGATCCGGAGACCGACTACGGCCATCCGGTACTCGCCTTCGACGTCGAGTCCGACCGGGTCGTCCTCCTGGCCGAGCCGCTGATCATGTGACTGCGGCCGACGGCGGCGGTGTGCAGGAGGAGCCGCCGCGGAGCACCGCGATGCCGGGATGCCGAGCCGCCACATCCACGTCACGGAGAAGCCCTACCGGATCGGAAGTCGGGCCGGATCCGAAGGCCGGAGGCCCCGCTGCGGGTCGGGAGGGACCGGGACGGGGCGTCAGGTGAGTTGGTGGAGCAGGTCGGCGGTGAGGGTGAGGGCGAGGGTCGCGGCGGCGGTGAGGGTCAGGCGGCGGAGCAGGGTGGGGTGGCGGAGGGCGGGGAGGCGGGTCGGGGCGAAGGTGCGGGTGAGGACGACGACCAGGCCGCAGAGGCAGGCGCCGGCGAGGAGGGGGCCGCCGGTGGTGATCAGGGCGGTGACGGCGTGTCGGCCGACGCCGAGGGTGGTGCAGGAGCCGTCCGGGTCGCAGTGGACGTCCGCGACGGTGCCCGTCCGGTAGGTCTCCGGCGCGCCGTTGTAGGTCAGTGGGCGGCCGGCGGGGTCGGTGCCCCGGCAGTGGCGGGTCAGGTTCCGGTACTCGCCGGTGCTGCGGCAGTCGGTGACGGTCATCCGCAGCACGGGCTGGTGGTGCCGGTCGCGGATCTCCGCCGACGCCGTCGCCCCGGCCACCGTCAGGGCCGCGCCCAGGGCGACGCCGGCCAGCGCGAACAGGGCGCTGAGCAGGGCGGCGGCGAGGACGGCCGGACGGCGCTCCGGGCCCGGGCGCCGCTCGTTGCGCTTCGGGGTGGGGCCGTACTTGGTCCGGTCCGGCTTGGCGGTGCGCGGCTCGGCGGCCGGTGCGCCCCCGCTCTGTGGCTTTTTGCTCCGTGGCTTTCCGGTCGGTGACTTCCCGGTCGGTGACTTCCCGGACATGACTGGACCTCGGACTTTCCCCCGTGCGACGCGACGGCACACCGTACCGCCGACCCCGGCCGGTGGGTAGCGGTGGGTAGCATCGGCGGGTGACCGAGTTCCGGATCGTGCAGGCAGTCCCGCTGGGTGTCGAGGAGACGTGGCGGCGGGTCACCGACTGGCCCCGGCACGGCGCCTCGGTGCCGTTCACCCGGCTCGACGTGACCGGGGACGGGCGGCGCCTGGTGGCCCGGACGGGCGTCGGCCGGTTCGGGTTCGACGACGTGATGGACGTCGTGCTGTGGGAGCCGCCGCGGGACGGCGGCCCCGGCCGCTGCCGGCTCGTCAAGCGCGGCCGGGCGGTGACGGGTTGGGCCGAGATCGAGGTCCGGCCGCTGCGCGACGGCTCCGGGTCCGCGGTGCGCTGGCGCGAGGACCTGCGGTTCGGCCCGCTGCCCGCGCTGTTCGACCGTCCGACCGCGTGGGTCGGGCGGATCGTCTTCCGGCAGGCGTTGCGGGCGCTGCTGCGCTGAGCACTGCTGCGCTGAGCCCTGCGGGCCGGGCCCTGGTGGGCGAGTACGTGCGGGTCGGCGGGCCGGCGGGTGGTGCGTGCGGGTCGGCGGTTCAGCGGGTGGTGCGGGCGGCGAGGCCGTCCAGGACGCACTCCAGGCCGAAGGCGAACTCGGCCTCCGGGTCCGGCTCCTCGGTCTCGGCGATCCGGCGGGCGATCAGCGGGTGCTCGCCCGCCGCGAGGACCTGCCGGATGTACGGGCCGACGCTGTGCTGCCACTGCTCCTCGGTCAGGCCGGTGCGGCGCTCGGCGCTCCGGGCGCCCTGCTGGGCCGCCACCGAGCCGAGCACGTACGCGCGCACCACGCCGAGCGCCCGCGAGGCCGCGGTGAGGTCGGGCGTCAGCGTGACGGCCGCGCGCAGCGCCGATTCGGAGCGGCGCAGCGAGTGCGGGCCGAGCGAGGGACGGCCCGTCAGTTCGCCCTCCAGCAGCCACGGGTGGGCCAGCAGGGTCGCGCGCAGCGTGTGGGCGACCGCGGCCAGGTTGGCGCGCCAGTCCTCGCCGGGCTCGGGGAGCGGGTGCTCGCCCTGCGCGGCGTCGACCATCAGGTCGAGCAGTTCGTCGCGGTTGGTGAGGTAGCGGTAGAGGGTGGCCGTCCCCGAACCGAGGTCGCCCGCGACCCGGCGCATCGATACCGCGGCCAGCCCCTCCGCGTCGGCGACGGCCAGCGCGGCGGCCACGTACTGGTCCACCCCCGGCGCCCGCCGGGCCGGTTCGGGGCGCGGCCTGCTCCACACCAGGGGCGGAGTGGGGTCGGTCATGGGGGCGGTTCCTTTCCTCGTTGCCCGCCATCCTAGCTTCTGGATACGCTGTAGCCATGACGGAAACAGTGTATCCAGAAGGCTCGCCGACCGGGCCGGGGGCGGGCACGAAGGCGGAGCCGGGGGTAAGGGCAGGGGCGGAGCCGGAGGCGCCCGGGGCGGCGGCAGACGCGAAGGCAGGAATGGAGACGGGGGCAAAGGCGGGGGCAGGGACGGAAGCGAGGGCGGGGGCGATGGGAGGGGCGTCGTGGGCGCGGGCGGGGGCCGAGGAGGTGCCGGTGCTGGTGGTCGGCGGGGGCAGTGTCGGGCTGCTCGCCGCCGCGCTGCTCGCGCACCACGGGCTGCCCCCGGTGCTGGTCGAGCGCCGCCCCGGCCCCTCGGTCCACCCGCGGGCCACCGGTATCGGTGCCCGCAGCGTCGAGATCCTGCGCGAACTCGGCCTGGACGCCGCCGTCGACGCCACCGCCGTCGACCTCCGGGGCGGCACGGGCAAGGCGGTGGCCCGCACCGTCCGGGAACTCGGCGCGGGCGACGTCACCGCCGTCCCGATGCCCGTCCCGCCCGCCGACGCCGACGATCCCGCCCCGTTCCGGCTGCGCGGCGTCTGCGCCCAGGACCGCCTGGACGCCGTGGTCGCCGCCGACCTGGCCCGCCGCGGCGCCGACCTGCGCTGGTCCACCCGCCTGACCGGCATCGCCCAGGACGCCGACGGGATCGACGTCGAACTGGCGGGCCCGCGCGGGCGCCAACTGCTGCGCTGCGCCCACCTGGTGGCCGCCGACGGTGCGCACAGCACCGTCCGGACGGCGCTCGGCATCGGCACCACCGGCCCGGGCGACCTCGGCGGGACGAAGGTCAACATCCTGTTCCGCGCCGACCTCCGCCCCCACCTGCGCGGCGCCGCCTTCGCCACCTGCACCCTCACCGTCCCCGAGGCGCCCGGCCTGCTGGTGACCATCGACGGCGCCCTGGACTGGGTCTTCCACGTCGCCTGCGACACCGCGCGCGGCGAGCGCCCCGAGGACTTCACCGCGGAGCGCTGCGCCGCCCTGGTCCGGACGGCGGTCGGCGACCCGGAGCTGGACGTCGAGGTGCGCAGCGTGCTGCCGTGGCGGCCGCGCAGCGCGCTCGCCGAGCGCTTCACCGCCGGCCGGGTCCACCTGGTCGGCGACGCCGCGCACACCGTGGCGCCGATCGGCGCGTTCGGCCTCAACACCGGCCTCGCCGACGCCCACAACCTGGCCTGGAAACTCGCCGCCGTGCACCGGGGCGAGGCGGGCCCCGGGCTGCTCGACAGCTACGCGCGGGAACGCGAACCGGTCGCCGCGGCGACCGTCCACCAGGCGATGCTCCGGTTCGCCGACCCGAGCCTGCACTGGGGGCGCGGGCCGGCGGCCGACGCGGCACGGGCGGCCGCCGGCGCGTGGGCACCGCCCGTCGTGCACCTCGGGCAGCGCTACGACTCGGCCGCCGTCCTCGACCCGCGCCCGCAACTCCCCTCCACGGTGGACCTGGCGGCGGTCCTGGACGGCACCCCCGGCTCCCGCGTCCCGCACGCCCGGGTCGACGGCACCTCCACCCTCGACCTGGTCGCCTCCCGCTGGACCCTGCTCACCGGCCCGGCCGGCACCCCCTGGCTCCCCGCCGCCACCGCCCTCGGCCTCCCCGCCCACCAGGTCCGCGCCCCCTGGCTCCCCGCCGCCGGTGCCCTCCTGGTCCGCCCCGACGCGATCGTTGCCCTCTGCACCGAGACCCCGCCCCCGGACCCGACCCGCCACCTCGCCGAAGCCCTCGACCACCTGCTCTCCCGCCCGGCCCGGTAGCCGCCGGAACGCCTCGCACCCGGCTCGCCTCGCACTCGGCCCGTTGACCGGCCGGGTGTCGGCCGCGGGACCTACCCTCCGGGCATGGGCTACGACATCCACCTCACCCGGCGCCGGTACTGGTTCGACCCGGAGGGGCCGGAGATCGGGTTCGACGAGTGGCGGGCCGCGGTGGCCGCCGACCCGGTGCTGGAGCTGGTCGCGTACGGCGAGGGCGAGCAGGTCGAGTGGTGGGCCGAACTGTTCGACCCGGACCGGGGCTACCGGGAAGGCATGTGGTGGCGGGGCGGGAAGGCCTCCGTCAAACACCCGAGCCGCCGCTTCCGGGCCCGGATGCACGCGGTCGCGCAGCAGCTCGGCGCGCGGGTGCAGGGCGACGACGGCGAGTACTACGACGAGCACGGCGATCGGATCGGCCCGGACGAGGACTGACGACACGCCGCAGCCCTCCCCCGGAACGGGACCGGGGGAGGGCTGTCGACGGTGCTGACGGCGGGTCAGCGGCGGGGCTGGATCCACCAGGCCGTGGTGGCCGGGGGGAGGGTGTCGGGCGGGCAGGGGCCGGAGGCGAGGAGGGGGGTGCCGGTGACGGGGGCCGGGGCGGGGACGGTGCCGAAGTTGGTGGCGACCAGGAGGCCGTCGCCACGGGTGAAGGCGAGCACGTTCGGCGGGGTCTCCAGCCAGCGCAGGGTGCCCTCGCCGAGCTGGGGGAGCAGGCGGCGCAGGTGCAGCGCCTCGCGGTACAGGTGGTACGGCGAGGTCTGGTCGGCCAGCGCCCGCTCCGCCGTGTGCCGGGCGAAGGAGGCGGGCTGCGGCAGCCAGGTCGGGGCCGAACCCTCCGGACCGAAGCCGTACGGGGCCCGGTCGCCGGCCCACGGCAGCGGGACCCGGCAGCCGTCCCGGATGCCCTTGCGGCTGCCGGTGCGGTGGAAAATCGGGTCGGTGATCACCTCGTCCGGCAGGTCGTCGACCTCCGGCAGGCCCAGCTCCTCGCCCTGGTACAGGTAGGCCGCGCCCGGCAGAGACAGCATCAACAGCGCGGCGGCGCGGGCCCGTTCGGGGCTGCCGAAGCGGGTCGTGGTGCGGACCTGGTCATGGTTGTTCAGCACCCAGGTGACGGTGGACCCGGTCGCGGTGATGTCGCGCACCGCCGCGTCGATCACCTGGTGGAAGTGCCCGGCGTCCCACGGTGCGTGCAGCAGGTGGAAGAAGAACGCCTGGTGCAGCTCGTCCGCGCGCACGTACTTGGCCTGCTCGGCCGGCGTCGGCACGGACGCCTCGCCGACCAGCAGCCGCTGCCGCCCGTCGCGCACCGTGTACTCCTCGCAGATCGCCCGCCAGGACCGCCAGATCTCGTGCACCTCCGGCTGGTTCCAGGCCAGCGGGTTGACCGAGTCGCGGGTCCGCTCGTCGGCCTCCGGGTCGGGGGAGTCCGGCAGTTCGGGGTGCTTGTACAGGCCCGCCGCGACGTCGATCCGGAAACCGTCCACGCCCCGGTCCAGCCAGAACCGCAGCACCTTCTCGAACTCGGCGGGCACCTCCGGGTTGCGCCAGTTCAGGTCCGGCTGCTCCGGGGTGAACATGTGCAGGTACCACTGGCCGGGCGTGCCGTCCGGCTCGGTGACCCGGGACCAGGCCGGGCCGCCGAACATCGCCCGCCAGTTGTTGGGCGGCAGTTCGCCGTCCTCGCCCCGGCCGTCCGCGAAGTGGAACCGGGCCCGGGAGACGGACCCCGGGGCGGCGGCCAGCGCCTCCAGGAACCACGGGTGCTCGGCCGAGCAGTGGTTGGGCACGGTGTCCAGCACCAGGCGCAGCCCCAGCGTGCGGCAGTCCTCGACCAGCAGGTCGAAGTCCTCCAGGGTGCCGAACATCGGGTCGACGCCCTTGTAGTCCGCCACGTCGTAGCCGTGGTCGTGCTGCGGCGACGGGTAGAACGGGTTCAGCCACACCCCGTCCACGCCGAGCCGCTTCAAGTACGGCAGGCGGGCCCGGACGCCCGGCAGGTCGCCGATCCCGTCGCCGTTCGAATCCTGGAAGCTGCGCACGTACACCTGGTAGATCACCGCGTCGCGCCACCAGAGGGCGTCGGCCGCGGGCGGGGCCGCCCCTTCCGCCGGGAGCAGGTGCTCGGTCGGGAGGGCGGTGGAGGGGCGCGGCGGATCGCCGGGGACGACGGACGTGATCATGCGTCACCTTCACGGGAGCGCGCGAGGGAGGTCGCGCTGACAGGCACGGGCCCCGCCTGACATACCGTCAGTTCCTCGGGGATACCTAGATGTTAGGTATAGGCCAAACTGTGTGTCCAGGAGCCTGCCGATGGAGATGTCACCTCCTGGGGCTCAGGGTGCCACCAGGTGGGACGAATCCGGGCGAATAAGCGGGAGCGCACCGGGGTAGACCCACGCCCAGGAGCGCCGCCCGGCGTACGACCGACGACGCTCGGCCGCACGGCGCGCTCCCCCCACCACCCCCGAAGGGAGGCACCCCAGAGTGCGGCTACCGCTGCTCGCTCTGCTCGCCACCGGCCCCGCGCACGGCTACCAGCTCCGGCGCGCCCTGGAGTCCGCGTTCGGCCCCGGCTACCCCCGGACCAACGACGGACAGCTCTACGTCACGCTCGGCCGGCTGGAGAAGTCCGGCCTGATCGAGGGCCAGCAGGTCGCCCAGGACGGGCGGCCCGCGAAGCGGGTCTTCGCGCTGACCGAGGCCGGCCGCCGCGAACTGGCCGCCTGGTTCGCCCGCCCGTCCGAGGGCGGCAAGGTCCGGGAGGACTTCTTCCTCAAACTCGTGCTCGGCCCGCACACCCGGCTGGCCGAGCCGCGCGCCCTGATCGACCTGCAGCGCTCGCACTGCCTGGCCGTGCTCCGCGGGCTGCACGCCAGCGCCGACGGCTCCGCCGGCCACGGCGTCTCGCGGCTGCTGATCGAGGGCGAGGTGCTGCACCTGAAGGCCGAACTCGACTGGCTGGAGCGGTGCCAGCAGGAGTTCACCTGACCCTCGGCCGCCCCCGGCGCGGGTGACGCCCCCGGCGCGCGTGACGCTGATGGCGCCCCCGGCGTGCGTGACGCTCGTGGCGCACCTGACGCTCACGGTGTTCACGGTGTTCACGGCGCCGGGGCGGCCGTCATGCCGGCCAGCAGCCAGTCCAGGGCGCGGTGGAACTCCCGTTCGCGGCGGGCCAGGTCGGACTCCTGCGGGCGCTCCACCAGGGCGCCCGAGTCGGCGATCTCCGGGATCTCCAGCACCGCCTCGGTGATCTCCGCCGTCAGCCCCTCCACCGTGGTGCCCGCGGCCGCGGCCTTCTCCTCCCAGTTCACCTCGGTGACGGTGAACCCGTAGGCGTACTGGAAGACCGCGGACAGCGCCGCCATCGCGTCCTGCGGCGTCAGCGGCGAGGAGTGCGCCACCTCCACCGCCCGGGCCGAGAAACGCACCGAGTTCGGGCCGATGTTCAGGTAGTTCGCGTAGACCCGGACCGCCCACGGGTGCGCCAGCATCGCCGCCCGCCACGCCACCGCCAGCGCCCGCAGTCCCTCCTGCCAGGACGTGCCGTCGCCCGCCTCGGGCAGCACCATCTCGCCCGCCACCACGTCCAGCGCCAGCTCCAGCAGGTCGTCCTTGTCGCTGACGTACCAGTACAGCGACATCGGTGTCACGTCGAGCCGGGCCGCCAGCGCCCGCATCGAGAACTTCGCCTCGCCCTGCTCGTCCAGCAGTTGCACCGCCGCCGCGACCACCACCTCCCGGTCCAGGGCGCCCGCGCCGCCGACCGCGCCGTCCCGCGCCGCCCGGGGGGAGCGGCGGCCCCGGGTGGGAGGCGGGGCGAGCCACACGCTCTTCTTGATCTGCGAGGCGCGCTCGGCGGGCACGTTGTTCCGTCCTTCGGTCGGGGGAGGGGCAGGGTGGGGTGGGGAGGGGCAGGGTGGGCTGGGGTGGGGGCGGTGTTTCGGCACCACCGTACGGCGTCGGGCCCGCGCGGTGTGCGCGGGCCCGGGCGATCGGTCGGACGGTTCCTCAGGAGGTGGCGGCCGGTTCCGCCGTCCGGCCGTCCGGCTGCTCGTCGGGTGCGGCATCCGTGGGGGCGTCAGTGGCGGCGGCGGTGGTGCTGTCGGAACCGGCGGTGGCGGCGGTGGCGGCGGTGGCGGTAGGTCGGTCGGCGCGGTGGAGGAGGGCCGCCGAGACCAGGCCGCCGAGCAGGACGGCCGCCGCGCCGATCAGCTGACTGGCCGTCAGGCCGTGGGCGAAGGCACTCCGGACCGCTTCGGCCGCCCCCGCCGGGGCTGCGGCCAGGGCCTCCGGCAGGGACTTCGCGGCCTCGGCCGGCACTCCGGCGGGCAGGCCGGCGGCGAAGCGGGAACCGAGCACCGCGCCCAGCACCGCCACGCCCAGGCCGCCGCCGAACTCGGTGACGGTGCCCTGCACGCCCGCGCCCGCGCCCGCCCGCTCCGGCGGGATCGCGCCCATCACGGCCGAGGCCATCGCCGGGTTCGCCACCGCGATGCCCGCGCCCATCAGCAGTAGGCCGGCCAGCAGCCCGCCGTACCCGCCCGAGCCCCACTCGGCGATCACCGCCAGGCCGCCCGCCAGCAGCGTCATGCCGACCGCGACCGCCCCCGCGAAGCCGAGCTTCGGCAGCAGCCGGGCACCGACGCCCGTCAGGTTCAGCACCACGATCACCAGGGCCAGCGGCGACATCCGCAGACCGGCCTCCAGCGGGTCGTAGCCGAGCACCAGTTGCAGGTACTGCGTGAGCAGGAAGAGCGAACCCGCCATGCCGAAGGCGACCAGGATGCCGCCCGCGACCGCGCCGTTGAACCGCCGGTTGCGGAAGAAGGCCATGTCCAGCATCGGGGTCGGGGTGCGCAGCTCCCAGGCCACGAAGGCGGCCAGCGCCGCCAGGCCCACCGCCCCCGCCACCAGGACCCGGCCGGAGCCCCAACCGCCCGCCGGGCCCGAGATGATGGCGAACACCACGCCGACCATGCCGACCGTGGACAGCACCGCACCCGGCACGTCCGGCCGCCGACCCGCCGGGTCCTTCGTCTCCGGGAGCAGCCGGGCCACCGCGAACAGGCCGAGCAGCGCCACCGGGACGTTGACCAGGAAGATCGAGCCCCACCAGAAGTGCGCCAGCAGCACCCCGCCGAGCAGCGGACCGCCCGCGAAGCCCAGCGAGCTGACGGCCCCCCAGATCCCGATCGCCTTCGGCACCTCCGGCCCCTGGAACACCTGCATCACCACGGCCAGCGTGGTCGTCATCAGCAGCGCGCCGCCGACGCCCATCCCGGCCCGGGCGGCGATCAGCTGCCCCGAGGACTGGGCGAACGCCGCCGTCGCCGACCCCAGCCCGAACAGCGCCAGACCCACCATCAGGGCGCGCTTGCGCCCGTACCGGTCGGCCAGGCTCCCGGCCGTCAGCAGCAGGCCCGACTGGACCAGGGCGTACGCGTTGATCATCCACTGGACGTCGGCCGTGCCCGCGCCCAGATCCTCCGTCAGCGAGGGGACGGCCACGTTCAGCACGGTGTTGTCGAGCAGCACGACCAGGGTGGCCAGGCACACCACCGCCAGGATCACCCAGCGGCGGGGGTGGGCGGCGCTCGGTGGAACGACGGGTTGCGACAAGGCGGACTCCTCGGGCAGGGGAGGGGAGGGCAGCGCGACCGGCCGGTCGGCCGCTCGTTCGTTGTACACCGTAGAGGAATGCTTCTACGGTGTACAACGAATTTCCGGCGGCGGTTCCGAGCGGCCGGTCCGGGGCGGTGCCCGGGCCTCCCGGGGCACGGTCGGGCGGGTGGGGATGGCGGGTGGGGGATGATGGGCGGTCATGGAACTCACCTTCACCGCCCGGCTGATCGAGTGGCGGGGTCCCTCGCCCTACTACTTCCTGCCGGTGCCCGCCGAGCAGGCGGACGACATCCGCGAGCACGCCGCCCGGACCAGCTACGGCTGGGGCGTCGTCCCGGTCCGGGCGGTGATCGGGGGGACCGCCTTCACCACCTCGCTGATCCCCCGGGGCGGCGCCTTCCTGCTCCCCGTCAAGAACGCCGTCCGCAAGCCGCTCGGCCTCGTCCCGGGCGACGAGGCCACCGCGAGCCTGGTGTGCTGAGCGGCACGGGCGGGGGGAGCGAACCTCCCTGGGGCGGGGCCGAGTTGGTCCTGCTGCGGGCCGAGCACGCGCCCGCCGTGCTGGCCTTCGAGCGGGCCAACCGCGCCTACTTCGCGGCCGCGGTCCCCGACCGGGGCGACGAGTTCTTCGCCCGCTTCGCCGACCGGTACCGGGCGCTCCTGGACGAGCAGGAGGCCGGGGTCTGCGCCTTCCACCTGCTCCTCGCCGAGGACGGCTCGGTGCTCGGCCGGTTCAACCTGATGGACCTGGTCGACGGCACGGCGTCCCTCGGCTACCGGGTCGCCCGGCACGCCACCGGGCGCGGCCTGGCCACCGCGACCGTCCGCGAACTGTGCCGCCTGGCGGCGACCCGGTACGGGCTGACCACGTTGCGGGCGGCCGTCGCCGAGGAGAACGCGGGCTCCCGGCGGGTGCTGGCCAAGGCGGGCTTCGTCCTCGACGGCCCCGCCGATCCGGCCGAGATCGGCGGGAAGTCCGGCAGTTGGTACGCGTGCGACCTGACGGTGGAGGACGTGCGGTCGGCGGAACGCGGCCGGGGTTGAGCGGGCCGGGGTTGAGCGGGCCGGGGCCGAGCGGGCCGGGGCCTCACAGCGCGGTGCCGGCCACCCGGGCGGCCATCCGCAGCCGGCCCTGGACGGTGCGGGCGGTCTCCCGGGTGACGGGGTCGGGGTGGTCGAGCAGCAGGGCGAGGAGTTCCGCCGCCGCGGCGGCCACCGGCACCGGGAGCTCGACGGTGCGCAGTTGCAGGAGCCGGTCGGCGGCGCGGCGGCCCGCGGCGGCGGAGACGGCGGGTCCGGGAACGGCGGGCGCGGGAACGGCCGCCGCCGGGGACTCGACGGCCGGGGCGGCCGCGTTGCCGGTCGGGATCAGGGCGTTCAGCCCGATGCCGAGCACCCGGGCGTAGGAAGAAGAGCTCACCCACCGTCAACCGCCGCGCGTCCGTTCAGGTCACGGCCGAGGACGAGGCAGCTGGAGCGTCACGATCCTTCGGGCCGGGGGTGCGGTGAACTCCCTCGCCCACGGCGGGCGTTCCTGGCATCATCCGGCGTGCGGCCCGGAACATCACGGGTGCATCGCACACGGACACGGCGAGGCGGGCAGGGGGAGCGGATGGACCGGCGGGCGGGAACTCCGGGCGGGCGGACGCGACCCTGGTGGGACTCCCGTGGCGCGCGCGTCGCGTTCGTCCTCGCGGGCCTGCCACCGGTCCTGCTCGGTTTCCTGCTGTTCGTCGGCGCTTTCGAGGAGCGGGCCGCCTACCGCAGCGCCCCGCTCTGCGGCACCCCGGCGCCCGGGCCGGACGCCGACTGCCTGCTTGCGGAGAGCGGCCGGGTCACCGCGAAACGGGTCTCCGACTCGATCGAGGACGGCACCGGTTACTACCTGCGCGTCGCGCGCGGGACGGGCCCGACCGAGGAGTACGAGGTCGACGAGTTCCTGCACCAGCACGTGGAGTCCGGCAGCGCCGTCGACCTGAAGGTCTGGAAGGGCCTGGTGGTCCGGATCGCCGTCGACGGGCACGAGGTGGGCGTCCCGACGCTCTCCCGGCAGGGCTGGCTCGGCCTGGCAGGAGCGACACTGCTGATCGCCCTGGGCACGGTCGTGACGTCCTACGGACTGCCCGGCCGGAACCCGCCGTTCCCGCGCAGCGCCCCGCTCCTGCTGATGGGAACGACCCTGGTGACCGCCATGGGCACGGTGCTCCTCGCGCTGGTCCAGTGGCCCTTCCCTCTGACCCTGGGCCTCGCCGCCGCGGCCTGGCTGGTGGCGACGGCGACCCTCAGGTACCTGCACACGTCCTTCGTCTGAGGGTCGTCCCGTGCCGATGGCGGTCTTCCCGTCTGTCCAGGGCTGTGGCGGAGGCCGGTCACGCAGGCGGGAGGGCCCGGCGGCCCCCAGTGGCGCGCCGCCTGTCGGCCGGGCTCGTTGGCGGTGGTCGGGGCGCCGATACGGCGAGTTGTCGGGCTGGGGGGCGCGGGGAGCTACGGGGCCGAGTGCCAGCGGATCTCGCCGTCGACCAGGGTGTCGGTCGGGGTCAGGCCGAGGGCGCGGGCCACGGCGGCCGAGGTGTGGTGGTCGGGGTGGATGTGGGCGACCAGGTCGGTGACGCCCTGGGTGCGCAGCCAGTCGGCCATGGCGAGGGCGGCCTCCTTGGCGTGGCCGTGGCCCTGGTGGGCGGTGCCCACCACCCAGGCGAGTTCGGCGGTCGGACCGGCCGGGTGGGGGCGGGGGCGTTCGAGGGTGGCCTGGACGGTGCCGACCAGGACGCCGTCCGAGGTGCGGCGGAGCAGCCAGTTGAGCCAGCCCTGGGAGCCGTCCGGGGAGTGGCCGAGGGCCTGGCGGCGGTAGGCGTCGGCGAGTTCCGCCGGGGTCCGGGGCGTGCCGCCGGTGAAGGCGTGCAACTGCGGGTCGGCGAACAGAGGGTGGGCCTCCGCCGCGTGCTCGGCCCGGAGGGGTTCGAGGCGGAGCGCGGCAGTGCTGATCTCGGTGGCGACGGGCCAGGACCGGTCGGTGGGTGCGGGCATCCGGGGAGCGTAGTACGGCTGCGCGGCCGGTGACGATCGCCGGGCGGGCGAGCCAAGCGGGCCGGGCGGGCGGGTTGGTCGGTCGGGTTGGTCGGCCGGGGCGTGCCCGGGTGTCGCCGTGGGCCGTCGTACCGGTGGTCCCGCGCCGTCCGGAGTCGGGTCCGGGATCGGCCTTGGCGGCGGAGGGCAGGCCGCCGTGTGCCGGGCGACAGGATTTCGTCGCTCTTCGTCAGGAGTTCGGACAGGGGTCCGGTTGATCTCCGACGGCGGCCGGGCGCTACCCTGACGATACGTCAACTTCCTTGTCAGATTGGCTAGTTGGATATTCGCGGGCGGGGATCGGTTTTCGGTCGTTGCGAGGGCGTGCCGGGGCGCCGGCGGGGCGGTGGCGGCCGGGGGAGGGTGGGCACGGCCTGCGGGAAGGGGGGAGCGGGGGTGCGGGCGGGGGTGGTGGGCAATCGGCCAAGCCGTCGAGGCCCTGTCCTCCTGGCGGGGGTTCCTTCCTAGACTCGGCAACGGGTCGGCGCGAAGCCCGGGGAGTCGAAATCCCGGACCGCGACCAAGGGGGGCCCGGTCACCGGCACGGCCGCACCACCTGCGGGCACGCACGCCGCAGTCATCCCGGCACGTCCACCACCCCATCAGAGGAGTAGCCATGTCCGAGCTGTCCCGTTCCACGGAGCTCGAGTCCGCCCTCGACCTGCAGGGCCTCGACCTGAGCGAGCTCACCGTCACCGCTCTGCGCGACACCGTTGCGCTGCCCGAGAACGGCGCGTCCTGGGGGTCCTGTTCCTGCCAGGGCTCGTCCTCCTGCGCCCAGCCGCAGGAGCTCTGACCCGTTCGGGTCCGGTCCGGGGGCAACTGCCGGACCGGGCCCGGGCGTTGCTCGGTGCTCGCGCACTGCTCGACCTTCGAACGCCGGCCCGACCCGCTCGCCCGGGTCGGGCCGGCCCCGACCGAACGGAGGCCCGATGGCCGACCACCTCACCGGGACCGATCTCGCGCTCGACGACCTCGGTCTCGACCTCGATCTCGGCGAACTGACCGTCACCGCCCTGCGGGACACGGTCGCCCTGCCCGAGGGCGGCGCGTCCGGCGCCCCCAGCTCCACCTCCTGCGGGTCCTCGTCCTGCGCCGTCCCGCACCCGCCGACCCAGCCTTACTAGACCTGGCCTTGATCGACCTGATTGACCTGATTGACCTGATCGGCCCGCACGGCACGGGAACCCGGCGCGTCCGCAGCCGCTGATGGCGTCGGGCTCCCGTGCGCCGTTCCTCCCCGCCCGCCCCTCGCGGTCACGTCCCATCGACCGCTCCGACCGACGGAGGTGTTCGCCCGCCGTGTCCAGCCCCGCCCGCCCGCACCGCCGGTTCCGGCCCCGCACCGCCGGTTCCGGCCCCGGCCCGCCGCGCCGGCCGTCCTCGCGCCCTACGCGCTCGTCCGCTCCACCGTCGTCGCCCGGCCCGCCCAGTCCGCGCAGAGTGCCGCCGTCCGCACGGCGCTCACCGAACTCTGCTCCCTGGAAGCCGAATTGGAGCAGCTTCGGCCGCTGCTCGCCGACGACCTGTACGCCAGCCGGTCCGGCCACGGCGAGGAGTTCCACCGCCGGGTGGTGCTCCCGCTCCGCCGCGACCTGCACAACGGGCGCCCGCCCCGCCCGCTGCCCGTCGACCGGCTCGGCGACCTGCCCGAACGGCTGCCCCGGCTCGCCCGCTGGCTCCGAGTCGCCGCCCGGCGCCAGGAGTTGCTGCTCGCGCTGGCCGCCGAAGTCCCGCCCGCGCTGGCCGCCGAACGGACGGTGCTGGCCGCGCTCTGCCGCGAACCGGCCTTCGCCCGGGCCGTCGCCACCACCAGCGCCGACCTGCTGCGCGCCGTCACCGCCGCCGCCGACGGCGGCTCGGCGGCCCGCCGTCCCAAGGGCGAGGCCGCCGTGCTGCGCCACGTCCTGCGGGCGACCTGCAAGACCAGCCCGCTGTCCTGGTTCACCTCGGTCGGCTGGTCGAGCGGTGAACCGGTGGATGAGGAAGGAGAGTTGGGTCAGGATCTGCGGAACGTGGTGCGGGAGAACCGGACCCTGGTCGGCGCCCTGGTGGTGGCCCTGCTCGACCTGCCCCGGCGCAGGCGCTCGCTCCCGCACCGGATGGCCAGCGCCGCCGGTCGGGACACCGATCGAGACGCCGATCGAGACACCGGTCGGGACGCCGAGGGTGCGGGCGGCGGACGGGTGGGGTACGCCCGGACCCGGACGGTGTTCGCGGGCGGCCGCTACCTGGTGGCCCGGGAGGAGCGGATCGAACTCGCCGCCCGTCCCGAACTCGCCCTGGTGGAAGGGATGGTGGAGACTCCGGAAGATCCGGAGCGGCTGGCCGCCCGGCTGGCCGGGGCGCTCGGCCGGCCCGCCGGGGACCGGGCCGTCGGCCGCTTCCTGGACCAGCTGATCGACGCCGACCTGCTGGTCCCCGTCGAACCCGTCGACCCGCAGCACCCCGCACCGCTCGCCGCCCTCGCCGACTGGCTCGAACAGTGGCCGCAGGACGCCGAGTTGGTGCGCCGCATCCGCCTGATCGACGCCGCGACCGAGGACTTCCGGGACGCGCCCGCCGCCCGCCGGCCCGCCGCGCTGGCCGAACTCGCCGAGCAGTGGCGGCAGGTGCTGGCCGAGGCCGGTCGACCCGTCCCCGCCGGCGCCGCGCCGCTCACGGTGCTCGGCGAGGACGTCCACGCCCCCGCCCCGGTCGGCCCGGTCGGGTCCGCCGCCGACCGCGCCGCGCTGGCCGAACTCGGCGCGCTCGCCGAACTGTTCGATCACGGCCACCTGATGCGGCGGGCGGCCCGCGACCGCTTCGTCGCCCGGTACGGCGTCGGCGGCATCTGCACCGCCCCCTGGGAATTCGGCGCGGACGCCGCCGACGCCTGGTCCGAACGCCGGATACCGGAAGAACTCGCCGTGCTGCGGGCCGAGTTCACCGCGATCGAGGAGACGGACGGCGAACTGGTGCTGCCCGCCGGAGCGGTGCGCGCCCTCGCGGACCGGCTCCCCGACTGGACCGCCGCCCGCCCGCTCGGCTACTCCTGGTTCGTCCAACGGGACACGTCCGAGGACCTGCTGTGCGTCAACCACATCTACGGCGGTTGGGGGCGGTTCACCAGCCGCTTCCTGGACGCGGGTGGGGACGCGGGCGGGAGCGCGGCCGACGGTCGGGCCGGTGCGGTGGCCCGGCAGATCCGGGCCGGGCTGGGCCCCGGGGCCCGGGCGGCGCAACTGCGGCCGGTCGGCGGGTTCAACGCCAACCTGCACCCGCTGCTGCTGCCCGAGGAGATCGGACCGGACCGCCACCGCACCGCCCTCGCCGAGGCCGACCTCGACCTGGTCCACGACCCCGCCAGCGACCAACTCCGCCTCCGGGTAAGGTCGTCCGGCGAACACCTGGACGTGCTCTACCTCGGCTTCCTGGCCCCGATCATGCTCCCGCAGCGGCTCGGACCACTGCTCAACGACCACCCGAACGGCGTGGTCGACCTCCGCTCCTGGCTGCCCCGCACCGCCCTGCCCGCCCCCGGCGGCACCGTGCACCGCACCCCCCGGCTGCGCCACCGGCACGTCGTGCTGGCCCGCCGCCGCTGGCACCTGCCGCCCGCCGTGCTGGCCGAACTGCGCACCGAACTGGCCGACGGGGAAAGGGCGTCCGGCGTCCCGGCGGCGGCCGTCGCCCGCTGGCGGGCCCGGCTCGGGCTGCCCGAACAGGTCTTCCTGCACCCCGTGCCCGAGCCCGCCGAGCCCGACCGCCCGCCCGCCGAGGCGTTCGCCGCCCACCTGCGGGCCGCCAAGCCGCAACCCGTCGACCTCGGCAATCCGCTGCACCTGCTGCACCTCGACCGCTGGCTCTCCCGCCACCCGCACGGCGCCGTCCTGGAGGAAGCGCTGCCCGCGATCGGCGGCGACCCCGAGGACACGCACACCGTCGAGTACGTGCTGGAGAGCCACCGTCCGGCCCGGGGCGGCAGAGCAGCCGACGGGCAGGAACAACAGGCCGAAAAGACAAAGGAGTTGACCATGGTGGCGGGGACAGGGAGCGGGCGATGAGCGGCGCGCACGACGTGGTGCTGACGTACTACCAGCCGGTCAAGGCGCGGGCGCTGCGCGAGGCCGTGCTGCCGCTGGCCCGGGCCGCCACCGCCGACGGGCTCACCGCCCAGGTGGAACGGCACTGGCGGTTCGGGCCGCACCTGCGACTGCGCCTCGCCGGCCCGGCCGACGCCGCCGCGGCCGCCGCCGCGCACGCCGCGGTGCGGCTGCGCCGCTGGGTCACCGCGCACCCGTCGACCGACGACCGCAGCGAGCAGCAGCTGCTCGCCGAGGCGGAGACGGCCGGCCGCGCCGAACTGCTCGCCCCGCCCTACGGCCCGCTCACCCCCGACAACACGGTGCGCACCACCCCCGCCGACCCCGCCGCCACGGCCGCGCTGCACGCCCTGCTCGGCGTCGAAGCCACCGCGCTGCGCGACGAGTTGCTGCAACGCGGCCTGCCCGCGCTCGGCTCCGGCGCCGAGTACCTGGGCCGACGTGGCGACACCGAGGCCGCCCGCGTCCAGCTCGCCGCCGCCGCGTTCGCCGCGCACGCCACCGCCCACCCCGACGGCCTGATCGGCGCCCACTACTCCTACCTCTCGCACCTGGAGGACTTCCTCCTGCACGAGGACCCCGACGGCCGCCTGCGCGCCGCCTTCGACCGCACCTGGGACCGGTCCGGCGCGACCGTCACCGCCCTGGTCGAACGGATCACCAGCGGCGGCGCCCGCGGCTTCGAACGGGACTGGGCCGCCTGGTCCCGGACGGCCTGGCGGCTCGCCGGGGCCCGGCACGCCGCCGGGGCCGACCTCGGCGGCAGCCGCGCCGAGTACCGCGACCGCGCCGCCGCGCTCGGCGACCCCGCCACCGCGAACCGCTGGGACCCCGAACGGCGGCTCCACTACAGCGAGTTCCACCGGCGACTGCACCGCTCCGACCCCGACGGCACGATGTGGACCCGCCCCGACTACCTGATCCACCGCGCCGCCACCAACGGTCTCTACCGCCTGCTGGCGATCTGCGACGTCCGCCCGCTCGAACGCTACCTGGCCGCGCACCTGGTGGTCCGCACCGTCCCCGACCTCACCGGCCACCGCTGGCAGGACCGCGTCGCCGAGGTCACCGAAGCCGTGGAGCGTGCCCGGTGAACGCCGTTGGGGACGGCAGCCCCTCCCGGCCCCGGCTGCGCCCCGGGGTCGCCGTCACCCCGCTCCGCGACGGCCTGCACCTGCGCGGCCGCGGCGCGGCCGTCACCATCGAGGGCAGCCGCGCCCTGCCCCGGCTGTGGCAGCTCCTGGCGGAGCGGCTCGGGGAGACCCCGCCGGTCGCGGCCGACCCGGAGCCGGCGGTGGAGGCGGCGTTGGCGACCGTGGCGGCCCGGCTGCGTGAGCACGATCTGCTGGTCGACCACCCCGAGGGCACTCAACTCCCGCTCTGGGCCGGTGCGGTGGCTGCCGACCCGCTCGCCGTCACCCGGGCCCTCGCCGCCGCCCGCCCCGTCCTCACCACGGCCGACCCCACCGATCCGCTGACCCGCGCCTGCGCCGAAGCGCTCACCGCCGCAGGCACCGCCCCCGCCCGGACGGCCACCGACCCCACCCTGCCGCCGGGCCTGGTGATCGCCGCTGTCGGGGAGGGGACTACTGCTGTTGTTGCGGGCACCCGCCCCGGCGGGGGATACGTCGCCGCGCTCACCGACCCGGAACGGGTGCGGGAGCAGGCGACGGCGCTCACCGCACGGCTGCGGAGGGGTAGAGAGAGCGAGCGGGCTTCCGGTGCTGGAGAGTCGATGGCGAGCGGGGCGGTGGCGCTCGCCGCGCGGTTGCGGGTGGACGGAGGCGAAGAGGCGTCAGGTGCGGGCGGGTCGGTGTTGGCCGGGTTGCTCGGGGCGGCTGCGGCGCAGCGGTTGGTGTGTGCGGTCGCGGGCCTGCCCGATCCCGGGGAGGCGGTGGACGATCCGCGATTGCCCGCCGGGCGTCCGGCCGTGTTGATCGCGCGGGAGCGGCCGCCGGGCGCCGGGTACCACCCGTGGGTGGCCGGGCCCGGGAAGCCCGGGGCGGCGCCCGCCGATCTCGGGCAGGCGCTGCACCGGGTGGCCGCGCTCGGCGACGAGTGGCTCGGGGTGCTGGACGCCCCCTCGGCGGGTGGGCTGCCGCAGCTTCCGGTCGCCCTGGTGTCCTGCGCGACCCCCGGCGGGACGCTGCTCGCGGGGGCTCCGCGCACCGATCTGGCCCGGCTGGCAGCCGCCTGCCGCGCCGCCGAACTGGAGCTCGCCGCCGAGGGGACGGCCGTCGAGGCGGTGGTCGGCGCCGACCCGGCGCACGCGTACGGCAGGGCGCTGCGGAGGTCCGCCCGCACCGCGCTCCGGGAACCGGCCGGGCCGCCGCGCGCCGAGCACCTCGACCACCCGCAGACCGCGTACTGGCTCAGCGCGCTGACCCGGAGCCTGGGCCGGGCACCCGAACTGACGCTCAGTCGATTTGTCGGCACGGACGTCTGGTGGGCCGAGGCGGAGGGCGCCCGCGCGATCGAGGCCACCCCCGCCGACGCCCTCGCCTTCGCCGCACTCACCGCCCTGGCCCGCCGCACCGCCGAGGCACACGGCCCGGCCCCCGCCCACCGCACCGCGCCCAGCGGAGCCCTCGCCCCCCTCGCGGCCACCGGGCTGCGCCCCGCTGCCTGGGCCGACGCCGGTCACACCGACCGCTGGCTGGTCGAACTGGCGCAGCGGGAAGGCGAGTTGCAGGCTGCCCTGCGGAAGCCGGCCGACCCGTGGACGGAACCGGAGGCGGCGCCGGGCAGCCCCGTGGCAGCCGCGCTGGCGGGCTGCGGGTTCACGGTATTGGTACCGGGAGGTGCGCGGTGAGTCCGCAGGTCGTCGGCGAACGGACAGTGGGCTGTCGGCCGGCCGCAGGGCTCGGCGGTCGCGGTGTCGGGCACGGGGAGTTCGGGCGGTCCGGGGCGGAGGTGCGCAATGAGCGGTGAGCCGTTGCCGGTGCTGGACGTCGAGCAGGCGTTGGCCTCGTTCGAGGGGGCGGCGATCGTGCGGCTGCCGGCGTGGACGCTGGAGTCGGCCGAGCGCTTGAGCCGGGCCGCGGTCGGGCGGGCCGTGCGGTGGGTGCCGGTGCGGGAGGACGGGGCGTCGACCGTCGTGGGGCCGGTGCTCGGGTCCGGCGCGGTCGGATGCCTGGTGTGTGCGGAGCGGCAGCGGTTGGCAACCGCCGGTGGCCGGGTGCCCTGGCCGAGCGGGGCGTTGGTGCTCGGCGGGACGGGAACGCCCGCGTTCTCTGCCGCGGTGACGGCGCTCGCCACCGGCCTGGTGCAGGAGGACCGGGAGGACGGGGCGACCGTCCACCTGGTCGACGGCGACCGGGCGCGCTGGTCGACGCACCGGGTCCGCCCCGTCGGGGGGTGCCCGGTGTGCGCCCCGCTGCCCGAGGACATCGCCGACTCCGGCATCGAGGTCGGGGGAGCGGCCCGCCCGCTGCCGGACCCGGCGGTGCTGCGCGGGCCGAACGACCGGACCGGCGGCGACCGGATGCGCGACGAGCTGTTCGACGAACGCTTCGGCCCCGTACGGCGGTTGTTCCGCACCGAGGACTCGGCGTTCGCGCTGACCACCGCGTGGGTGACCGACGGGCGGCTGCTCGACGACGGCGGTTACGGGCGGGCCGTCGACTACCGGGGCAGTGAACGGGTCGCCCTGTTCGAGGCGGTCGAGCGGCTGACGGGGATGCGGCCGTTCGGCCGGCGGACCGCGCTGCACGGTTCGTACCGCGCGCTCGCGCGGACCCTGGGGGCGACGGCCGTGCTGGACCCCGTCCGGCTCGGGCTGCCCGACGAGACTCCGGCGGGGCAGCCCGGGGTCGCCACCGTCCCGTACGCGCCCGAGCTGGAACTGGACTGGGTGCACGGCTGGTCGCTGACGCACCGCCGGGCCGTCGCCGTGCCGGAACACGTCGCGTACTGGGACGTGCCGGGACGGACGACCCGGGTGGTGTACGAGTCCTCGAACGGGTGCGGGCTCGGGAACAGTCCGGAGGAGGCGGTGCTGTACGGGCTGTTCGAAGTGGCGGAGCGGGACGCCTTCCTGATGGCCTGGTACCCGGCGACGCCGCTGCCCGCCGTGGCCGTGCCCGAGGACGATCCGGAGGTCGCCGCGCTCGCCGACCGGGCCCGGCTGCTCGGCTACCGGCTGACCCTGCTCGACGCCACCGCCGACCTGGGCGTTCCCGCCGTGATCGCGGTCTGCCGCTACACCGGCCAACACCCCGACGCGCCCAGGGCGTTCCTCGCCGCCGGGGCCCACCACGACCCGCGGGCCGCGATCCGCTCCGCCGTCGCCGAGGTGGTCACCAACGTGCAGGAGGCTCCGCACCGGGACGCCGCGCAGGGCGGCCCGCGCGACCCCGCCCGACTGCGCACCCTGCTGGAGCGGCCCGACCTGGTCGTCTCGCTGGACGACCACGTCGGCGTCAACGCGCTCCCCGAGGCCGTCGACCGGCTGGAGTTCCTGTTCCAGGGCCCGCCGCCGGTCCCCTGGCAGCAGCGCTGGCCCGACGCCCCGGAGCCCGTCACCGACCTCGGACGACTGCTGGACGACACCGTCGACCGGCTCGCCCGGCAGGGCCTCGAAGTGATCGCCGTGCGGCAGGACGAGCCCGGCGTCCGCGACCGGCTCGGCCTGCACGCCGCCAAGGTGATCGTGCCCGGCACCCTGCCGATGACCTTCGGCCACGCCAACCGCCGCACCCGCGGCCTGCCCCGCCTGCTCGACGTCCCGCACCGCCTCGGCCGCACTCCCGCACCGCTGCGGCACGCCCAACTCCCGCTCCACCCGCACCCGTTCCCCTGACCGCCCCGGGAAGGCCGCCATGATGACCACCGACCACCCGCGAGCCGCCACCGCCACCCACTGGCACAGCCTGCACCTCGCCCTGCCGCTGCCCACCGCCGCCACCGACGCCTTCCTGGTGGAGGACCTCGCCCCGCTGATGGACCATCAGATCACCTACAGCGAATGGTTCTTCATCCGCTACGGCGAGGGTGGCCCGCACCTGCGCATCCGGTTCCGCGAAGGGGCGGCCGAACCAGGCTCACTGGCTGCGGAGTTGGCCGCCCTGCCGACGGGGGCCGGTGCCGTCACCGCCGTTCCCTACCAACCGGAGACCGAACGGTACGGCGGCGCACGACTGTTGCCGATCGCGGAAGAGGTCTTCACCCGCTCCACCCGCACCGTGCTGCACGCCCTGGACGCCCTGCGCTCCGGCGGCGACCGCCTCACCGTCGCCCTCGACCTCGCGCACGCCACGGCCCACGGACTCGGCCTCGCCCCCCTGCCCGCCGCCCGCTGGCTGCGCCGGCACGCCGCCTCCTGGCGCTGGGTCACCGAGTACCGGCCACTGCCCGGCGCCGCCGTCCACGGCAACGTCAACTCGGTGTACGCGCAGCAGCGTTCGACCCTGGCCCGGCGCGCCGAAGCGCTGCGCGGCGCGCTCGACGCGGGCACCGCCGCGCCCTGGCTGCAGGACTGGTCGGTCCGGGTCTCCGAGGCCGCCGCCCGGATGCGCGCCGCCGACCCGGAGGCCGGCGCCGAACGGCTCGGCTGGGTCTGGGCGTCCCAACTCCACATGCTGTTCAACCGCCTGGGCGTCGGCCCGGACGAGGAACGCGCCGTCTGCCGACTGGCCGGCCGCACCCTGCTGGAGACCGAACCGCCGTTCACCTTCTTCCCCGACGACGACCCGCACGCCGCCGACCTCCAGTACCTGGAGCGCAGCAAGTTCCAGATCGGCCGCAGCCAGGACACCGAACTGCGGCAACTCCCGCCCGCCCCCGCCCGGTTGCCCCGCCCCGACGACCTCCCGCTGCCCGCCGACCCGCTCCCGCCCGTCACCCTCGCCGAGGCCCTGCACGCCCGCCGCTCCACCCGCGGCGCCCTCACCGGACCGCTCGCCGCCGGCACCCTCGGCGGCCTGCTCTGGCACGCCTGCGCACCGACCGGCACCGGCCACCGCCCCTACCCCAGCGGCGGCGCCCTGCACAGCGTCCACCTGCGCCTGCTCGCCCTCGCCGTCGACGGCCTGCCCGCCGGCACCTACCACTGCCTGCCCGAGACCCGCACGCTGCGCCGGATCGGCCCCGCCCCCGCGCTCGACGACCTGAAGGCGCTCTCCTCCTACCTGTCCCGCCCGCTCACCGACCCCGATGCCGTCGGCATCGACGCCGCCCCCGCCGTCCTCGCCGTCCACCTCGACCTGCCCCGGCTGCGCCACCGCTACGGGCTGCGCGCCCTGCGCCTGGGCCTGCTGGAGGCCGGCCACCTCGCCCAGAACCTGCTGCTCACCGCCCCCGCCTACGGCCTGGGCACCATCCCGCTCGGCGGCCTGCACGACGACCTCGCCCACGAGCTGCTCGCCCTGGACGACCTCGACCAGCCGATCCAGTACCTGCTCCCGCTCGGCCGCCCCGCCGGGGAGGACTCCTGACGGGCCGTCGGCGCCGCAGCGCCCGGGCCCGGCCCCCTGGGGTGGGAGCCGGGCCCGGGCGCTGCCGTGCGCCGCGGGTCAGGGGCAGGCGACCTGGACGGTGACCTGGATGACGTCGTAGCCGCCGTCCGGGGTCTGCACCGTGATCAGGAAGGTGTCGGTGCCGGAGAAGCCCGCCTCGGGGGTGTAGACGACGGTCGAGCCGGGGCCCTCGACCGCGGTGCCGTGCGCGGGGGTGTCCACCGCGGTCAGCACGGTGCCGGGCGCACGGCCGACCAGGGCGGACACGGTCACGGGGGTGCCGGGGGTGGTGGCGGCCGGGAGGGTCGAGGTCACGCTGCTGCTGTCGGCCAGCACCTCGATCTTCAGCTTCTGCTCGAACATGACGCCGCCGGGCGTACGGGCCGTGTAGTACAGGCAGTCCTTGCCGACGAAGCCGGGGGCCGGGGTGTAGCGGATCGTCGAGTCCGGGTTCACCACGACGGTCCCGTGGTCGACGTCGTACACGTTCAGCACGGCCCCGCCGGGGAGGCCGTCGGCGGCGAGCACGTCCGCCACCACCGGGGAGCCGATCGTGGTGACGGCGTGCGCCACCCGGCCGATGGCGTGGCTGTGGCAGGAGTGCGAACAGGACGACGGCGCGATGCGCGGGGCGGCGGCGTGCGCGGCCGGAGCCAGCAGCAGACCGGCGGCGAGCGCGGGGACGGCGAGCGAGGCCAGGCGACGGGCAGAGAACAAGGGACTTCCTCACATCGGAGAACCGGCCGGCACCGTGGCGGCCCGACCGCGGGACACTTCCCGGCAGCCGGGCCGGGCCCGGACCGCCGAAGGAATCGACCGGACGGTAACCGCTGGCGGGCACGGCCATTCCCGTGCGACCGCACATTCCCCCGAATGCCACCGACCCCGCCCGGCCCCCGGCCAATCGGGCGGTGCGGCACACGACTTGATCCGTATCCGCACCACGCCCCCCGTCACCCGGTCGCGCTGTCCCGGGCAGCGCCATTGCGGCGAAACGGGCCGCCCGGCGGCCCCGGAGCGCGGACGGCGCGGCGCGGTACCGCCCGACCGCGGGAAGCGGACGGCGCGGCGCGGCGCCGGAAAAGGACGGGACCGACCTACCCTGGAGGGACGGAAGGACGTGACAGCCGATGGGACACCGGATCGACGGCACTGCGGGTGACGTCCTCACCGCGCGCCTGCGCACCCAGACCGCCCGGCTCGCCGCCCTCGAACCCGACGTCCGCGCCGACCGGCCCGACGCCGTCCACCGGATGCGGGTCGCCGCCCGCCGCCTGCGCAGCGCCCTGCGCACCCACCGGCGCCACCTGCGCGGCGACCGCACCCGCACCGAGGACGAACTCCAGTGGCTCGGTCGCGCCCTCGGCCGGGCCCGGGACGCCGAAGTGCTCGGCGCCCGCCTGCTCGCCCAGGCCCGCGAACTGCCCGACGGCGCCGACCGGGCCCGGGTCCTCGCCGAACTCGCCACCTGGAGCGAACGCGAGACCCGCGAGGCCCGCCCGCAGGTGCTCGCCGCCCTCGACAGCGAACGCTTCCGCCGCCTGCTCGCCGAACTCACCGCCCTCGCCGCCGACCCGCCCCTCAACGCCCGCGCCGCCCGCCCCGCCGCCCCCGAACTCACCCGCACCCTGCGCCGCGAACACCGCCGCACCGCCGAACGCCTCGCCGCCGCCCGCCGGGCCCCCGACGGCCCCGCCCGCGAACACGCCCTGCACGATGCCCGCAAGGCCGCCAAACGCGCCCGCTACGCCGGCGAGAGCGTCGGCCGCCCCGCCCGCGGCTTCACCCACCGGATGCGCGCCCTCCAGGACGTCCTCGGCCGCCACCAGGACGCCGTCGTCGCCCGCGACACCGTCCGCACCCTCTCCGACGGCGGCTTCGGCTACGGCGCCCTCTACGGCCGCCAGACCGCCGAACTCGCCTTCGCCCGCGAACTCCTCCCCGCCGCCTGGGAACAGGCCGCCCGCCGCCCGCAACGCCTCCGCCGCGCCTGAACGCCGCCACACCGCCCCCACCCTGCGGAACCGGCGCCGTTAGCATCGTGCGGGTGCCCACGATCGAAGACCTGACGCCCCGTCCGCTCCCCGAACCGCCCACCGCGCTGCGGGCCGCCGACAGGTGGTCGACACCCTGCTCGACCACCGGCCGGACCGAACGACCCGGTCGCTACGGCGCGATCGCTACGGCGCGGTCGGCTCCAGGCCGGCCGCGAGGGCGGCGGTGCGCAGCAGCTCGTCGACCATGGCGGGAGTGAGGCGGCCGGTGTAGGTGTTGCGCGGGCTGACGTGGAAGCAGCCGAACAGGTGCAGCGGTGCGCCGCCGTCCGCAGCCGGCAGGACGGCGTGCGCCCCGTGCCCGAACTTCGGCTTCGGGCGCGGCACTTGCCACCCCGAGGCGGCCAGTACCGGCAGCACCGACTGCCAGGCGAAACCGCCGAGGGCGACCACCGCGCGCACCGTCGGCCGCAGGTACGCCAACTCGCGGACGATCCACGGACGGCAGGTGTCGCGCTCCGCGTTGGTCGGCCGGTTCTCCGGCGGGGCGCAGCGCACCGGGTCGGTGATCCGGACGCCGGCCAGCTCCAGCCCGTCGCCGCGCCACACCGAGTGCGGGCGGTTCGCCAGCCCGAGGCGGTGCAGCGAGGCGTACAGCAGGTCGCCGGACGGGTCGCCGGTGAAGATCCGCCCGGTCCGGTTGCCGCCGTGCGCGGCCGGGGCCAGCCCGACCAGCAGCAGGCTCGCGTCGGCCGGCCCGAACCCGGGGATCGGCCGCCCCCAGTACTCCTGGTCCTGGAACGCCCGGCGCTTGACCCGGGAGGTCTCCTCCCGCCACTCGACCAGCCGCGGACAGGCCCGGCAGTCCACCACCCGCGCGTCCAGCTCCGCCAGGCCGTGCACCTGTTCGAGCTGCCGGAGCGGCGATTCGGGCCCTTCGGGCGGCGCGGGCGATCCGGACGGTCCGGACGGCGCCGGCGGTTCGGGCGGCGCCGGCGGTTCGGGCGGCGCGGGCGGTTCGGGCGGCGCGGGCGGCGCGGGCGGTCGCATGCCGCCGATCCTACGGCGCAGCACCCGGCGGCCCGGGGAGCGCCGCGGGGCGGGGCGGGCGGAGTAGCGTGGAGGTACGGGCCCGCGGTGCCGGCCCGGATCGTTCCGGACCGCTCCGGCACCGGCTCGGCGCCCGCCTGCTCGGGGCGAGGTGACGGCGATGGTCGTGGTCGACGCGGTGATTGCGCTGCTGGTGGTCTACATCGGGCTGAGCGTGCGCACGGTCCAGCAGTACGAACTCGGCGTGGTGTTCCGGTTCGGCCGGGTGCTGGACGGGGTGCGCGGCCCCGGCCTGGCCCGGATCGTCCCGGTGGCCGACCGGATGCGCCGGGTGAACGTGCAGATCGTCACCATGCCGGTGCCCGCCCAGGAGGGCATCACCCGGGACAACGTGACCGTCCGGGTCGACGCGGTGGTGTACTTCAAGGTCGTCGACCCGGTGAAGGCCATCGTCAACGTGCAGGACTACGGCTTCGCGATCTCCCAGGTCGCCCAGACCTCGCTGCGGTCGATCATCGGCAAGAGCGAGCTGGACGACCTGCTCGCCAACCGGGAGCCGATCAACCAGGGGCTCGAACTGATGCTGGACAGCCCGGCGTTGGGCTGGGGCATCCAGATCGACCGGGTCGAGATCAAGGACGTCGCGCTGCCCGAGTCGATGAAGCGCTCGATGGCCCGGCAGGCCGAGGCCGACCGGGAGCGGCGGGCCCGGATCATCACCGCCGACGGCGAGTTCCAGGCCTCCGCCCGGCTCTCGGAGGCCGCGAAGGTGATGGCGCAGACCCCCGCCGCGCTCCAACTGCGGTTGCTGCAGACCGTGGTGGAGGTCGCCGCCGAGAAGAACTCCACCCTGGTGCTGCCCTTCCCGGTTGAACTGCTGCGCTTCCTGGAGAGTTCCACCGAACGCGCCACCGCACAGGCCGTCCGGGAGGCGGGCACGGCCCGGCTCGCGGAGGCGGTGGGCGGAACCCCGCCGCCGGGCCCCGGGACGGCAGCGGCCGTGCCGGAACCCGACCCGGGCGTCGAGCAGTTGGAACTGCCGCAGTATCCCGCCGCCCCTCCTGCCGTCGGGTCCGAACCCGGCCTCGCCGGAACGGAGACGGACCGGACCCCCGCACCGCCGCACGCGACCTGACGCGGAACCGGCCGACCGTCGACGGGGCCGGGGCTGGTGGCGGTGGCGGTGGTGCACCGGCGGTGGCGCAGGCCGGTTCTCGCCGTCAACCGGCCGACAGCGGATCGACGGTGATCGCGTAACCGGTGGCGGCGTCCAGCAGCGGGCGGTTGCCGAGCGAGCGCGAGAGCCGGTAGTCGGCGGGCGCGTCCACCAGCACGTCGATGCAGCTGCCCGACTGCACGGTCGTCCTGCCGATCAGCACCACCACCCGGTCCGTTTCGTAGACCCGGCCCGGGAGCACCCGGTCGCAGGCACCGTGGGCGACGTGCACGCTGACGGTCGACCCGTCCGCCGACGTGGCCGTCCAGCGGTGGACCGTGGCCAGCCCGGGGATGTCCACCTCGGGGACCGGCGGGTGCCCCGGCCCGGCCACGTTCGCGGCCACCGCCGGGTAGACGAACGGCTCGGAGTAGCCCTCGACGGTGAACTCCCAGGTCGGGACGGTCGCTTGCCACCGGCTGGTGAGGACCTGCCGGGTACCGGGGCGGATCGCGTCGATGACGAGCGGAGCGGAGCAGTTCGGGCAGGGCCCGCCCGCGGTCAGGTGCGCGGCGATCCGCGACGCCGGGATCAGGGGCAGCGTCAGGCTCGCCCCGCTCGACCAACGGACCTCCCCACTGCCCGGGGCCTCGGGCGGCGCGGCACGCAGCGTGAGCCGGCCGTCCTCGAACGCCTGCCGGTCGGCGTCGTCGTGGAACCCGCCCGACGGCAGCCACTGCTCCGGGAGGCTCCACGGCCAGTACTCGGCCAGCCAGGACCGCTCCTTGGCCGACCCCGGCCAGGCCCGGGCCACCTCGGCGGCGCGCTTCATCGACGCGGCTTCGGCCGTGGGCGCCGCACCGACGGGGGAGGAGCCGGTGGCCGCTCCCACCACCGCGACGAGGAACAGGACGGACAAGAACGTGCGAGCCCTCATCAGGCAACCCCCCCGGTTCGACTCTCCTGCTCCCAGGACACCCGGCCCGCCCCGGCCGGTGCCAGCTCGCGCCGGTAACGGTTTGCCGACGACCTCCGCCCGGAACGCCCGCCCTGGACGCCTGCTTGCCCGCCCGCCCGCACGGTGGCGGTGCGGCGGCGGTGCCCGGTGGCGACCCGGTCGGGCCCGGGGCGAGCATGGAAACAGGCGGCAACGGACACAGGAAACGGACACAGCGACCTCGGGAGGTCCGGCCATGACCACCGCGAAAGAGATCATGCACCCCGGAGCGGAGTGCGTCACCGGCGAGCAGACCCTCGCCGACGCGGCCCGCATCATGCGGGAGCGCGACGTCGGCGCGCTGCCGATCTGCGACGAGCGGCAGAAGCTGCTCGGCATCCTGACCGACCGCGACATCGTCCTCAAGTGCGTCGCCGAGGGCCGCGACCCGGCCATCGTGCGCTGCCTCGAACTCGCCGTCGGGCGCCCGATGGTGATCGAGGAGGACGAGGAGACCGACCTGGTCCTGCGGATCATGGAGCAGCACCGGGTGCGCCGGCTCCCCGTGATCAACCACCCGGAGCACGAACTGGTCGGGATGATCAGCGAGGCCGACATCGCCCGCCGACTCCCGCAGGACCGCCTCGCCGAGTTCGTCACCGCCGTCACCGCCCCCGCCGCTCCCTGAACCGGGTACGGCGGGGGCTTCGCGGCGGGCGGATCCGTCAGCGCGGGTCCGTCAGCGTGGGCCTGTCAGTGCGGGTCCGTCAGCGCGGGTACTGCCGGGGCAGCTCGGCGAGGAAGGCGTCCGCGATCACCCGGTAGCCCGCGTCGTTGGCGTGGATGTCGCCGCGCGCCATGTTGGTCCACTGCAGGATCCGGGCCACGTTCAGCGGCACCTGCTGCCCGTCCAGCGGTACCGACGGGAGGAACGAGTACGTCGAGAACGCGCCCGCCACGTCCGCGGTCGGCACCCGGTGGCGGGCGTCCACCGCGCCGATCACGGCGTTCAGCGCACCCGCCAGCGGCACCGACGCGGTGGCCGTCGCCCGCCCCTGCTCGCCGGTCGTCCAGACCGCCAGGAACGGGTCGTACAGGTTCATGCCGACGATCCGGGTGCGCGGTCCCGCCGCCGCCCGCAGCTCGCCGAGGATGCGGTCCAGGCCGGTCCTGACCTGGTCGATGCCCTTGAGCGCGCACGGCAGGTCCAGCGAACCGCCCGCCGCGCAGCGCTGCACGTCATTGGCGCCGATGTCGATCGTCACCAGCGTCTCGTCGTTCCGGTGCGCCTTCAACCAGGCCACCGCCGCCGCCAGTTGCGATCCCGAGAAGCTGTGCGGGTACGGGCAGCCGCCGTCCGCCATGCTGCCGGTGGTCTCGCCCGGGCACCCCAGATCGGTGAACTCGAACGGGCGGCCCTCCGCCTCCGCCCGCGCACCCAGCGTCCCCGCCAGGTCCTGCGCGTAGCCCCGCCCCACCACGTGCCCGCCGCCCGGCGTGGACTGGTAGCCCGCCGCCAGCGAATCGCCCAACGCCAGGTAGTACGCGGTGCGGTGCGCCCCGCCCTGCCCCCGGCCCTGCCCCTGGTTCTCGCTCGCCGCGGCGGCGGGCACGGTGGCCGCGCCGAGCAGCGCGACGGCGGTCAGCGCGGCGGAGAGCAACGTGCGACGCAGCGGCACCGGACGGGACGCGCGGGAGGAGCGGTAGGACGGGCTGGACGGGTGGCTCGGGCGCATGGGTGGTGGCCTCCGGACGGCGTGGGATCGGCCAGGGGAGGCTACTGCCCGGTACGCCCCGAGGGGTAGGGGTGTGCACGGGCGAACACCCGGCGCGCGAGCGGACGTTGCGCGCGCGGCCGGTGCACGACGGGCGTCCCTGGGCGGGGGTCACGGAGTCGGCGTCACGGAGTCGGCGTCACAGGGCGGGGCGGGTCAGCTGCAGGGCGCCGTCGGGGGAGCGCTCCAGCAGGGCCAGCGCGTCGCCGCTGTTGGCGCGGCCGCCGCTGCGCGTTTCGCGCAGGATCGACAGGCAGGTGACGGTGGTCGGGCCGATCCGGGCGTCCAGCGGGCGGTGCATGTGGCCGCAGAAGTGGTGACGGGGTTTCAGGCGCTCGACCAGGGTGCGCAGTTCAGGTCGGCCCACCGGACGCTCGTCCGGCGAGGCGGCCGGCAGCAGCCCCGCCGGCCAGTCGTGGGTCAGCAGCACGTCCACCCCGCCGGGGACGCGCGGGCCCTCCGCCAGCAGTCGGCCCAGCTCGGCCGCCGTGTAGTAGTTGCGGTCGCGGTTCGACTCCCGCACCGGCCGCGCCGCGTCCGTCACCCGCGCCGAGTGGATGCCCGAGAGGAACGCCACCCGCAGGCCCGCCACCTCGGCGACCCCCGCCCGGCCGAGGAACCGCACCCCCGGCGCCCACTCCCCGGGGCCCGCCGCGTCCAGCGCGGGCCACGGCTCGTGATTGCCGCCGATGAAGAACAGCGGCGCGCCCAGCGGCAGTTCACCGGCCGCCACGAACGGGAAGTCACCGACCTTGCGGTACTTCGCCGGGCTGTACACCCCCGCCGCGTCCGCCTCGTCCCGGTTGGCCTCCACGTCGCCCACCGCGAGGACCGCGTCCAACGGGCCGTACGCCGCCCGCACCGCCGCCGCCCGCTCCGCGAGCAGCAGGAACTCGCCGTGCACGTCACCCACCACCAGCACCCGCGCCACCGGTGCTCCTCCGTCCTGTCCGCCGCCGTCCTGTTCACCGCCGAGACCGGACGGTAGCGGGGTTGGGGCGGAGGCGGAAAGCGGTTTCCCGTTGGGCGTGGGGCGGCCTGAGCAGGCACTGAAAGCGGTTTCCCGCTGGGCGCGGGGCACCCCGGGAGGCAACGGGGAAGCGCTTTCCCGCCGGAGGCGGGGGCGGGGGCGGGGCGCGGGGATCAGCCGGGGAAGGCGTACACCGTGGTGGCGTGGGCGACCGGGTCGTCCGGGGCCTGCGGGGTGGCCAGCACGATCTCGGCGAAGGCCATCCGGCGGCCCAGCTTGGTCAGCCGGGCGGTGACCAGCAGGTCGGTGTCCCGGGCCGGGCGCTGGAAGGTGGTGGACAGCTGGACGGTCGTCATCGGCGCGAAACCGCCCAGTGCCGCCGAGACCGCGATCACCGTCGCGGTGTCCGCCGCGGCCATCATCGCCTGGCCCGACAGCCCGCCCCCGTCCCGGGCCAGCCGGTCCGACCAGGGCAGTCGGAGCACCGCGTGGCGCTCGCCGGTCTCCACCACCGTCAGCCCCAGGTCCTGGACCCAGGGGGCGAAGTGGTCGGCGAGGATCTTGTCCGCCTCGGCGGGCGTGAGGGTGGTGGCCATGGCGCGATGGTAGGCGGCGGCGGTGACGCAACGCCATAGTCCGTGCGCACAGCGTGCCCCGGTCGTGCTCCACCGCCCGTACGGTGCATGGTGGTCAGGTGGGAGTGCGGCGGAGTCTGGCGGGACTGCGCGGTGAGTGGCGCACCGGGCACCTCATGGTGCTCGTGCCGCTCGCCCTGATCGTGCTGATCTCCGCCGTCGACATCTCCATCTCCCCGGACATCCACCTCGGCCCGCTGCTGGTGATCGCCCCCGCCCTCACCCCGTCCTTCGCCGGCAGCCGCACCACCGCGCTGATCGGCGCCCTCGCCGTGCTGGCCCAGTTGGTCATCGCCGTCCTGCACGGCGGCCTGTTCACCTCCAACCACGAGGCCCAACTCGCCGCCCTCGCCCTGCTCACCGGCGCGCTCGTCGCCTACTGCCGGGTCCGCGAACGCCACGGCCGCGAACTCGACCAGGTCCGCGCCGTCTCCGACACCGTCCAGCGCGTCCTGATCCGCCCGCTCCCCGACCGGGCCGGACCGCTGCGCCTCGCCGCCTGCTACCTCGCCGCCGCCGACGAGGCCAAGGTCGGCGGCGACCTCTACGCCGTCGTCCGCACCGCCGGAGCCACCCGCCTGCTGATCGGCGACGTCCGCGGCAAGGGACTCGACGCCGTCGGCGACGCCGCCGCCCTGCTCGGCGCCTTCCGCGAACTCGCCCACCACCACGAGGACCCCGCCGAACTCGCCCACGTCCTCGAAGCGTCCTACTGCCGCCACCTCGCCGAACTCGCCGCCGACACCGGGCAGGACGTCCACGAGAACTTCGTCACCGCCCTCGTCCTCGACCTCCCCGACCGCCTGCCGGTCCTGCGGATCACCGACTGCGGACACCCGCCCCCGCTGCTCCTCGGCCCCGACGGCACCCGCACCCTCCCGCTGCGCCGCGCCGCCCCGCCGCTCGGCATGAGCGCGCTCGGCCCCGTCGAACGCCGCACCGAGGAGTTCGCCTTCCCGCCCGGCACCACCCTGCTCCTGCACACCGACGGCGTCACCGAGGCCCGGGACCGCACCGGCACCTTCTACCCCCTGTCCGACCGCGCCGCCCGCCTCCCCCTGCCCACCACGCCCACCGCCCTCCTCGACGGCCTGCGCCACGACCTGCTCCACTACGTCGGCGGCCGCCTCCCCGACGACGCCGCCCTGGTCGCCGTCCTCCGGGAGACACGGGAGACCTAGCGGCTCGGTTCGGATCCTTGGACGGGGAATCCACTGATGTCAGCACGGGGTGAGATCGTTCCTGCATGACTCATGCGGCTGATGGCGGTGCGGAGGGAAGCGTCGAGCACGCGGTCATTGCGCGGTATCGACTGACTGGCGACGGCTTCGGCGAGCCGGGCGATCGGGCGGCTGTCCGCGCGGCTCAGAACCTCTTGATCGAGGCGATTGAACGAGCCGGTGTCGGTGAGTTCGACGGTAATGAGTTCGGGGGCGGTGAGGTGGTGCTCTTCGCCTACGGTCCGGATGCCGATGCGCTCTTCGCCGTTATGGAACCTGTCCTGCGTGACCTGCCGTTCCGCCCGGCGAATGTGGTCTTGCGGTACGGATCCGCGTCGGGTCCCGCCGCTGCTGAACAGCTTGTGGAGCTGTAGCGGGTCGGCGTCGCGCGTCAGGCGGCCAGGGTCGGGTACTCGGCCCAGCTGTGGATCGTCGAGTCGGGGGTGAAGTTGGACTTCGACTCCGCGCGGCTGTTGCGCCAGCGTAGGTAGAAGTTGATGGCGGCGTTCTGCTCGGCGTGGCTGCGGTGGTCGGTGCCGTTGGGGGCGAAGCAGCGCAGGGCGGCGAACTCCGACTCGATCCGGTTCAGCCACGATCCGTAGGTCGGCAGGAAGACCAGCTCGACCTGGTTGTCCGCGGCCCAGGCGCGGGCGTTCGGATGCTTGTGCGGGGAGAAGTTGTCCAGCACGACATGGAGCTTCTCCCCGGGCCAGCGGGCACGCAGGGCCTTGAGCAGGGCCAGGAACTCGCGCCAGCGTTTGCGGGGACGGATGCGGTAGTACATCTTGCCTGTCGCCAGGTCCAGGGCGGCGAGCATGTGCGTCACGCCGTCGTAGCGGCTGTAGGTCGCCCGCAGTCTTCGCGGTGAGCGGCGCTGACGGCATGCCCTGCCCTTTCGGGGCATCAGGTCCAACGGCCCGAACTCGTCCACGCCCACCACTCGGCCGTCGCCGGGCGGGGTGTCGTAGAGCGCCAGGACCCGGTGCATCTTGGCGATGAAGTCCGGATCGTCCGAGGACTTCCAGGTCGTGGTGGCCTGCCAGGAGACCTTGCCCTCGTACAGGATCCGGCACAGGGTCTCGCGGCTGACCGCCGGGACGACGGCGTGCCTGACCAGGTGCTCGGCCAGCTTGGTCAGGCTCCAGGTCGAGAACGCGGCGATCTTCCAGTCTGCGGGGGACGTTCGGGCGATCAGGCAGATGTGCTCGTGCACCTGGTCACTGATTAGCTCTCGGGCGTCCCCCGTTCCATTTTGGGTCCAGCGCGTCGAGCCCCCGCTCGTTGAAAGCGTGGATGATATCCCGCAGGTAGTCGGCACTGACCTGCATGAGTGAGGTGATGTCCGGCACCGACTGGCCTTGCGCGGACATCATCACGACGATCGCCCGCCGAAGCCTCACCGGATCCTTCGCGGTCCGGCTGATCCGCTGCAACTGGCGTCCTTCCTCCATACTCACCGGCCGGACGAACACTCCTGGACGACGCCCCACGACCACCTCCACGGTCACAACCTGGAGGCAGCCTGCCCTGCGACAGCCGGATGATCAATTACCCGGCCAAGGATCCGAGCCCAGCCACTGGGCCGTCTCTTTCGGACGGGCAGGCGAAGGCGTAAACCGGTGGCGACCTTCTCCTCAACGTCCATAGGATCGCCGGGTGACGCACCACACTATTGACCCGGCGACGATCACGCCGGAGATGGCTGCTCAGATCCGCACGTGGCGGTGCGATGAGGACTACTCCTGGCGGGCTGTTGCCCAGGCCTCTACCGACCTTTGGGGATCCGAATGGGGCAGCAACCAACTCTTTGGCGAAGACCTCTGTGTGGCCGCAGCGAAGCTGCTGGGTGAAGATCCCTACAGGGACCCGTGGAACTGATGCTCGTCAGGTGGCCCTCTCGGATCGGCGGGCGGACCGGACGAAGATGCCCGCGATGTGGAGTCCCGCCCGGAAGACGGTGGCGGTCTTCTCGTATCGAGTGGCCAGGCCGCGCCAGTTCTTGAGGCGGTTGATGCAGCGCTCGACGGTGTTGCGCTGCTTGTAGGCCCGGCGGTCGAAGGACGGCGGACGGCCGCTGGTGCTGCCCTTGCGCTCACGGTTGGCAATCTGGTCGGCAGGCTGAGGGACGACCGCCCGGATCCCGCGCCTTTGCAGGTGCTCTCGGATCGCTCGGGACGAGTAGGCCCGATCGGCCAGGACCACGACGGGCCGGGTACGCGGTCTGCCGATTGCCCTGGGTACGCGCAGGGCGGCCATGACGTGTTCGAACACGGGTGCGTCGCCGGCCTGGCCGGGCGTGAGGTGGAAGCACGGCGGGAGGCAGCGGCCGTCCGCTGCGAGACGGATCTTCGTCGTCAGCCCGCCGCGGGAACGCCCGATGGCGTGGTGTCCGGGCTCGCCGGCCGGGCCCCTTTTGACGGGCCCCGGCCGCGTTCTGGTGGGCTCGGACGATCGTGGAGTCGACCGAGACGGCCCAGCCCAGGTCGCCCTCGGCATCGGCCCGGGTGAGCAGCGCGGTGAAGATCCGCTGCCAAGTGCCGTCGATCGCCCAGTTCCTCAGTCGGGTGCAGACGCCCTGCCAGGAACCGTACTCGGCGGGTAGGTGCACCCACTGTGAGCCGGTCTGGAACTTCCACGCGATCGCGTCGATCACCTGCCGGTGATCACGCCACCGCCCACCCCGCTTCGGCGTCCGGTCCGGCAACAACGGCTCTGTCCGCGCTCACTGCGCGTCAGTCAACGGCACAACCAGACCAACGATCAGATGATCGGAAAGAAATGACCTAGCCGGCGCTGGTCCGGTTCCAGAAGTGGTGGGTGAGGCCGCTCGCCGAGGTCGCCGACTCGACGGTGAAGCGGTCCTGGAGTTCGGCGAGCCCGTCCCACATCGACACCCCGGTGCCCAGGGTGACGGGCACGGTGACCAGGTGCATGAAGTCGACGAGGTCGGCCGCCAGGAACTGCCGGACCGTGGAGGGGCCGCCGCCGATGCGGATGTCCCCGCCGCCGGCGAGTTCCCGGGCGCGGGCGAGGGCTTCCTCGGGCGTGGCGTCGAGGAAGTGGAAGCTCGTGCCGTTGTCGAAGGAGATCGGGTCGCGCCGGTGATGGGTGAGGACCACCACGGGCGTGCGGAAGGGGGGCTCCTCGCCCCACCAGCCCCGCCAGTCGTTGTCGGTCCACTCGCCGGTCTGCGGACCGAACTTGCCCCGGCCCATGATCTCGGCCCCGATCCCCTGGCCCCAGGTGCTGGTGAGCGCGCGATCGAGGGTGATCGGCGCGTCCACGCCGTCCACACCGTGGATGAACCGCCCGTCGAAGTACCCGAACAGCCGCTCGGCGCCGCCGACGGGCGCGTCGAGGGTGATCGTCTCGCCCGCGCTGTAGCCGTCCAGGGAGATGTGGAAGTTGTGCACGCGGACTTTGCTCATGCGGTCCACCTTCGGCCAGTGCTCGCGGTCTCCAAGCGGTCGCAGCGAGCCTACGACCCGGGACCGTCAACCGCGGGTACGGTCGCTCCCGACACGTGTCGGCGGGTTGCCCCGACCCGTTGCCTTCGGACCGCTACAACGGCCCGGGGACCGGACGGCTCCGGAGCCAGTACGAGCGGGCGGCGACGGTGAGCGCGAGACCGTACCCGGCGAACGCGGTCATCCCGACCCAGGCCATCAGCAGCGCGTCCCCCGGGGAGTGGGCGTCGCCCTGCCGCATCGTCACCACCCCGGTCGCGGCCAGGACGCAGTAGCCCAGCCCGAACACTCCGTACAGGGTGAGGCTGGCGGAGCCGATCAGGGCCGGAGCCAGCGGGAGCCAGCGCGGAACCCGGCGGGCGCTCAGGAGGAGGGTCCAGCGCGGGAGGACCTGCCCCCACGGACGGACCAGACCCCACAGCAGGAAGACGCCGAGCGCGGCCAGCAGGACGGTGACGTCCAGGCCCCAGGACTCCAGGGTGAGCCAGATCCCCGAGGCGCCGTTGCGCACCGAGACCGCGATGTTCTCCTCGCCGCTGATCCCGGCGAAGGTGCCGCCGAACGCCCAGACCAGTTTCATCACGACGTACGGGAGGAAGGCCACGGAGCCGCCGACGGCGGCGAGTTGGACCCGCAGCGGGGCGGCGGAGGGCGCGGGCGGGGCGAGACCTGCGGTGGTCGGGCGGCGGTCGGACCGGGCGGTCGCCGCCAGCAGGAGCGCGCCGACGGCGGCCAGCGAACGGTTCGCGGTGGCCGGCGGACTGTCCACCCCTTCGCCGGTCAGCAGCGTGATCACGTCCATCAGCAGACCGAACGCGGCGACCACCGTCACCCCGCAGAGCGCCCACAGCAGCACCCGCAGGGACTGCGGCGCCGGCCGCGGCCCGTGGCGGGCCACCGCCGCGCAGGCCGGGCCGGCCAGCGCGCCCACCGCCACGACGACCCAGTCGAGCGCGGCGCCCCCGGGCAGCTCACCGCCCTGGAACACCGGCGTCCCGCTCCCCGCGCACACCAGGCCGAAAGTGCCGTAGACCACCGCCCACAGCACCGCCACCCGACTTGCCCGGTACGGCCGTTCCCACCATCGCGCCCACCCCCGCGCCTGCCTCCGTTCCCACCATCGCGCCCACCATCGCGCCCGCCCCCGCGCCCACCACCGCGCCCGCCCCCGCACCTGTCCGTCAGCAGTCATGCCCCGACCCTCGCACCGGCCTTCGCCGGGCGGGATCGGCCGCCAGGACGAGCCGTGTCCCCCGACCGGGTGAGCGCTCCCGGCAGCAGTGGGTGGCGGGACACGGCGGGCCTACGGGGCCGGTATGAGCCAGGTCAGGCGGGTGGCCAGCCAGGGGCGGCGGCCGCCCGCGAGGAGTCGGCCGCGGAGGATGGCCCTCCACTGCGGGTCACGGTGGAAGGCGACCAGCAGGAAGGCCACCGGGTCGGCCGAGATCCGGCAGTCCGGGGTGCGCGCCGGTGCGCCGGCGGTCACCGTCAACTTCTGGTCGCGGATCAGGAGTTGGAGACGCGGGCCGCCGCGCACCGCGAGGTCGTAGGACACCTCGACGCCGCGGGAGCGGTCCTGGTCGAGGGCGCGGGGCATCATCGTGGGCATGGCCTGGCCGAGCACCAGCCGGGCGTGGTCCGGGTCGATCGGCCAGGGCAGGCCGACGGCGCGGGCGATGTCCAGGCCGTGCAGCAGGCACTCGCTGAGCAGCAGCCCGGTCGCGGTGGCCACCGTCAGCCGGGGCTCCGGCCCGTACCAGGGCGTGGGGAGCGGGGTCTCCGGGTCGAGCGCCGCCGTGGTGCGCAGGAAGCGCGCGCCGTGCTCGGCCAGGAACGCCCCCGGCCGGCCGTCGACCTGCTCGCCGACCAGGGTCAGCGCCCGGGCGTTGACCTCCGCCATCCAGACGCCGAACCCGACCTCGGTGGGCCGCAGTTCGGAGGCCGTGGCCACGGTCCCGCCGGAGTCGCCGCCCGCGGTGCCGGGGAGGACGGTCGACCAGTCCACGGCGGCCATCTCCTGCTGGCCGGGCACGGTCGAGCAGTACGCCAGGAACACCGCCGACAGGTGGACGGCGACCTCGCCCGCCGTCCAGGCCGGCAGGGCCGAGCGGCGGCCCAAGTCCGACGCGGCGGAAAGGAGTTGGACGACCCGGTCGACGGCGTCGGCGAGCGCGAGGCGGGTCCGGCGGTGGGCGTCGGCCGGATCGGCGACGGGACCGGTGGCAGGGGCGGGACGTTCGGACACGGCGGCGACTCCCGGGGCAGTGGCGGACGGAGCGTGAGGCTACCGCTCGGTAATCCGCTGCGGAAGGTGGCGTGCGCGCAAAGGAACGGAGGGTGCCCGGCGGCGGGGCTGTTCCCGCAGGTGGGGCGGTGGATAGGGTGGAGTGGTCCACACCAGCCGCCGGACCGGAGGACCACCGTGCAGCCGATCACCGACCGACCGATCCGCTGGGGCATTCTCGCCACCGGCGGCATCGCCACCTCCTTCGTCGAGGACCTGGTGGCGGTCCCCGGGGCCGAGGTCTTCGCCGTCGCCTCCCGCCGCACCGACTCCGCGCGGGCCTTCGCCGACCGGCACGGCATCCCGCACGCCCACGGCAGCCTGGCGGACCTGGCCGCCGACCCCGAGGTCGACGTGGTGTACGTCGCCACCCCGCACTCCGCGCACCACGCCGGGACGAAGCTGCTGCTGGAGGCCGGAAAGGCGGTGCTCTGCGAGAAGCCGTTCACCCTCAACCACGGCCAGGCCGCCGAGTTGGTGTCGCTGGCCCGCAAGCGCGAGACCTTCCTGATGGAGGCGATGTGGACCTACCTCGACCCCACCGTGCGGCGGATCACCGAACTGGTCGCCGACGGCGCGATCGGTGAAGTCCGTACCGTGCAGGCCGAGTTCGGATTCGTCGAGGCGGAGGTGCCGGGCCACCGGCTGTGGGACCCGGCGGTCGGCGGCGGAGCCCTGCTCGACCTCGGCGTCTACCCGGTCGCCTTCGCCCAACTCCTGCTCGGCGAACCGGACTCGGTGCAGGCGCAGGCCCGCCTCAGCGGCCTCGGCGTGGACGCCCGCACCTCGATGCTGCTCGGCCACCCCGGCGGCGCCACCGCGCTGCTGTCCTGCTCGCTCGACGCCCAGTGCGGCCAGCGCGCCTCGATCCAGGGCAGCGCCGGCCGGATCGAGATCGACCGCGACTTCTTCCACCCCGCCGGCTTCACCCTGCACCGCCCGGGCACCGAACCCGAGACCTTCCACGGCCCGGCCAGGATCGGCCACGGCTACGGCCTGGAGGCCGCCGAGGTGATGCGCTGCCTGCGCGCGGGCGAGACCGAATCGCCGCTGGTGCCGCACGACTCGACGCTCGCCGTGATGCGCACCCTGGACGCGGTGCGCGAACGGACCGGGGTCCGCTACCCCGGCGAATGACGCCCCGTCGGATCTCCCCGTCGGATCTTCCCGCCCGGTTGCTGCTCCGGTTGCTGCTCCGTTTACTGCTCCGGTCGCTCCGCCGACTGCTCGAAGGCCCGCAGCAGCAGCTCGGCCAAGTGCAAGGGCCGGGCGCCCGGCGCCAGTTCGGCGATCTGGGTGCGGCAGCTCAGGCCGTCGGCGAGCAGCACGGTCTCCGGGGCGGCGGCGCGGACCGCCGGGAGCAGGGCGCGTTCGGCGATCGCCACCGACAGGTCGTAGTGCCCGCGTTCGAACCCGAAGGCCCCGGCCAGGCCGCAGCAGCCCGCGTCCAGCGGGCGCTCGGCCAGGCCGAGCCGCGCGGTCAGGCGGCGGTCGGCGGCAGTGCCGAGGACGGCGTGCTGGTGGCAGTGCACCTGGGTCAGCGCCTCGCCGGTCAACTCCGGCAGCACGACCTCCCGTTCGTCCAGGAACTCGGCGAAGGTCCGCACCCGGGACGGGAGTTCGACGCCGGGCAGCAGGCGCGGCCAGTCCGCCCGCAGGGTGGCCGTGCAGGACGGCTCCAGGCCCACCACCGGCAGGTCCGGCGGCAGCCGGCGCAGCGACCGGCCCACCACCCGGCGGGCCGCGCCGAGTTGGCCGCTGGCGATCAGGGTGAGCCCGCAGCAGACCGGGCCGTCCGGCAACACCACCCGGAAGCCCAGCCGCTCCAGTACCAGCACGGCGGCCCGGGCCGGGGCCGGGTCGAGCAGGTCGGACATCGAGTCCGGCCAGAGCAGCACCGCGGGCGTCGCCGGATCGGCCGGATGCGCGGCCCGGTGGGCCCGGAACCAGGCGGTGAAGCGCTGCCCGGGCAGGGCCGGCAGGGCGCGCCGCGGGTCGATCCCGCCCAGCCGCTTCAGTACGGCCGCCGCGGGCCGGTTGCGCAGCACCGCGTTCGCGGCGCGCGGCGCCAGGTGGGCCAGCCGCAGCCAGGAAGGCAGCCGGCCCAGCGACAGGTGGGCGGCCGGGCGCGGCCTGAACCGGTAGTGGTGGTAAAGGAATTCGGACCGGTAGGTGGCCATGTCCACGTGCACCGGGCAGTCGCTCGCACACCCCTTGCAGCCCAGGCACAGGTCCAGCGCCTCCCGGACCTCCGGGGAGCGCCAGCCGCCGGTCACCAGGTCGCCGCGCAGCATCTCGCCGAGCAGCCGGGCCCGCCCCCGGGTGGAGTGCCGCTCCTCCTCGGTCACCAGGTAGCTCGGACACATCACCCCGCCCGCGTCGTCCACGCACTTGCCGACGCCCACGCAGCGGTGCACCGCGCCCAGCAGGCTCCCGCCGTCCTCCGGATAGGCCAGCGCGAGCGGCAACTCCCGCCCCGCGAACCGGAGATCGGCGTCGATCCGGCGCGGCTCCACCAGTAGGCCGGGGCTGAGCAGGCCCGCCGGGTCCCAGATCCGCTTGAACCGGGCGAACAGCCCGATCAGCTCCGGCGGGAACATCCGGGGCAGCAGCTCGGCCCGGGCCTGCCCGTCGCCGTGCTCACCGGAGAGCGAACCCCCGTGCGCCACCGCCAGATCCGCCGCCTCCAGCATGAACTCCCGGAACGCCTCCGGCCGTTCGCGCAGCGGGAAGTCCAGGCGCAGATGAACGCACCCCTCGCCGAAATGCCCGTACGGCACCCCGCGCAGCCCGTGCCGCCCAAGCAGCGACCGCAACTCCCGCAGGTACGAACCCAGTTGCTCCACCGGAACGGCGGAGTCCTCCCAGCCCGGCCAGGCCGCCCCGCCGGGCCGCCCGTCCGCCGTCGGCGGCAGCCGGGTGACGATGCCCGCGCCCGCCTCGCGGATCGCCCACAGCGCCCGCTGCTCGCCCGGGTCGGTGACCACGGCGACGGCGGCGGTGCGCTCGCGCCGTACCGCGTCGGCCAGTTGACGTGCCCGGTCGGCGGCCTCGGCGGGCGTCGCGCCGCCGGTCTCCAGGAACAGCCAGCACGCGCCGTCCGGCAGCCGGTCCAGCACCGGCGGGCGCGGGCCGCCGGCGAGCAGCGCCGCGACCAGGTCCGCCGCCATGCCCTCGCAGGTCAGTGGCCCGAACGGGAGCAGCCCGGGCACCGCGTCGGCGGCCGCCGTCTCGTCCGGGTACCCGGCCACCAGCAGCGCCCGGGCCGCCGGTTCGGGCACCAGCCGGACGGTCGCGCCGAGCAGCAGCGCGCACGTCCCCTCGGTGCCGGTCACCGCCCGGACCAGGTCGTGGCCGCGCTCCGGCAGCAGCGCGTCCAGCGGATAGCCCGAGCCGCGCCGGGGCAGCACCGGCATCGCCCGCCGCAGCAGCGCCAGGTTGTCGGCCGCCAGCGCCTGCAACTCCCGGTGCAGGCGGCCCGGTCGGCCGGGCGCGGCGGCCAGCGCGGCCCGCTCGGCGGGCGTCAGCGGGCCGGTGACGGTGGTCTCGGTACCGTCGGAGAGCAGCAGGTCCAGGCTGTGCAGGTTGTCCGAGGTGCGGCCCCAGGCCAGCGAGTGCGAGCCGCACGCGTCGTTGCCGATCATCCCGCCGAGCGTGCACCGGCTGTGGGTGGACGGGTCGGGCCCGAAGCGCAGCCCGAACGGCCTTGCCGCGCGCTGGAGTTCGTCCAGCACCGTACCCGGCTCGACCCGCGCCGTGCGGGCCTCCGGATCCACCTCCAGCACCCGCCCCAGGTGCCGCCGGAAGTCCAGCACCACCACCCCGGGCCCGATCGCCTGCCCGCCGATGCTCGTCCCCGCCCCGCGCGCCACCACCGGCACGCCGTACTCCCGACACACCGTCAGCGCCGCCCGCACGTCCGCCCGGTCGGCCGGCTTCACCACCCCGCGCGGCACCTGCCGGTAGTTCGACGCGTCCTGCCCGTACACGGCCCGCTCGGCGGTGTCGAAACGCACTTCCCCCCGGACGGCGGCGGCCAGGGCACGGGCGAGGTCCTCGGACATGCCCCGATCATCCCAGCCACCCCCGCGAACCGGGGCTCGACCGGCGCGCCCCGGGGTGTCGCCGGGCGCCGGCTCAGCCCGCGTCGGGGGCGGCGGACGCCTGGACGGGGATGACCGGAGCGGCCTGGGCCGCCGGAGCGCCGGGGGCGGCGGGAGCAGCGGGCCCGGTGCTCCCGGTGCTCCCGGCGGTTCCGCTGGTTCCGTTGGTTCCGGGCGGGGAGGTCGGGGCGGTGGGCTGGATCTTGTCTTCGCGCTCGTCGTCACCCGCGCCGTCCCGGGTGGTCAGGATGGTGTCGAAGACCTCGCGGAGCTTGTCGGTGGCCTGCTTGGAGAAGAGGCCGCAGAGACCGGCGATCCCGGCGAAGCCGTACGGGTTGGTCGCGGTGCCGTCGGTGCCGTTGGCGAACAGGCCGCCGCGCAGCAGGAAGTAGATCAGCAGGGCCAGCGCGGCGCCGATCGCAGTGCGCAGCAGGTACCAGGGCAGCCAGCTCGGCAGCAGCTGGCGGTTGCCCGCGTAGGTGGCGAACGAGGTGGCGGCGTGCACGAAGCTGCCGAGGCCGCTGGCGGCGAGCACGGCCAGCAGCATCGCGGTGTTGGAGGTCAGGTGCCAGGGCCCGAGGCCGAGCACCGTCCACACCGCCGGGTCACCGGTCGGGGCGCGCTCGGCGGTCAACGTCGTGAGCGGCGTCCAGACGCTGACCAGCACCGCCACGCAGACGAACGCCTCGGCCAGCAGCACCGCGCCCAGCAGCAGCACCGCCCAGCCGGACAGCTGCTGCTGCGGCGGCAGCGGACTCGCCGTCGCGGTCACGGGCGGGATCGGGCCGTCGAGCGAGAGCACCGCGTCGGAGGCCGGGGAGCCCGCCGGGTCCGGAACGTCGCCGGGTGCGCCGAGCCCGGGTACGGGGGCAACGGGTACGGGGGCAACGGGTACGGGCGCGGGGTCACCGATGACGGGTGCGGCGGGTGCGCCCGGGGACGCGGCGGAGGCCGAAGCAGGGGAGGACATCGCGGAGTTCGCCTTCCGGTCCGGTGGTGCACGGAGCTGGCGCGGGGAAGTGTCGGCGCGGGGAGGGACTCTACCGTCCGCGTACTTCTGACAGGTGGTCAGGCCCCGCCGTTCCCCCACACTTCCCTTGCCCCGTCAGGACCGTTGGTACACCGTGGTACGCCGGCGTGTCGCTCGGTGCGCCAGCCTGCGCGGGGCTCAGCGACCCAGGCCCGCCAACCGGGAGAACTTGGCGACCTCGAAGGTGGCGTACGAGTTCGAGGCCAGCAGCGAGAACTTGATGCCTTCGCGGCCCTCGGGCTTCCGGTAGCCGGTCGGCAGGAAGCGCCGGTAGTGCTCGGCGGCGCGCTGGAAGAACTGCGGGCGTTCGGTGCGGGTCAGGCAGCCGGGCAGGTCCAGCACGAACAGGTAGTGCCGGACCATCCGGGTGAACAGGTGCGGGCGCACCGCGGCGGTGACCTGCTCGGCCTCGGCGGGCTGCGCGTCCAGCAGCTCGAAGGTGCTCTCGTAGCGGTCGAGCAGGTCGAAGTGGCTGGCGCCCGGGCTGCCCGCCGGGTGCAGGGTGTGGCGGCGGCGGATGGTGACGCACTCGCGCTCCAGCACCGCCGCCCGCCCGGCCGCCAGCAGGGTCCGGTGCACGGCCGAGACCTCCTCGTAGAAGCCGTCCGGGAACGCCGGGACGGTGCCGGCCCGCAGCAGCCGGTCCCACACCAGCGGCGGGGCGCCGAACAGTTCGGGACGGTCCGCCGCGGCGAAGACCGCCGGCCCGGCCGCGGCGAGCAGCTCGGCCGCGCCGCCCGGCCAGAGCTTGCCCCGGTGCTCCCGGTTGTGGCCGAACAGCAGCACGTCCAGCTCGCCGGTCTCGGCCAGCCGCGCCGCCATCGCCTCGAACGCGTCCTCCGCCACCAGGTGGTCGGCGTCCAGGAACAGCAGGTACTGCCCGCGCGCGTGCGCGGCGCCCGCCATCCGGGCCCGCCCGATCCCGGTCTCCTCCTCCAGCCGCAGCACCCGGACCCGGGCGTCGCGCAGCTCGTACGCCTCGACCAGCCGCTCCGAGCAGTGCGGGGAGGGGGTCTGCACCACGATGATCTCGAACTCCCGGAAGGACTGCCCGAGCAGTGAGTCCAGACAGTCCTTGAGCTGTCCCTGCTCGTCGTGCGCGGGCAGTACGACGGTGATCAGTGGTGGGGCCATGGGCGGGAGGCTATGGGCGGGGACAGCCTGAGGCAAAGGTCGGAAGCCGCTCGAAAGTGATTAATCCGGACATCGCGTGCGGGACGTTCGCGGAATCTTCACCGAACGGACAAGACTGTGCGATGAAATGTCCGGATAGAGGGCGGAACGCCGCGACTTACTGACGTATCGTCAGATGTACGTACGGTGGGCGAGCGGGGGAGAGTCGGTGCCCGCCATCCGCCCCCGCCCCGCGCTCAGTACCAGTTGTGCGACTGCCAGAACGACCACGCCGCGCACGGGCTGCCGTACGTCTCGTTCATGTACTGCAGGCCCCACGTGATCTGGGTCGCCGGGTTGTCCCGCCAGTCCGCACCCGCCGAGGCCATCTTCGAACCCGGCAGCGCCTGCATCAGCCCGTACGCCCCCGAGGACGCGTTGGTCGCGTGCACGTTCCAACTCGACTCGCGCTCCACGATGTTCGAGAAGCACGACAACTGGCCCGCCGGAACGAGCTGCGCCGCGATCTGCTGCGGCGTCCCGCCGGCCACCGAGGACTTGGCGGGGGCGGGCGACGACGCGGACGCGAACGGCGTGGCGCTCGGCAGCGCCTGGCGCTGCTGCGCACGGGACGCGGCCTCCGCCTTCGCCCGGGCCGACGCGGACGCGGACGCGGCGGCGGACGCCGAAGCGGCGGCCTTCGCCTCCTCGTCGGCCTTCGCCTTGGCCTCGGCCTCCGCACTCGCACTGGCCGCACTCGCACTCGCCGCGCTTGCACTGGCGGCACTGGCACTGGCACTGGCGCTGGCACTCGCCGCGCCGGCCGCACTGGCACTCGCCGCGGCCTGCGCCTCGGCCTCGGCCCGGGCGGACTCGGAGGCGACGGAGGCGGCGAGCGCGTCCGCCGACAGCTGCGGGGCGTCGGCCGAGACCGTGTTCGCGGCGACGGGCGTCGAGTCCTGCGGCAGGGCGATCGCCAGCGTGGCGGTACCGGCCACCGCGAGGGTGGCGACACCCGTCACCACCGCGTGCCGGTGGCGGCGGAGCTTCTCCGGGAGGCTCAAGGTCCTGCGATGGGTCCTGCGGTGCTGCACGGCGACCTCATCTCGCGCGGGCCGGACGGCCGGAGGGACGGAAGAAAGCGGAAACGGGAGGACGGACCTGCGGGAAGGCGATCCGGCCGGTGGATGGGGGTCATTCTTGGCAGACCCGAAACTGTCGATCAATCAGCACCGGAACTACTCCCCGTAGGAGATGAAGGGGTGCGGAACGGCGGCGGACCGGGCCGCCCGGGCCGCGGCACCAGGCCGGATGGCCCGCCCGTCCGCTCCCGTCGGCCACGCCCCTGACCTGCGGAAGCCCCACTCCGGTCGGCGCCCGCGACAGACCGGACGGCCGCCCCCGCCGGGAGCCCGCCACGCCTCGACTATCGGGGGTCGTAGTGCCCAGGGGTGGTGTGGGCGGCCTCACAGCCCCCGGGGCGGAACCGTTCGCGCACCGGCACCGTCCGCACCCGATCGACCACTCGCCGTCCGTGTCCGCCCCCACTCGCGCTCTCCACGCTCTCCACGCCATCTGCGCCAGGAGCGCCATCCGCACCGGGCGACCCGGTGCGACGCGGTACGACGCGGTACGACGCGGTACGACCCCGGGCGTCCCACCCGTCCCGGCCGCCCCGATACTGGCCCGATGAAGATCGCGGTGGTGGCGGTGGCGGTGGTGGCGGCACTCGGCCTGCTCGGGCTGGCGCACTGGTACGTGTGGCGGCGGACGGTCCGGGACGTGTCCGCGCCCGGCGGCGCGTACCGGCGGACCGGCACCGTGCTGATCGTCCTGCTCCCCGTCCTCTCGCTGCTCGCCCTGGTCGGCGGCCGCGCCTTCCCGCTCGCCGTGGAACGCTGGTTCGCCTGGCCCGGCTACCTCTGGCTGGCCGTCCTCCTCTACCTCCTGCTCGCCCTGCTGGCCGGTGAGGCCGTCCGCCCCCTGCTGCACCGCCTCGCCCGCACCCGGCCCGCCGCCGGCGCCGAACCCACGGAGCAGCGCACCGAGCCCGCCGAGCCTGCGCAGCAGCCCGCCGAGCAGCCCGCCGAGCAGCCCGCCGAGCAGCCCGCCGAGACCGCTGAGACCACGAAGGAGCCCGTGAAGGAGAGCGCGACGGGGGAGGAGGGGGCGCCCCCGGTGCCGTCCCGGCGGCTGTTCGTCTCCCGGGTGGTGGCGGGGGCCGCGGCGGGGGTCGCGGTCGGCGTGGTCGGCAACGGTGCGTACGGGGTGCTGCGCGGGCCCCGGGTCAAGCAGGTGACCGTCCCGCTGGCCAAGCTGCCGCGCGCCGCGCACGGCTACCGGATCGCGGTGGTCAGCGACATCCACCTCGGACCGATCCTCGGCAAGGCGCACACCTGGCGGATCGTCGACACCATCAACGCCGTCCAGCCGGACCTGATCACCGTGGTCGGCGACCTCGTCGACGGCACCGTCCCCGAACTCGGCCCCGCCGCCCGCCCGTTGGCCGACCTGCGGGCCAAGGACGGGGCGTACTTCGTCACCGGCAACCACGAATACTTCTCCGGTGCCGCGCCCTGGGTGGAGTTCGTCCGCGAGCTCGGCCTGCATCCGCTGGAGAACGCCCGGGTCGAACTGCCCTGGTTCGACCTCGCGGGGGTCAACGACCTCGCCGGCACCGCGCAGGGTTAGGGCCCCGACTACGGCCGGGCGCTCGACGACCGCGACCGGAGCCGGGCCGCCGTCCTGATGGCCCACCAGCCCGTCACCATCCACGACAGCGTCCGGCACGGCGTCGACCTGCAACTCTCCGGCCACACCCACGGCGGCCAGCTCTGGCCCGGCAACTACCTCGCCGAACTGGCCAACCCCACCGTCGCCGGCCTCGAACGCTACGGCGACACCCAGCTCTACGTCACCCGCGGCGCCGGTGCCTGGGGCCCACCCGTCCGGGTCGGCGCCCCCTCCGACATCACCGTCGTCACCCTGGCCTCGCTCCGGGCCTGATCCCGGGGACGGCCCGGCCCGACCCGGCCAGGTCGATAATCCGTGGCCGGGTCCGGGGCCCGCGAGGCAGTATTCCGGGCATGGAAGAGCAGTCCCCGGAGCCGGGGCGGGAAGAGGAGCAGGAGCGGGACCAGCCCGTGACGTTGGCGTTCATCGCCGAGCAGTGCGTGGCGCTGGTGGCCGACAACCACGGGCGGCGGCTCGACTGGAGCGTCGACAGTCTGGTCGAACTCGACGCGGTGTGCGCCGAGTTGATCGCGGACCAGCCGCTGAACGAGAAGCGGTTCGACCTGTGGTGGCGGCTGGCCGGCGCCTACACCGGCGAGGTGCTGGTGCGGGCCTTCGGCGGCGAGTGGACCGACGGGGGCGAGGACTCCGGCGGCCCCGCCGTCCGCGTCCTGGGCGTGACCGCCTTCCCGTTCAACAACGCCCACCGGGTGCTGCTCGGCGAGGAGGGCAAGAGCCTCGCCTCCTTCGCCCGAGTGATCCCGATCGTCGCGCGGCGAACGGGCGACGGCCACAACTGATGACTGAAGCAAGCCAGTTGCTCAGGGATGCAGCCGGGCGCCCTTGAGCACCTTGTCCACCGCGTTGCGCGGCCCCTGCAGGGCGAGGCCCACCAGGTCGAGCGCGGACGTCGGAACGGCGCGGACCGCCGCCCGGTTGTCGCGGTCGTTGCCGGTGCCGAACAGCTCCGCCGTGAACACCGCCAGCGGAAGGCCGCGGGAAACCGCTTTCCCGTGCGCCGAGGCCAGCAACTCCCGGCCGCCCTCCAGGACCAGCACCGGCTGACGGAACATCGGCAGATAGCCGCTGCCGTCCGCGTCCGCATACGGCTCGCCGATCAACTCCGGTACGGCGGTACCCAGTCCGCTCACCAGGAACGCGGTCACGTTCAGCCGCTGCCAGGGCGCGAGGTCGTCCCGCAGCAGGACGGCGATCTTGGTGTCGAAGCGGGTGGCGGGAGCGCCGGGGGCGGAAGGAGTGTCCATGGAGTGAGCGTGCCGCCCTGGCCGCCGCCCGGTCTTGTACGTTCTTTGCATGACAGCGGCGCCCCGGCAGGAGGTCACGGCCTGGCGCCCGCACGTCCCCGGCGTGGTCGAGGTGTTCCACGCGCACTTCACCGAACACCGCTACCCCATGCACGTCCACGACTCCTGGACCCTGCTGATCGTCGACGCCGGCGCCGTCCGCTACGACCTCGACCGCCACCGCCGCGGCACCCCGCACGACACCGTCAGCCTGCTGCCGCCGCACGTCCCGCACAACGGCTCACCGGCCACCGACGGCGGCTTCCGCAAACGCGTCCTCTACCTCGAACCCGACCGGATCGGCGAGGAGTTGATCGGCGCCGCCGTCGACGGACCGGACCTCGCCGACCCGCTGCTGCGCCACCGGGTCGGCCAACTGCACACCGCCCTCGGCACGGTGGGCGAGGAACTGGAGGCCGAGAGCCGGCTCGCCCTGATCGGCGAACGCCTGCGCGGACTGCTGCGCCCGCGCACCCCCGCACCCACCGAGCCGGTGGAGCCCGCCGGGCCCGCGCTCGCCCACCGGCTGCGGGACCTGCTCGACGCCCGCCTCACCGAACGGACCACCCTCGACCAGGCGGCCGTACTGCTGCACGCCCACCCCGCGCACCTGGTCCGCGCCTTCAGCGCCGCGTTCGGCCTGCCCCCGCACCAGTACCTCACCGCCCGCCGCGTCGACCGGGCCCGCCGCCTCCTGCTCGACGGCCACCCCGCCGCCACCGTCGCCACCACCCTCGGCTTCCACGACCAGTCCCACCTGACCCGCCACTTCCGCCGCATCCTCGGTACCACCCCGGGCCGCTACGCCCGCCGCAAGCGGTAGCCCGCCGAACCTCCCGAGGCCACGGCGCAGCGAGGCCGGCGGCCGGAGCGGCGAGGAGAGGGGTCGGGGCGGCGAGGAGAGTGGTCGGGGCGGCCAGGACGGCGGCGGGCCCGCAGGCACGCCGCCCGGCGGCGGGTGAAGGGCGGGTGAAAGTTTCAGCGGAGCGGGCGGGTGGGGACGGGCGGCCGGGGCGCGGCCTTGACGGGGCGTCGGCGGGGGTGGGTGCATGGCGGCTCCGTCCGATCGCCGATCCCTGCCGGGAGAGACCTGCCATGCGCCCACCCCACCCCGTGCGAGCCGCGCTCTCGCTCGCCGTCCTGCTCGCCTCCGGTCTCGGCCTGGCCGCCGTCCCCGCCCGGGCCGCGGCGCCCGCCGCGCGGACCCTCGCGCCGGACACCCGGTTCTACGTCGACCCCGGGAGCAAGGCCGCCCAGCAGGCCCTGACCGACCTGAAGGCCCACGACCTGCCCGGGGCCGTGTCGATGGCGCAACTGGCCTCCTGGCCGGTCGCGCAGTGGTTCAACGGCACGGCGACGCCGCAGGAGACCACCGACGCGATGGCGGCGCTGCAGGCGAAGGCCGCGCGGACCGGGCAGGTGCCGGTGACGGTGGCGTACAACGTGCCGGGCCGGGACTGCTCGCAGTACTCGGCGGGCGGCGCCTCCAACAGCACCGAGTACGCGGCCTGGATCGACGCCCTGGCCCGCGGCATCGGCGACCGCCGGACGGTGGTGATCCTGGAGCCCGACGGCCTCGCGCTGTCGCCCGCGTTCTGCGGCGGCACCCCCGCCCAGCAGCAGGACCGCCTCGCCGAGATCTCCGCCGCCGTCGACCGGCTCCAGCAGCAGCGCCGGGCCGTCGTCTACCTGGACGCCGGGCACAGCGGCTGGCAGAACGCCGGCACCCAGGCCCAGTTGCTGATCGACGCCGGCGTGGGCCGCGCCCAGGGCTTCTTCCTGAACGTGTCGAACTACCGGACCGACGCCGCGCTGATCCGCTACGGCACGCTGGTGTCGAAGTGCGTCTGGTACCTGCAGAACACCCCGGGCGCCACCGCCGACTCCTGCGCCAACCAGTACTGGCCGGCCGCCGACGCCGACGCCTGGTACGCGAGCCGGGTGCCCGCCGACGCGAAGCTGACGCACTTCGTGATCGACAGCAGCCGCAACGGGCAGGGCCCGTGGACGCCGGAGCCCGGCAAGTACACCGGCGACCCGCAGACCTGGTGCAACCCGCCCGCCCGCGGCCTGGGCACCCGGCCCACCGCCGACACCCACCAGCCGCTGCTGGACGCCTTCCTGTGGATCAAGGTGCCCGGCGAGTCCGACGGCAGCTGCACCCGCGGCACCGCCGGCCCGGCCGACCCCGAGTACGGCACCGTCGACCCGCCCGCCGGCGGCTGGTGGCCCGAGCAGGCCCACTCCCTGGCGGCCAACGCCACCCCGAAGCTCGGCTTCAACACCGGCCTGTTCCCGACACGCTGACGTGGCATCAGCCCCGTCGGACCCCGGCAGCTCCGTCGGATCCCGTCAGACCCCCTCGAACCCCCTAGGGCCAACGGGAAAGCGTTTTCCGGCACCGCATCGCCCGGCCTGCCGAACCAACCGGAAAACGCTTTCCGACGCCATGGCGCCAGGTCGGACAAGTCAACCGGAAAACGCTTTCCGGCAACCCGCCGTCAGGTCCGCCGGACCAACGGGAAATCGCTTTCCGGCCGCACCCGGGCGAGGCGTCGAAACCCTCGCCCGGGCGCCGTGCGCCCACCTCTGCGGACAGCGGCCGGAGGCCGTTTCAGCGGTGGCGCAGCCAGCTCATCGCGGCGGTCGGCCGGTTGCCGTAGTCGAACAGGGCCTGGTTCTCCCAGGCGTCGCCGGAGGCGGGATCGGCCGGGTTCCAGCCGTTGCCGGGGACGGCGGTCCAGGTCGGCTCCCAGTAGAAGACGCCCAGGCCCCGGCCGTTCGGGACGGCCTCAACGACGTTCAGCACGTCGCGCAGGTTGGCCGCCTGCCCGGCCTGGGTGGCGGGGTAGCCGGCCTGCAGTTGGGAGGCGGTGGCGAGGTTGTTCTCCAGCGCGTCGTTGTTGGCGAGGGTGAAGGCGTAGGCGGTCTCGGCGACGAACACCTGCTTGCCGTAGCGGGCGGCCAGGTCGTCCAGGGTGGTCTGCAGGTCGCTGAGCGGGCCGTGCCAGTAGCCGTAGTAGGAGAGCCCGATCAGGTCGAACGGCACCCCGCGCGACACCGCGTTGTCGAAGAAGGTCCGGGCCCCGGCGTCGTCGCCGCCCTTGGCGAGGTGCAGCGCGACCTTGGTCGACCCGCTCACCGCCTTGGCGGCCTCGGCGCCCCGGGAGAGCAGGGCCGCCAGGTTCGACCAGTTCGAGGTGGAGCCCTGCGGCCACAGCACGCCGCCGTTGATCTCGTTGCCGATCTGCACGATGTCGGCGGTGGTGCCCTGCGCCTTCAGCGTGTTCAGGACGTCGTACGTGTGGTCGTACACCGCCGACTCGAGCTGGTCGAGGCTGTAGCCGGACCAGGCCGAGGGCACGGTCTGCGCGCCGGGATCGGCCCAGGTGTCGGAGTAGTGGAAGTCGATCAGCAACCCCATCCCGAGGGCTTTCGCGCGCTTGGCCATGGCCAGTACCCGGGCCTTGGTGTTGTAGCCGTCGGCGGGGTTCACCCACACCTTCAGGCGCGCGTAGTTCGCGCCGTCGGCGTGCAGGATGCTCAGCGCGTCGCCGGTGCTGCCGTCGGCGTACTTGTAGACGCCGCCCTTGTCCTCGCTCTTCTTCAGGGTGGAGACGTCCACGCCCCGGACGGGCACCCCGGTCGAGCCGGGGGCGAAGGAGACGTCGTCGACGTTGATCCAGTTCCCGGCGTTGGCATCGGAGTTGATGCTGATCGTGCACTGGCCGCCGGTCACCTGGACCGAGGTGACCAGCCGGACCCAGGCCCCGTTCGGGGTGACGGGCAGGTCGGTGCGCTGCTCGGCGGAGCCGCAGTTGCGCAGGGCCAGGTAGGCCGAGTTCTGGCCGCCGCCGGAGCGGACCCAGGCGGTCAGCGTGTAGCGGCCGTCGGCCAGCCCGGACAGGTACTGGTAGGTCTCCACCTTGTACGCGGCGGCCGCGTAGTGGGTGAGCCGGTAGGACCCGCCGTGCCCGCCCGCCTCGGTGAAGGAGGCGCCGTTGCTGCCCGCCGCCGAGTAGGTGGACCAGCCGGCGGGCGTGGCGGTCCCGGTGCCGCCCGCCTCGAAGCCGCCGTTGCCGAGCGCGGCGGCCGCGTGGGCGGTCCCGGGCAGGCCGGCGACGGCGGTGGTGGCGAGCGGGATCGCGGCGGCGGCGCTGACGAGCGCGCGCTTGAGTGCCTGGTGCATCGTCGTCCTTGGCGATGGGGGCGGGCGGGACGCGGTGGGGAGGACCGGTCGCCCGCCGGGCCGGGTGGGGGAGCCCGTCGGTCGGGGTCGGGCAGCGACCTGGCCCGAATGGGAACGTACACACACCCAGATCCGACGTGTTCCGCATAGAAAACCGCATGGGTGGGAGCCTTGGCAAGGCATTCGAGCCAAGATCCTGTGAACGTGCACAGCTTGAGCGGAGGGAGGGGGCACCGAGCGGATCAAGCACCGGGCGGGTCAGGCGGAGCGCCGCACCCACCGGCTGCCCCGGAGCGCCGCACCCACCCGCCGCCCCGGCGGGCGGCGCTCACCAGCGGCCCCACCACGCGGGCGGTGGCGGATCGGCCGGAACCGCCGAGGGCTGCTCGGGGTGCAGGCCCAGGCGCCGCAGCGCGCTCGCGTCCACGCACAGGCGCAGCCGGCCCCACCAGTGGCCGTCCGGGCCGATGCCGCAGTAGTGGTCGATCCGCACGTCCCGCTCGTCGATCGCCCGCCAGTCGATGCCGTGGGCGCGCAGTCAAGCGCCCAGCTGCTCGTGCGGCCGGGGACGGCCCGGCTCGTTCGGCCAGTCGAACAGCGGGACCCACTTCTCCGCGTCGTCCATGTCCATGCGGCACAGCATGGCAACCCCCTGACGGATTGTCAGTCGAATAAAGGCGGATGAAAAGCAGCGCATCGGCAGCGGAAATCCGGGCGCGGCCATTGGCCCGGCCCGACCGGGGAGTGTAGGAATGGGGGTATGACCCGGTTTCGGGCAGCACTCGGTGGACGCAGCGGCGCGGACCGGACCTCCGCAGGCCGACTGCCCATGGGCCCGCGTCCCGGGCCGACGCCCCCCTCCCCGGCCGGACGGCGCGGATGACGCCCACCACCGGAGGCCCCGACCGCCCGCCGCCCCGTGAACGGCCCCGTGAGCAACCGGATACGCGGCCCGGCGATCAGGAGGGCGCGCAGCCCCGGCACCCGGAGGACCGTCCCCAGGAGGGCCGTCCCCCCGAGGGGTCGCGCCCCTGCGCCCCCGAACCCGCCCTGGTCCGCGAGGGCGTGCTGCTGCTCGACGCCCAACGCCTGCTGTACGCCAACGACGAGGCCCGCCGCCTGCTGGAGCTGCCCGCCGGCTGCGAGGGGAGTCCGCTCGACGCCCTCGGCCTGCCGCCCGCCCTCACCACCCTGCTGCACGCCGGGCCGGAGGAGGCCACCGACGTCCCCGTGCGGGCCGGCGGCCGCACCCTCGCGGTCGACCTGCGCCGCACCGACCGGTCCGGCGGCCCGCCGTGCCGGCTCGCCACGCTCCGCGACAGCGCCCCGCTCACCGTCCCGGACACCGCCCGGCGGCGGCTCGAACTGCTCTACCGGGCCGGCGGCTCGATCGGCAGCACCCTCGACATCACCCGCACCTGCCAGGAACTCGCCGCCGCCCTCGTCCCGGCCTTCGCCGACTTCGCCAGCGTCGACCTGCACGAGGGCGTCCTCGACGGCGGTGACCCGCACCCGGGCCCGGACCGTCCGCTGCGCCGCGCCGCGCTCGCCGGGGTCGGCGAGTGGTCGCCGCTGCTGGCGCCCGGCTCGGCCGTGCCGCTGGTCCCGGGTACCCCGCGGGCCCGCGCCGTGGCCGACGGCCGCTCGGTCGCCGAACCCGACCTGACGGCCGCGCTCGCCGCCTGGGACGACATCAGCCCGGGCACCGTCGACGCGATGCGCGAGCAGCAGGTGCACACCCTGATCGCGGTGCCGCTCGCCGTCGGCGACACCCGCCTCGGCGTCGCCACCTTCTGGCGGGCCCGCCCCCGCCCGGCCTTCGACGAGGAGGACCGCACCCTCGCCGAGGAGCTGACCGCCCGGGCCGCCGTCCTGGTCGACAACGCCCGCCGCTACACCCGCGAGCACACCATGGCGGTCGCGCTCCAGCACAGCCTGCTGCCCGCCGGACTGCCCCAGCAGCAGGCCCTGGAGGTCGCCTCCCGCTACCTGCCCGCGCAGGCCGGCGTCGGCGGCGACTGGTTCGACGTGATCCCGCTCTCCGGCGCCCGGGTCGCGCTGGTGGTCGGCGACGTGGTCGGCCACGGCGTGCACGCCGCCGCCACCATGGGCCGGCTGCGCACCGCCGTGCACACCTTCGCCTCCCTCGACCTCGCCCCCGACGAACTCCTCGGCCACCTCGACGCCCTGGTCAACCGCCTCGACCAGGAGCACCCCGGGCCCGACCACCCCGAGCGCCCGATCACCGGCGCCACCTGCCTGTACGCCGTCTACGACCCGGTCGCCCGCCGCTGCACCCTGGCCCGGGCCGGCCACCCGCCGCCCGCCGTGGTCCACCCCGACGGCCGGGTCGAGATCCCCGAACTGCCCGCCGGGCCGCCCCTCGGCATCACCGGACTCCCCTACGAGAGCTGCGAGTTGGAGCTCGCCGAGGGCAGCAGCCTGGTGCTGTACACGGACGGGCTGGTGGAGTCCCGCAGCCACGCCCCCGACCACGGCCTGAAACTGCTGCGCGCCGCCCTGGCCCGCCCCGGCCGCAGCCCCCGGCAGACCTGCGAGGACCTGCTCGACGCCCTGCTGCCCGACACCCCCGCCGACGACATCGCGCTGCTGGTCGCCCGCACCCGCGCGCTGCCCGCCGACCACGTCGCCGACTGGGACGTCCCCGCCGACCCCGCCGCCGTCGCCCGCATCCGGTCCGCCGTCACCCGCCGCCTCGACGACTGGGGCCTCGGCGAGCAGGCCTTCGCCGCCGAACTCGTGCTCAGCGAGCTGATCACCAACGCCATCCGGTACGCCGCCGCCCCGATCCGGGTCCGGCTGCTCCGCGACCGCGCGCTGATCTGCGAGGTCTGGGACGGCTCCGCCACCTCGCCGCACCTGCGCCACGCCGCCGACACCGACGAAGGCGGACGCGGCCTGTTCCTGGTCGCCCAGCTCGCCGAGCGCTGGGGCACCCGCTACCCCGACAGCGGCAAGGTGATCTGGGCCGAGCTGCCCTTCGGAGCCTGACGAGGGAAGCCGCGGTCACTCCTCGCAGAGGCGTTTGAACAGCGCCAGGTCGGTGCGGACGGCCTCCTCGACGGCCCGGCTCTGCGCGAACCCGCGCGGCCCGCCCAGCGCCGCCGTCAACTCCTCCGGGTCGTACTCGACCCGGACCTGCACCCGGGTGTGCCCGGCGTCCAGCGGGTACAGCGCGAAGGTGCCGCGCAGCGGCGGCCCCGTGCGGGTCGCCCAGCTCATCACCCGGCCCCGGCCGCGGTCCGTCAACTCGGCGTCCACCGCGTGCCGCCCGCCGTCGAACTCCACGTCCAGGTGCGCGTGGTGCCGCCCCCGGGCGTCCGCCCGCACCACTCCGCCGACGAAACGCGGGTACTCCGCCACCCGGTGCAGGTGCGCCCAGGCCGCCCCCACCGGGGCGGTCACCTCGATCTGCTCCTCCAGGGTCCGCATCGCGGGCACCTCCGTTCCGTCGACGGCGCTCCCTCCAGCCTGCCAAGGACCGTGCGGGGACGGCAAAGGCAGCGCCCGGCGGGAGGAGCGCGCAGGTCGGCGGATCCGCTAAGGTTCCGGCAGCCGTTCTCGGCACGAGCAAGCCAGTTCCGTCACAGGTCGGGGGACTTGATGCAGGATCAGCCGCCGCAGCAGCAGCCCGGGTCGTACCCCGGCCACCCGCAGCCGCAGCACGGGCAGCCCCAGTACCCGTACCCCGGTCAGCCGTACCCGGGCCACCCGCAGCCCGGCGGGCCGGAACCGAGGTCCTCGGCGGCCAAGACCTGGGGCGTGATCGCCGCCGTGGTCAGCGCCGCGGCCGGCGTGGCGAGCGCGATCGCCGCCTTCTCCGGGGGCGGCGGTTCGGGCCCCTCGGCGGGACCGGCCCCCGTCCCGCAGAACGTCGTCACGGCCTCCACCGGGAGCGGGTCGGCCGGTACCCAACCGGGTTCCGCCGCCGCCCCGCCGCCGGCCGCCGCAGGGGTGAGCTGGAGCGGGAAGGTGCGCTTCGGCCTGACGGGCATCGACCTGTCGACGGCCCCGCCGCGGGTGCGCGACAAGGACACCCTCGGCGACATCTGGCCCAGCGCGCAGCGCATCCAGGGCGGCATGAAGATCAAGGGCCAGGTGGCCACCTGGACCGGCGGCGGCGCCCCCACCGCCGAGGACTGCCGCAACCTGCTGACCACTCAGGTCCGCCAGGAGGTCGAGGTCGTGGTCGGCGACCGGGTGTGCGTCGTGGACGGCCGCTCGCCGATCACGCTGGTGAACGTCACCGCCCTGCACCCCGACGACGGCAGCTACGGCGAGCTGGAGGCCGACCTGACGATGTGGAACCTCAAGCTCCCCAAGTGAGCCGACCGGAAACGCCCCTGCCCCCGACCTGAACTCCGGTCGGGGGCAGGGGCGTTCCGCCGTGCGGGGCCGCGTCAGACCGCGGGGAACTCGCCGTCGAAGGCGGCCGCCAGCCGCAGGTACGGCGCGGCCTCCGCGCTCCGGCCCTGCCGCTCCAGGGTGCGGCCGAGCACCAGGTGGGCGTAGTGCTCCACCGGGTCCCGCTCGATCACCTCGCGCAGCTGCTCCTCGGCGCGGCGCAGCTGGGCGGAGTGGTAGTAGGCGCGGGCCAGCAGCAGCCGCGGGCCGACCTGCTCGGGGGACTCCTCGACCACCCCGACCAGGATGCGCGCGGCGTCCGCGTACGCCTTGGAGTCGAAGAACAGCTGGGCGCGGTCCCAGCGCTCGGCGGTGGTGCCGCTCGTCAGGCCGAGGTCGGTGGTCATGTCCGTTCCTTCCCGTGGTCCGGGTCCCGCCGGGCCGTAGCGGCCCGACAGGTGGTTGAACATTCACCGATCAGGGGGTATTCCAGTACCCCTCCGGGGTCCGGCAGCGGTCAGGCGTCGGCCGCCAGGTCCAGCAGCCGGTGCATGAACGCCACCGGCAGCGCCGGGTTCGCCGCCGCCTCGACCGGGTGCGCGCCCCGCTCCAGCAGGTCCAGCAGCACCTCCAGCGGCAGCCGCGGATCGCCCGCCGCGGCCCGCGCCACCACCGGGTCCGCGTCCCGGGCCAGCGCCGCCAGCACCTCCGGCGGCGCCTCCGGGTCCCGCAGCGCCGCCAGCCGCAGGGCCGGCTCCGGACGGTCCGCCAAGTCGGCCAGCCCCGGCGCCCCGAACCCCGGCCGGTCCAGCAGCGAGGCCGGACCCAGCAGCTCCAGGTACACCGAGCGCAGCAGCTCGCCCGGCGCGTCCGCACAGTGCTCCGCCAGCGCCAGCCGCACCGACGGCTCGCCGTCCGCCGCCAGCAGCACCACCGCCTCGGCCGGCAGCCGCTCGGACAGCGCCACCGCCCGCCGTATCCACGGGTGCGAGGACCGGGCCAGCCGCAGCAGCTCCGCCGGATCGCCCGCCCGCTCCGCCACCCACGGCAGCTCCGGCGGCGGCCCGTCCGGCAACCGGTAGTGCACCGTGGAGCGCTGATCCTCCGTCAGGTCGCCCCGCAGCGACACCGCCAGCCGGACGTCCTCGTGCGGATCGCCCGCCAGCGCCATCGCCAGGTCGGTCGGCAGCTCCGGATTGGCCGCCACCGCGCACCGGATGCGCGGCTCGTCGTCCAGCAGCAGCCACTGGCCGAGCCGCCGCTCCAGCGCCGCCCCCGCCGCCGTCCGCTCCCGCCGCACCGGGTCGCTCTCCGCGATGTACCCCGCCAGCGTCACCGGCAGCGGGCGCTCCACCCGCAGCGCCCGCTGCACCGCCGAGCGCACCGCCGGATCGCGGTCCGCCCGCAGCGCCGCCCGCACCCGCGGCGGCAGCTCGGCCCAGCTCCCCGCCCGCACCGCCGCCGCCCGGACCAGCGCCGAACCGTCCTGCGCCAGGCGCACCAGCAGTTCCGCCGGCAGCCCCGCGCAGGCCGGCACCCGGCGCCGGGTCTCCGGATCGCGGTCGCCCGCCAGCGCGGACAGCACCGCCACCGGCAGGGCCACCCGGTGCGCCGCCGAGGCCGCGGCCCGGCGGACCCGGCGCTCCCGGTCGCCGGCCAGCGCCGACAGCACCCGCACCGGCAGGCCGGACCGCTCCGCCAGCGCCGCCCGCACCCGCCAGTCGCCGTGCGCCAGCGCCGCCTCGAACGCCCGGCACGGCAGCCCCGGCCGCCGCGCCAGCCAGCCCGGCTCCGCGCCGACCTCCAGCAGCCGGCACAGCACCTCGGCGGGCGCCGCCGGATTGGCGGCCAGGCCGTTGCGCCACTCCCGCCCCGGCGCCGGACCGGACGACGGCCGCCACCCGGCCGCCGACTGACGAGGGCTCAGATCGAGCACGTGGACTACCTCCCCCGGAACGACAAACGTCACCGACCCTACCCGCGCGACAGCGCTCCGTGCACGGGTTCGCGCCACGCCGTCACCCCCACTGCACCCGGTGTGGGAAGTGTGCGCACCAGGGGGATTTCCGGGAAAGGAGAGGCCCCTCCACCGGCACTCGGTGCCAGCGGAGGGGCAGGGGTCGAACGCGTGGTCGAGCGCCGCCCGACGGTGCGTCAGATCCGGTGTGCCAGATCCGGTGTGTCGGACCCGGGGCGTCGGGCCGGGGTAGGGGAGGGCGGGGTCAGATCCGGGGGGCGAGGCGGAAGGTCAGCACCCGGCCGCCCTCCTCGCTGGTGACCAGCTGCACCTGCGCGCCGATCGGCACCGCGCCCGGCAGGCCGCCGAGCACCGCCGCCTGCACGGTGAAGCCCTCGTCCAGCACGATCAGGTACGGGCGGTTCAGGTGCGGTCCGCGGCGGGTCGGGCGGAGCAGGCGCTGCACCGTGCCCCGGCCGGAGGCGGCGGCCGGCTCCAGGTCGGCCGAGCCGCACACCGGGCAGAGCAGGCAGGTGGTGGCGCTGGCCGAGTGGCACCAGTGGCAGCGCAGGTAGCCGAGCTCCGACTCGCCGGGCGCCGCCGCGGTGGGCGGGGTCGGCGCGAACGGGGTCGGCGGGGTGGTCGTCGTCGGTGCGGCCGGTGCGAGCGTGAGGGTCATGGCCGTCTCCTCCCTGAGCCGGGGTGGGCCGCCGTACCGCCGCCCGGTACGAGGGCGTGCGGTCGGGGCGTCTGCCAGAAGGAAGGTATGGCACTCAGTGCCTTCTGTAAAGGTACCGAGTGCCAGTCGGTTCGTCCGATTGTCGACGGTCCGCCGAGGGTCCGCCGCCAGTTCGCCGACGGTCCGTCAGATTCCGGGCCCGGGGCGCCGGTCCGGGATCAGCCCTCCAGGGCCGCCTCGACGCCCTGCACCACCCGCCACATCGGCGTGCCGCGCCGGGCCACCATCACCACGACCTCCTCGTCCGCCGAGCCGGACCCGCTGCCCGCGGCGCCGTTGCCCCAGGTGTCCACCACCAGCTGCAGCGCCTCGTCCACCGCCGCGCCCACGTCGCCCTCGCCGCCGGAGCGCAGCCAGGACCGCAGCGCGTAGTTGTGCGCGGCGACCACCGCGGCCGCGATCACGTCCGCGCGCAGCCCGCCGTCGGCGCGGGCCGCGTAGCGCGAGCGCAGGTGGCCGGCCAGGGTGCGCTCGTAGCGCCAGACCACCGACAGTTCGTGGATGCGCAGGTTCGGGACCTGCTTCGTCAGCCGGTAGCGCCCCACCGAGAAGGCCGGGTTCGCCGCGTACATCCGCAGCACCAGGCGGGCCGCGTCGCAGACCTGCTCCACCGGGTCGCCGGCCGGGTCGGCCTCGGCCAGGAACGCCGTCATGTCGGCCAGGCAGCCGTCGTGGTCCGGGAAGACCACGGCCTCCTTGGACGGGAAGTACCGGAAGAACGACCGCCGGCCGACCCCCGCGAGCGAGACGATGTCGTCCACCGTGGTCTGCTCGAAGCCCCGCTCCGAGAACAGCCGGAACGCCGCCTCCACCAGGGCGTCCCGCATCGTCGGCCGCCCCTTCTCGCTCCCGGCGGCCCGTTCCTGCCCATGCACCTCGCTCATACCCCGGACGGTAGCACCGACCGGGGCGTCGAGGCTGTGATCGGCGGTACTCAGTGTGCATAATCGGGGGTACTGAGTGCCACACCGAGGAGACTGCCATGACCCAGGACTTCGACCTGTATCGGATCGGCGAGGAGCACGAGATGCTCCGGGAGTCGGTGCGTTCGTTGGCGGAGGCGAAGATCGCCCCGTTCGCGGCGGCGGTCGACGAGGAGGGGCGTTTCCCGCAGGAGGCGCTGGACGCGCTGCTGGCGAACGACCTGCATGCGGTGCACGTGCCGGAGGAGTACGGGGGTGCGGGGGCGGACGCGCTGGCGACGGTGCTGGTGATCGAGGAGGTGGCGCGGGTGTGCGCGTCGTCGTCGCTGATCCCGGCGGTGAACAAGCTGGGTTCGCTGCCGGTGCAGCTGTCGGGTTCGGAGGAGTTGAAGGCGAAGTACCTGGGGGCGCTGGCGCGCGGGGAGGGCATGTTCTCGTACTGCCTGTCGGAGCCGGAGGCGGGTTCGGACGCGGCGGGGATGCGGACCCGGGCGGTGCGCGACGGCGACTTCTGGGTCCTCAACGGTGTGAAGCGGTGGATCACCAACGCGGGCGTCTCGGAGTACTACACGGTGATGGCGGTGACCGACCCGGACAAGCGCTCCAAGGGCATCTCGGCGTTCGTGGTGGAGAAGGGCGACGAGGGCGTCTCCTTCGGCGCGCCGGAGAAGAAGCTCGGCATCAAGGGCTCGCCGACCCGGGAGGTGTACTTCGACAACGTGCGCATCCCGGCGGAGCGGATGATCGGCGCGGAGGGCACCGGCTTCGCCACCGCCATGCGCACCCTGGACCACACCCGGGTGACCATCGCCGCCCAGGCGCTGGGCATCGCCCAGGGCGCGCTGGACTACGCCAAGGGCTACGTGAGGGAGCGCCGGCAGTTCGGGAAGGCGATCGCCGACTTCCAGGGCGTGCAGTTCATGCTCGCCGACATGGCGATGAAGCTGGAGGCGGCCCGCCAGCTCACCTACGCCGCGGCTGCCAAGTCGCAGCGCGGCGACGGCGACCTGACCTTCTTCGGCGCGGCGGCCAAGTGCTTTGCTTCGGACGCGGCGATGGAGATCACGGTGGACGCGGTGCAGCTGCTGGGCGGGTACGGGTACACGCGGGACTACCCGGTGGAGCGGATGATGCGGGACGCGAAGATCACCCAGATCTACGAGGGCACCAACCAGGTCCAGCGCATCGTGATGGCCCGCAACCTCCCCTGACCGGGAGTCAACCGGGAGTCCGACCGGGCCGGCACCCTGCCGGTCCGGTCGTTTTCGGGTTGGTCGGTCCGCCGCCGAAACGGCCGGCGGACCGACCGCAAGCATGCCGCCGGCGCGGGTCGAAGCCGGAGGGCCGCACGCCGCGCGAGTGGGCCGCCCCGGAGCCGGACTCGAACCGCCGGGGGAACCTCCACTGACCTGCGACGATCTGCCGACCCGCGAAAACGCGCCCGCATCTCCCCGTTCCGGCCCGGATCTCCCCGGATATAACCGCCCCCGCGCTCCCGTGGGAGCACGCTCGGGAGCACGGGCAGGTCACGCAGGGTGAGGGTCACTTCGGGGAGGGGCGCCGGGAGCCCGGAGCGATCCGGCCACCGTGCCGAGAAGATGGCCAAATCCGCCCCTGTCGGCGCAGGCCGGGAAGGCCCGGGCGGAAACAGGTAGAGGGCCCGGCAGCATGCTGCCGAACCCTCTCATCCACCCCACATCCAGCCTGCGGAGCATGGACACGGGCGGTCTGTGTTGCCCGTTGACACTCTGCCCGATCGGATTGCCGTCCGCCGCAAACATCACCCGAAAGAGATGGCCTGCGGCGGGAAGTCGCCAGCCTGACCGAACATCAACTCCCCTGCCAGCGGCATCGGCACCGGACACTGCGGCGGGGGCGCTCAGGCACCGAAGGTCCCCTCCGGGCCGGTCGGCGACTTCAACCACGCGCACTGGGCGCACCGCATCCGGGAGTAGATCAGCAGCGGACCCCGCCTCACGTCCTCGACACCGCCCTCCAGGGAAGCCGACCCCGACGGCTTCCGGCAGTCCGGACAAACCCGCCTCGGGAGGACCTCCGAGTAGCAGGGCAGGCACAGGAGGAGGTCGGGGGCCTCCGCCATCACCGCAGCCGGCTGCGGCTCGGGGGTCAGGTGCGGGCACTTCCTGAGCACCCCCGCCGCCTCCGCCGCCGACAGCACCGTCAGCATGTCCCGCTGCCACTTCGGTGCGTCGGCGGTCGACGCGGGGATGCTGGGGCTGTGCCCGCGAGCGACCAGCCACGCCTCCATCTGCGCGCCCATCTCGGCCAGCGACTCGGCCGACGGTTCCTTGTCCATGGGGGTTCGCTCTCTGCTGGTGCTCAACACGGTTCGGTCGAGCACCGTCTCCAGGCCGACCCGGGGCGAAGGGCCGTGCTCGGAGACGGCGCCGAAGTCGTAGCGGATGCCCTCGCGCGAGAGGGCGATCAGCGACAGCGACACGGAGCCCCAGACCCGCCCGCCCGGTGGCGTCAGCAGGCGTATCAGCGCCGCCGGATCGTCCGGGGGAAGCCCGTCTCCGCGCGCGATCGGCAGCCACGGGCCCCAGGCGACCTCCGGCGGGCCGGATGCCGGCTCAGGCCGGGCGGCGGCTTGCAGCCGCGCCCGGAAGCGGGCCAGCCGGGCGTTCATCGTGGCGAGGATGCCCGGCGGGCAGGCGGCGCTGCTCCTCCGGCCCTCCGGCCCGTCGTTGAGGATGGCGCTCAGGCCGGCAGGCAGCTCGGACTCCTCCACGCTGCTGCCGTCCCAGCTGACCACCCGCACCCCGGAGGGGCGGGCGACGACCAGGTGGAACGGGTCGTAGCGCTCCACCTGGTCGACCGGCTGGCCGCTCACCGCGATCAGCGGCAGCCCGCCCCGGGAGAGCCGCCGCTGAGGGTCCGCGGTGTGCCCGAAGCCGTTGAGCAGGCAGGCCGCCACCGCCTCGCGCCCGGCACCGGGCGCGACCGCCAGCCAGGTCCCGCCCGCGTCCAGGTCGAGGCCGCCGACGACGCCAGGCCGGTCCGGCCAGTGGCGGCCGGGCGGCAGCCACCCCCGATCGGTGTACTCGTCCCGAACGGCGAGCACCAGGACCGGCACCGCCGAGCCGGGGTCGACGCTGACGAACACCGTGCACACGGGCAGTCCCCCTACGCAGAGGCCAGGTGATGGGCGGCCAGGAGGATGCCGAGCGACGATCCGGACAAAGCCAGTCGGCCGCCGTACGCGGCCTTCACCGCGTCGGACATCTCCCACCACTCCAAGACCATCCCGAACTCCGAGTCGGTCAGCCGCTGCTCACCGAGGGTCAGACCGCGCGCCAGGAAGAAGTGCAGGCTCGCCGTGTTCCGGGTGCCCAGGACGACGCTGCCCAGCGCCGTCCACTCCCGGGCGGTCAGCCCGGCCTCTTCGCGGAGCTCGCGCCGCCCGGCTTCCTCGGGGCTCTCGCCGGGCTCGACATGGCCTCCCGGCGGGGTGACGATCTCGCCGTGGACGTACGTGACGGAACGGACCATGCCGACCCGCCCCTGGTCGTCCACCGGGACGATCAGCGCGCCGTCCGGCTGCTCGGTGACCCACACCTCGCCCGGCCGCCCGTCCGGCCGGACGACCTGGTCGAGGTGGACGGCGAGGCCGGGTGCCTTCAGTCGCGTCTCGCGGCCGTGCTGCTCCCAGCTCACATCGGCCTCCCGCAGTGCAGGACGACCTGGCGCCCGGTCTCGACGGCGAGGACCAGCGCGGTCAGGCGCGCGTACATCGTGGCCGACACCTCCCGCTCCCAGTCGGCGAGTTCCAGGAACCTGTGCTGGTCGTGCGCCTCGGACAGGACGACCGAATCGGCCTGCTCCCGAGTGAGGGGCCAAGTCGAGAAGAAGTACGTCGAGACGGGCGGCCAGCCCTCGGCCGGCGGCAGGAAGTCCACGCCGACCGGGCGCAGGACGCCTTCCAGGTCGAGGCCGGTCTCCTCCGCGACCTCCCGCCGCGCCGCCTGCTCGGGGATCTCCCCAGCGTCGAGCAGGCCGCCCGGCGCCCACCAGCGCTGCGGCCAGCCCTTCGCGGTTCGGCCCGCACTGTAGGAGTTGTGCAGGAGCAGCAGCTTCCCGTCCGGGTCGAACAGCAGCACACCGCACCCGTGCAGGGCGCGGGGCAGCGTCTCGACGAACTCCTCGCGGGGAATCCAGGTCTCCGCCATCGCCCCGCCGCTCAGGACTCGGGCGCGAACAGCGCGCGCAGGTGGATGGGGTTCGCGGTGCCGGGGATCGGCGCCACCATGGGGCTGAGGTCCAGCAGCCACCGCAGCGCCGCCGCCGGGTCGGGCAGCTTCCCGGCGTTCAGCGGCCGGTAGGGCACGTACGGGATGCCGTTGACCATGCAGTAGGCCAGCGTCGGGTCGTCCGGCTCCGTGACGTTGAGGACGTTCTGAACCGCGGCGACCGGGAGCAGCCCGTCGGCCTCGCGCACCTGATCGGGCGTCACCTTCGACAGGCCGATCTCGCCGATCTTCCCCTCCTGCCGGAGCGCCGCCAGCTCGCCGAGCTGGTCGGCCAGCGGCACCGCGGGGTCGACGCGGTGCAGGTAGCACAGGTCGAGCTGCTCGGCCCCCAGCCGGCGCAGGGACGCCTCCACAGCGGCCCGCAGGTACTCGGGGCGGCCCAGCGGGCGCCAGATGTTCGGCGCGGGCCGCACCATCCCGACCTTCGTCGCCAGCAGCAGCGGCTCGGGGTAGGGGTGCAGCGCGCGGCGGATCAACTCCTCGACGGTGTGCGGGCCGTAGGCGTCGGCGGTGTCGATGTGCAGGACGCCGAGGTCGTGGACGGCGGTGCGCAGCAGCGCGACGGCGCCGGCCGGGTCGGCCGGCTGGCCCCAGGTGCCGGGGCCGGTCAGCCGCATGGTGCCCAGGCCCAGCCGGGGCACCTCCTTGCCCGCGATGGCGATCCTGTTCACGCGGCCGTCTCCAGGGAAGCGGTGATCGCGCTGAGCGCCAAGTCGACGGCGCCGGCGTGCCAGTTGCTGGGTACCGGGATGTACGGGATGGCGTAGGCGGCGAGGGAGCGGTGCAGCTGCTCGTCCACGGCCGTGCGGAACGCGGCGTCGGTCCAGTCGGGGTCCTTGCCCGGGTGCTCGGCCAACGGCAGTGCCGGGTCGAGCTGGGTGCCGAGGAACACATGCCGCCGGGGGCTGGCCAGCTGCGCCAGGGTGGTCAGGCGGGACAGCGCCTCGGGGTCGGGGCGCTCGCCGCGGTGCTGGACGGCGGCCAGGTAGTACGCGAGCGCGTCGAAGGGGGTCCGGTCCACGATCACGACGTCCGCGGTGCGTTCGGCTTCCAGGGCGGCGTTGGCGGTGGCGTTGATGATCCAGGCGGTCGAGTCGGCGGTGTGCCTGGTCATCTTCGGGAAGCCGAGCTCGGCGGCCCGCTTGGCGAAGCCGCCGGTGCGGGCGACGACGACGCCGTGGGCGCGCAGCTCCATCTCGATGCGCTTGGCCAGGGTGGTCTTGCCGGTCGAGTGCGTGCCGGCGATGTAGATGCGGAGCGGGTTCACCACAGTGTCTGTTCCTCGGATTCGGGGACGGGCGGAAGGGGGGCGCCGGGCATCCCGGGCGGGACGGCGGCTTCGAGCAGCGCGTCCCAGGTGCCGTAGTGCCCGGCGAGGGCGATCAGCAGCAGCGCGGTGGCGTGGGCGTCTAAGGCCGCCCGGTGGCGCCGGCCGGGAATCGACGCCAGGTCGATGCCGGCTGTCTCGACCAGCGCGTCGAGGCTGTACCCGCCGGCCTTCGGGTAGGTGGCGCGGGCCAGCCGCAGGGTGTCCAGCACCCCGGCCGGTTTCCAGTCGGGCATGTGCCGCAGTAGGACGCCGTAGTCCACGTGCGCGTTGTGCGCGCAGATCCACACGCCCTCCAAGGAGGCGTGGATCTGCGGGCCCACCTGCTCCCAGGTCGGGGCCTGCTCGACGTCCTGGTTGCGGATGCCGTGCACCCGCCGGGCGAACGGCGTGATCGGGGTCGGCGGGCGCAGCAGGGTGGAGCGGACGGACGACGGCACCGGACTCCCGCCGACAACGGGAATCGCGGCGACCTCTACCAGCTCCGGGGGCTGCCCGCCGTTGCCTTCGACGTCCACGACGAAGACGGGGGGCCAGGTGCCGAAGTCCATCGCGATCTCCTCTACTTCGAGCCGTCCCAGCCGATCTCGGCTCGGCCGTGGCGGCGGGGGCGGTGCGGCTTGTCACGGTCGTGGACCTGGTAGCCGAAGCCGTGCTGGAGGTAGTAGCGCGGCGGCTCGTTCAGGCCCTCGACGATGATGGCGCGGTCCGTGATCTCAACGTCGCCGGTCGCTCCGAGAGCACGGGCGGCTTCGGTGGCCTCCTCCAGGCTCGGGGCCTTCCAGGCGTCGCGGCACAGGCCGAGTTGCGCGACCGGGCAGATGTCGCACAGCTCCTTGATGCCGTAGTGGCCGTTGTAGTCGGCCACCTTGTGGGCGTAGGCGACGCCGCAGCTCGTCTTCCGGAACAGCGGCCCGTACGGTTCGCGCTGGTCGTCGGGCCGGCGGAAGGCGTCGAGGATTCGCTGCTCGGACTGCTCCGGCATGATCTTGCGGCGGGCGATGTCGTCGTACGGCAGCGGCAGGCCGTGGTCGGCGTAGTACTGGGCGATCTCCTGGCGGAAGAACAGCCCGGTGAACACCGTCGTATGGGCATGCTTCGACAGCTCCAGGGCCCGCGCGATGTGCTCGTCGCTGTCGTTGAGGCCCGGCACGATCGGCCGCCAGTACAGCACCGTGCGGTACCGCTCGGCGTGCTCGTGGAGCGTCTTGAGGCTGGCCGCGGCGATGGCCGAGTCCACCGGCTCGATGCCCGGGTGGTCGATGCCGGAGTGCGTGACCAGCACCGTCAACCGGATGTTCCGGAAGGAGTTCAGGACCGCGCAGTCCTCGGGGTCGACCCGCCACCGGGTGATGATCAGGACGTGGTTGGTCAGGCCCTGCTCGTCCAGCAGCCGCAGGGTGTTGAACGTGTGCGGCTTGACGACGGGCAGCATCGGGTCGGTCGCCCGGTTGAAGATCTGGATCGGCGTCCGGTGCGGCCGGAAGTGCTCGTGCTCGGTCAGCAGCTTCACCGCGTCCTCGTCGCTCATCAGCCGCCGCGGGGTCTTGAGCTCGAAGTTGTCGAACAGGTGCCGCACGCAGTAGCTGCAGTCCAGCGGGCAGCCCACGATGTGGTTCACCGACAGCCCGGACTTCCGGTACTCGATGACGTTGGCGAGCTCGGGCTTGAGCGAGGCGATCTGCTCCATCGTGAGCAGCGGCAGCAGGCGTCGGCGCCTGGGGGCAGCGGTCGTCATCGGCGTTGTTCCTCCTGGAGGTCGAGCAGCTGGTGCTGGTCAGTGCCGAACCACGTCCCGAAGTCCCGGCGCGCGGCACGGCTGTGGTCGGAGGTGTGGATCAGGTTCTCCACCAGGCGCCGGTCGGCGCGGGCGGCGGTGAGGCTGTCGGTGCCGAAGTCGGCGCGGATCGTCCCCGGCTCCGCCTGGGTCGGGTCAAAGTGCCCGAGCAGGCCGCGCAGCCGCTCGGGTGTGCCCGGGGCGCCGTGGGCGAGCGCAACCTCCACCTGCCGGCCGACGTACGTCGCGCGCAGGCAGCCGGGCACGTCCACCTCGAATCGGCGCCGGTTGACCAGCAGGTCCCAGTAGTGGACGTGGATCTGCCAGTCGGCGACGACGACCAGGCGCCGGTGCACGATCCGCACCGTCGGCTCCAGCCGGGCCAGCACCTGGTCGGCCAGGCCCCGGCGCAGGCAGTCCGGCTTGAGGAGGACCACGCTCCAGCGCGACCAGTCCACCTCGCGCCGCGGGTCCCCGCTCACGCGACCGCCCCGGCGGTGACGCGGGTGGGCCAGCGGCGCTCGAACTGCCAGCGCGCCCCGGGCTCCAGCGCGTCGAGGACCTGCCGGTCGACCGGATCCGCCGGGCAGTTGACGAGCTGCCGGTGCGCCTCGAACAGCAGCAGCACCCGCTGCCAGTACGGCGGCAGGTTCAGGCCGGCGACATCGTCCGGGGTGTACTGGACCTGGTTGGTGCGCAGCAGCTCCTCGTGCACCAGCACGGTCCGGATGTGCTGCCACGTGGTGCCGAAGGGCATCACCGGGGCCGGGAACAGCGGTGCGGCCGTGGCGCCGGCCGCGTCCGTCTCCTCCACCACCCTGCCCGCGCGCTCCAGGTCCCGGACGCCGACGTGCATCGACCCGACGTGGTGGGTGTAGCTGCCCAGGCGCAGGCCGAGCAGGACGGCGGCGAACTCCTGGATCAGGGTGAAGGAGTAGACGTCGCACACCATGCCGCGGTTGGCGTCGTTCGCGCGCATGTAGGTGACCATGTGCAGGTGACCGTCGCGGGCCAGCAAGTGGAGTCCGACCAGGCACGGGAGGTCGGGGTGGCCGATCTCGTCCAGGTCCCGGGCCTCGAAGATGGGCATGTAGGCCCGCTTGCTGTCCTTCTCGGCCCGCAGCAGCTCCAACGCGCGGTCGAACGCGGACGGGCCGCCGTCCGGCTGGGGTGCGAAGATCCGGGCGCCGTACGAGGAGCCCTCGATCGTGGTCCCGTCGCGCGAGTCCGCCCGGCGACGGTTCGCGTAGTGGCCGATCAGGTCCAGGTTCCGCAGGCCGCCCACGTACCAGAGCGCCTCCGCGTAGTGGTACACGGGGTTGACTGGCCGGGCCTCCAGGTACAGGGCCCGCTGGCGCGGGTCGGAGAGCCGGAAGCTCGCCCCGATGATCTCGTGGCTGTCGTTGCCCCGAGCGGTGTTGACGTGCTCGTGGTGCGCGGTGACGTGCCGCAGCACAGCGGCGTACGCGCCTTGGAACGTGGGGAACACGGGCGGTGCGATCACGTTGAACCTCCGCTTCGAGAAGGGGTGTCCGGCCGGACGGGCCGGCGCGGTGGTGCCACCGTCCCCGGAAGCGCAGGACCCGGGGACGGCGGAGATCAGCTGGGCAGGAACGGGCGCGGGCCGCGCCAGACGATGACGCCGGCGGCGCCGTGGTACGCGGCGGGGTGCTCCCACGCGGTCCGGAACCGGTACCGGCCGATCGCGGCGAGGTCACCGAGGAGCTGGCCGACGCCGGTCCGCCAGTGCTCGGCGGCACCCCGCTCCAGGCGTCGGCCGGCGGCCAGTCCGCGACGGCACCGGGCGCCGGCTCCCAGGCCAGCAGGGCCAGCGAGTCGAAGCGCTCCGGGCTCCGGGGCGGGCCGGTCACCGCCGCCTGGAGCCCCAGGCTCCGCAGCGCCGCGAGCACCTTGCACTCCTCCCAGTGCCGCCCCGCGCCCTTCGTGACGGTCTTGCGGCCGTCGCGGGCGAACTCGGCAGCGGGGTGCCAGCCGATGCTCCAGCAGGCGAGCGCACCCGGCGGCCACGCCTCCGTCGGCGCCCAGCCGACCGAGCACCAGCCCGGCGTGCCGAGCACCGGCCGGAAGTGCCGGCCGTCCTCGGTGTACATGGGCCGCTTGCTGTCGTAGCCGAGCCGCCCCAGCTCCGCCTCCAGCCAGCGGCGGGCCTCCCGGGCGCCCGGCCCTGCGGCGCTCACCGGCCTGTCCTCGGCCGCCGCCCCTACGGTGCCCGCATCCGGGCGTGCCGGTGGCGACCAGGCGGGCCGCTGCTGAGCCGGATTCCGCCGTACGGCACGCCGGGCAGGCGGACCTCGTCGAAGAGGGGGTGCAACCACCGCAGGGTGGCCAGCACCCGGCAGTACGTCCCGAAGAGAACGACGCTCGTGAACAGGCCCGACGGCGGGCTGCCCAGCAGGCTGCGGGCACCGCGGAGCGCAGCTTCGACCGGGCCCCGCGCCGCCGAGCGTTCCGGCAGGGCGCCGTAGGCGGAGTCCACCTCCACGACCAGCAGGGCCAAGTGCCCGATCAGCTCGTCCAGCAGCTCCACCAACCCGTCCTCGGGCGGCGGCCCGCCGGCCTGGGCACCGGCCATGAGCTGGTCCACACGGTCCAGCGCCGTAGCGACGGCCGCCGCGTCGAGCCGGACCGGCTCGTTGGAATGGTGCTGCACAACGTCCTCCGGGAAACGGGGCGGGACTCCCCAGCCTCGCGCTGTCGGTCGGACCGGGAGCAGTTGGAGGGAGGCCCCGCCGGCGGGAGACGCGTGACTGCCTGCGGGGCCTCCGTGGCGGCCTCCCATGCCCGACCCATGAGGACAGGAGGCCCGGCGCGCTGACGAGCGCGCCGATTCGTCCGCCGGGCGTGACCGGCGGACACCCGGGGTGCACGAGTCCCCGGGAGTCTGTGGTGCCTACGCGACCGCCCGGCGAGGCCGGACCACCCGTAAGCGGGACGTGCTGACGGCTGCCGCGATGACCTCCGCGCGCCGTACGGCCTGCGGCGTGATCGACGCCAGTTGCACCAGCGGCACAGGCTGTTTGAGGGCCAGCACCGCCCACACCTTCTTCCCGTGCGGCGTGAGGTCGGCCTGCCACCGCTCGGCGAGCCCTGCGACCAGCAGCATGCCGCGGCCGGACTCGGCGTTGCTGTTGTCGACCGCGTCCGCCGGGAGGTAGGGCATCGCCCTGCTGCCGTCGTGGACAGCCACCACCCGGCGGTGCCCCTCGGGGAACAGGAACATGCTCACCTGGTGGCGGCCGGGCGGGCTGTGCCGGAGCGCGTTCGCCACCAGCTCGTGCGCGATCCACATCATGTCGCCGCGGTCGGCACTCCCGATGCCCCAGTCCGTGAGCACCTTGTCCAGCTGCTCCCGCACCGGACCGACCACGCCGAGGCGTATCTCCAGGGCGGGAGCTGTCGCGTCGATCGCCAGGCGGTAGACCCGACCGGAACGCTGGCCCCTTTGCCCGCTCACCGCTGCCCCCCGGCGTCGACCAGCTCCACCACCGGGGGAGAGGCGGGGGCGGCCGGGAGCAACTGCGCCCAGTCCGTGGGCGGGATCGACGGTACGGGCGTCCGATGGGTGATCAGAACCGCGCCGTGCTCGGCGACATCGGCCGCCAGGTCGTCCCAGCCCTTGCGGCCGATGGCGAGCATCGTGCGGTCGAGTGTCACGACCATCACGATGTCGCCGCTGGCCGCGAGCGCCATCACGCGCTGCCGGCCGGCGCGCTCGGCCGCCGGGAGGAGTTCGTCGGTGTCGACGATGGTCTCGGACACCGGGATGTTCTCGGCCGTGGCGCGCTGGGCGCACCACGGCTTGAGGAGGGCCAGGCTGAGGGTGTCGCTTGTGCAGAGGTACACGAGGGCGGTGCGCATGGGGAGGCTCCTGTGTGGACGACACAGTTGGTCGCCGTGCCGGACCCGTCGGGGGGCGGGGCCGGGCACGGCAGCTCGGTAGGGAGCGTGTGCGCCGCTGGGAATCCGGGGCCCGCGGTGAAGCTCGTGCGGGTGCCGGCCTGGTCTGAGTGCCAGTCACGTCGGTGTACGTGCGGCGGACAGGGGCGCTGACTCTTCCGCGAGGGGGCAGGGCCCCGGGCGCTTGACGAAGGGGCGCATCCGGGGCCCTGCTGCGTAGGGGGCTGACTACTCGTCGCCGCCGGTCGAACCGTCGGCGTGGTCGTTGTTGCCGCCCTCGCCGCTGCCGGTGTTGTGGTCGTTGTTCCCGCTGCCGTAGTTGTTGTTGCTCATGGGTCTGTCCCTCCTGGTGGGCCGCCGAGGCGGCGTCAGTGTGGAAACGCCCCCGGGACCGTGACGTCCCGGGCGGGGCGCAGGCCCGTACCACCGCGCCGTTGCGGGAGTACGGAGCGGCCGGTCTGCGGTGTTCCTCGTGCTGCTCACCGGCTGCTGACATTCAGTGAACTGGTGATCACGCAACCGGGGATAGGACATTCTGGTGGCGCTGTCCTCACGCCCCTAGGACATTTCCGAGCAGGAGACGGCACAAGGTTGGCGAGGGGGTCGCCTTCCTGGCCTGAGGAGCGCCCATGGCAGAGGCCCGTCCGAACGACGTGCTCAGAGCGCTGATGGAGAGCGCCAAGCTGTCCGCGGAGGACCTGGCGAAGGAGGTCAACGCCGCCGAGGAGAAGCGGTTCGAGAGACCGGGGAACGCCACCGGCCGGCAGATCCGCCGCTGGCTGTCCGGGGAGACCAAGCAGCCGCAAGTACAGTCCCTCGTCAGCATGATGGACGTCTTCCAGCTCTCCGGCGACGCACTGGGCTTCACCCTTTCGGGTAAAAGACTGCGTGATCTTGCGGCGTTCCAGCCGCCCTCTACGCTGCTTGTGGAGACCCCCGACCAGGAGGAGGACCACGTGCGCCGCCGCTCCTTCATGCTCGCCGCGACCGGCAACCTGATCAGCTTCGCATTCGCCCCGCTACCGAGTGGCGGCCGGATAGGAGCAAGCGACGTCGAGCGCATCCGCGTGACCATCACCAAGTTGCACGCCGTGGACGACCTCTACGGCGGCGACCAACTGGCCGACATCGCGGAAGAGTTCGTCCGGCAGATCGAGAGCGCGATGGCCCGGTGCCTCTACGGGCCGAACGTCGAGAAAGCGTTGTACCGGGTGATCGGCGAACTCCACGCCAGCGCCGGATGGTTCGCCTTCGACTCCGGAGACCAGGAGCGTGCATCGAAGAACTTCGACAGCGGCCTGCGCGCCGGCCTCCTCGCCGGGGACCGGCAGCTCCAGGCCCGCATCTGGGCGTACATGTCCCGCCAGTCCTGGGCCCTCGGCCGGGCGACCGAGACCGTCACCATCGCGCGCCTGGCGCTCGACGCGACCCGCAACAGCCGCGACCACCGGCTGACCGCCCTCCTGCACGGCCGCCTCGCCCTCGGCTACGCCGCGTCCGGGCAGAAGGCCCAGACCGGCAACGCGCTGGCGAAGGCCGAGGCCGTCCTCGACCGCGTCGGCGGCGAGCCGGCCGACCCGTGGCTCGCCTTCGTTGGCGCCGGTGAGGTCCTGTCGGCCTCGGCGCTGGCGTACATGAGTCTGCGTCAGCCCGACAGGGCGGCCCAGCAGGAGGAGCAGGCGATGGTGCTGCGCCCGCCCGGGTTCAGGAGGAACCAGTTCGCCACGTCCGTGCACCTCGCGCAGTGCTACATCGCCGACGGCCAGGTCGAGCGGGGCATCAGCATGGCCGGTGAAGCGCTCGACCTCTACCCGACCGTCAACTCCCCCCGCTGGGCGGTCCACCTCGGCGCGGTCCGGAACAAGCTGTCCGGGATGGATCTTCCCGAGGGAGCTTCCTTCGTGGAACGCTATGACACCGTCACCGCCGCAACATAGGGACAGGAGCAGCACCGTGGGCCCCCAACCGACCCTCACCGTCACCTACTGCACCGCCGAGGATCTGCCCGAGATCGAGCCGGTGCTACTCGACCTCTATGACCGGATCTACGCCGAGGAGAAGGCCGGGGACGAGTTCTTCACCATGGAGGCGTTCACCGGCCGTCTCCACCGCCAGGCCGCCGCTCCCCGCTGGGGCTGCACGCTCGGGGAGGTCGGCGGTCGGCCGATCGGCTACGCCTACGGGTTCGGCCGCACTGCCGACTACCAGTGGGGCGGCCTGATCGAGACGGAGCCCGGTGTCGACCTCACGGAGACGGACGGCAAGACGTTCGCGTTCTGCGAGATCATGGTTCTCCCCGAGGTCAGGAAGACCGGCATGGCCCACACCCTGCACGAGGAGCTGCTGTCGCACCGCCCCGAGGAGCGGGTGCACCTCCTGGTCGAGGAGGACCACCCCCGGGTGCGGGCCCTCTACGAGGAGTGGGGGTACACGAAGATGGGGATCATCCAGCACCCCGGTTCGCCCCGCTACGTCTCGATGTTCCGGCCCATCACCCTCTGAGCCGGCGGACGGGCACCCGCCGGCCCAGCACCAGTCAGGACAGCACGAAGGAGTTCCCGGGCGACAGCCTCCGGCAGACCTCCGCAAGCGCTGCCAGCCCCGGGGACAGCGCGAGACCTTGAAGGGGCGAGAGGCGGGCCCAGACCTCTGCGCACGCCCGGCAGGAGATCCGCACGCCCTCGCCCCGGGAACACGCCCGGCGCCCATTCTCGACCGCGTGCTCCAGCACCGAGTGCCCGCACATCGGCCAGGGGCGCACCCGGACGGCCCGCTGGATCTGGTGGCGGGCCCGCGCCGGCTGCGGGTACGGGCGGCGGTTCGGCCGCGTGTAGGGGCGCAGGTTCACCACGCACCCCGGCATGGCGGTGCCCTGCCGATGGGGGGTAGATCGGCAGGGCACCGCAGCGCCCCGGCGCTCGGGGGCGGTCGGCGGGACCGCCCCACAGTCTTCCGCCGAAGGGCGATCACTGTGTGCAGTCTGCCGATCCTCCTCCAGAGCGGCCAGCACGCGAGCCTCCCGCTCCTCCGCGCAGACCGTCACGCCCCGCCCCCTGCCGTCTCGGCCGATCCGCCCGCCGATTGCTCCTCGGCACCCAGGCCGACGAGCCCGGTCGCCTCCATCGCAGCGAGGGCCGGGCTCGGCCTCTCGGCGATCACCTGGAGACGCCGGCCCACCTCGTCCACGATGTCCTGCTCGGGACTGCCCCACCGCCCTGACGCCAACTCGACCAACTCCACGTCGGTGATGTTCCGCAGCCACACCGCCCGCTGCTCCGGGGCCCGCTTCGCCCGCTCGAACTGCCGGACTCGAACCGGCCCGGGCCCGCGACCCGGGGGTTTTAAGGTTCCGGCGCCCGCGTTCCGCAGGGCGGGCGCGGCGGGTGGGCCGCGGGGGCGGGGATTTTGCCCGGGCTTGACGGAGTGCCAGGTCAGGCGTGGTCCCGGTCACATGCGGGGTGGGGCGGGGTGCTGGGGGCGGGGCCAACTGGCTTGGGGGAGGGGCTGGTTGGGCGGGAGGGAGGGATGGGGGGTGATGGGTGGCCGAATGAGGGTGTCGTCGGGGTCTGGCGGGGGATCTAAGGTATGCCTTAGCTTACTGCGCGGCCTCGGGGTTGCCCCGGCGGCCGGTCGGAATCCTTCGCACCCTCGCCCCTGGAGTGAGCATGTCTGCCCGTCGTCGTTCCGTCGCTGCCGCGTTCCTGGTCCTCGCCGTGGCGGGGGCGGGGCTGGTGGGCTGTTCGAAGAAGGACGCGGGGAAGGGTTCGGCGGACGCGGCGGGCGGGCCGGTGCGGGTGACCGCCACCGACGACAAGTGCGAGCTGTCGCGGACGTCCTTCCCGGCGGGGCACGTGGAGTTCGAGGTCGCCAACAAGGGCGGCAAGACCACCGAGGTCTACGTCTACGCCGAGGGCGACCGGATCGTCACCGAGCGGGAGAACATCGGCCCCGGCACCAAGGCCACCGTCAACGCCGAGATCAAGGCCGGCGCCTACGAGGTGGCCTGCAAGCCCGGCATGACCGGCGACGGCATCCGCCAGAAGATCACCGTCACCGCCGCCACCACCGCCGCCGCCCCCACCGACGAGCGCCTGACCCGCGCGGTCGCCGACTACCGCGCCTACGCCCAGGAGCAGGCCGACGCCACGATCCCCGTCGTCGAGCAGTTCGCCGCCGCCCTCACCGCCGGCGACCTGGACAAGGCCAAGGCCCTGTTCGCCCCCTCCCGCGTCGGCTGGGAGCGCACCGAACCGGTGGCGGAGAGCTTCGGCGACATCGACCCGAAGACCGACACCCGCGAGGACGCCCTCGAGGACGGCCAGCAGTGGACCGGCTGGCACCGCCTGGAGAAGGCCCTGTGGGCCGACAACAAGGCCGGCGACGAGGAGAAGGCCCTCGCCGCCCAGCTCGTCACCGACCTCAAGGACTGGCAGAAGCGCATCCCTGCCGCCGAGATCACCCCCACCGGCATGGCCAACGGCGCCAAGGAACTCCTCGACGAGGTCGCCAAGAACAAGATCACCGGCGAGGAGGACCGCTACAGCCACACCGACCTGTCCGACTTCGCCGCCAACGTCGAGGGCGCCCGCCAGGCCTACGAACTCCTCAAGCCCGTCGCCGCCGACCACGACCCCGCCCTCACCCGCACCCTCGACACCGAATTCGAGAAGATCACCGCCCTCCTCGCCCAGTACCGCCACCCCGACGGCACCTACACCCCCTACGACCAGGTCCCCGACGACCGCCGCAAGACCTTCTCCGACGCCGTCAACTCCCTCGGCGAACCCCTCTCCAAGCTCGCCGCCGCCGTCGTCACCAAGTAACGCCGAGCGGGTAGACCCAGCAAGTCACGGTCCAGTGGGGCCGGAGTTAGGGCAGCGTAAGCTAAGCCCGCGTCAGGGACCGAGCAACCGTGCGAGGACCCGCAACCAGTGCAGGACACGTCCGAGAGGGAACGCCAGAGATGGACGCCGAGAACGAGCAGCAGGCGGCCCCCGCCGGGGAGGCGCGGCGCGCCGGGCTCAGCCGACGGGCCGTCATAGGCTGGGCGGGCGCGGGCGTCGCGCTCGGCGCCGCGGCGGTGGGCACGGTCGCCGCCGCGACCATGTCGAGCGAGGACAGCGCCGCCGCGCCGCAGCCGGCGGACGTCCCGTTCTACGGGGAGCACCAGGCCGGGATCTCGACGCCGGTCCAGGACCGGCTGCACTTCGCCGCGTTCGACGTGATCACCACGGACCGCGACGCGCTGGTGAAGATGCTCAAGGAGTGGACGAAGGCCGCCGCCGCGATGACCGGCGGCCGCGAGGTCGGCGGCGGCGCCGTCGGCGTCCTGCCCGAGTCGCCGCCGGACGACACCGGCGAGGCGCTGGGCCTCCCGGCCTCCCGGCTGACGCTGACCATCGGGTTCGGGCCGACGCTGTTCGAGAAGGACGGCACCGACCGGTTCGGCCTGAAGGCGAAGCGGCCGGAGGCGCTGGTCGAGCTGCCGAAGTTCAAGGGCGACCGGCTGGAGGCCGGCCGCAGCGGCGGCGACCTGTGCGTGCAGGCCTGCGCCGACGACCCGCAGGTCGCGGTGCACGCGATCCGCAACCTGGCCCGGATCGGCATGGGCGTGGTCAACGTCCGCTGGTCGCAGCTCGGTTTCGGCAAGACCTCCTCGACCACGCCGGACAGCCAGACCCCGCGCAACCTGATGGGCTTCAAGGACGGCACCCACAACATCGCGGGCACCGACGCCGACGCGCTGGCCCAGCACGTCTGGGCGGCGCCCGGCGACGGCGCCGACTGGATGACCGGCGGCTCCTACCTGGTGGCCCGCCGGATCCGGATGACCATCGAGACCTGGGACCGCACCTCGCTCAAGGAGCAGGAGGACGTCTTCGGCCGCACCAAGGTCGAGGGCGCCCCCTACGGCAAGCAGAAGGAGCGCGACACCCCCGACCTGTCGGCGATGCCGAAGGACTCGCACGTCCGCCTCGCGCACCCCGACAGCAACAACGGGCTGATGATCCTGCGCCGCGGCTACTCCTTCACCGACGGCTCGGACGGCCTCGGCCGCCTCGACGCCGGCCTGTTCTTCCTGGCCTACCAGCGCGACACCCGCAAGGCGTTCGTCCCGCTGCAGACCAGGCTCGCCGCCAACGACAAGCTGAACGAGTACATCACGCACGTCGGTTCCGCCCACTTCGCCTGCCCGCCCGGTGTCCGCAAGCCCGGCGAGTGGTGGGGCCAGACCCTCTTCGGCTGACCCCCCGCCCCCCACACTCTTCTGAAGTCCCGAAGGAGGAGAACCGCCGTGTTCGCCAACTACCTGATCGGCCTGCGCGAGGGCCTCGAAGCAAGCCTGGTGGTCTGCATCCTGATCGCCTACCTGGTCAAGACCGGCCGCCGGGACCGCCTCGGCCCGGTCTGGGCCGGCGTCGGCAGCGCCGTCGCGCTGTCGATGGCGTTCGGCGCGGTGCTCCAGTTCGGCTCCGACCAGCTGTCCTTCGAGGCCCAGGAGGCGCTCGGCGGCAGCCTGTCGATCATCGCGGTCGGCCTGGTCACCTGGATGGTCTTCTGGATGCGGCGCACCGCCCGCCACCTGAAGTCCGAACTCCAGGGCAAGCTGGACGCCGCGCTGGCGATGGGCACCGTCGCCCTGGTGGTGACCTCCTTCCTGGCGGTCGGCCGGGAGGGACTGGAGACCGCGCTGTTCATCTGGACGGCCGTGCAGGCCACCGGCGACGGCTGGAACCCGCTGGTCGGCGCGATCCTCGGCCTGCTCACCTCGGCCGTGCTGGGCTGGCTGTTCTACCGCGGCGCGCTGAAGATCAACCTGGCGAAGTTCTTCACCTGGACCGGCGGCATGCTGGTCGTGGTCGCCGCCGGCGTCCTCGCCTACGGCGTGCACGACCTCCAGGAGGCCGACTGGCTGCCCGGCCTGCACGACAAGGCGTTCGACATCTCCAGCACCATTCCGGTCGACAGCTGGTACGGGACGCTGCTGAAGGGCGTGTTCAACTTCCAGCCCGACCCGACGGTGCTCCAGGTCGGGGTCTGGCTGCTCTACCTGGTGCCGACGCTGTTCTTCTTCTTCCGCAAGCCGAAGGCGGCCGGCGCCCCGCCGCTGCGCCCCTCCTCGGCCGCGGAGCCGAAGGCCGCCTGACGGAACGCCGAAGACCGCCCGACGGAACGTCGACGGACCCCGTACGGACCGGACCGCCCGATCGCCGCACACCCTGCGGCGGCCGGGCGGTCCGGCGTTTCCGGGGGACGCGGCGAGGGGCGCCGGGGGCGGGGCGCGGTCAGGTGGGCCAGACGCGCAGCGCGTACTCGGCGGTGCGCAGCAGGTGCGGGGCGGGGGTGCCGTCGGCGGCCTGCACGGCCAGGCCGTAGGTGAGGGTGCTGAGGTAGTCGGCGAGCGCGGCCGGGTCGGTGCCGGGCGGGAGGTCGCCGGTGTCGGCGGCCCGCTCCAGCCGTTGGCGCAGCCGGGCCCGGGACCTGGCGCGCCGGGCGGTGGCGTCGGCCCGGACGGCGGCCGAGCCGGGGCCGGTGGCGAGCGCGCCGTGCACCAGCAGGCAGCCCGGGCCCTCGGGGCGGGTGACCACCTCGACGGTGCCGCGCAGCAACTGCTCGGCGACCGCCCGGGCGGTGGGCGCGGCCAGCGCCTCGTGCACGTGCCGGGCCGGGCCGCGGTGGTAGTGGTCCAGGCAGAGCCCGAACAGCGCCTCCTTGTTGCCGTACGCGGCGTACAGGCTGGGCCGGTTGATGCCCATCGCGGCCGTCAGGTCGGAGAGCGCGGTGCCCTCGTAGCCGTGCCGCCAGAAGACGCGCATCGCGCACTCCAGCCGCTCGTCGAGGTCGAACGTGCGCGGACGCCCCGTCACTTCGCCCTGCCCTTCCGCCGGTTCGCGGCGCGCCTCGCGGTGCGCGGTTCCGGCCGTTCCGAGTTCTGTACCGATCGATATGGTAGCGTCCCGCTTGTGTACCGCACGGTACAGAACTCGGAGGGGAAACCGTCATGACGCTCACCGCTGTCGCCGACACCACCGCCGCCCGGACCTTCGCGCCCGACGTGCTGGCCGGCCGCACCGCCCTGGTCACCGGGGGCTCCCGGGGCATCGGCGCGGCCACCGCGCTCGCCCTGGCCGCCGCCGGGGCCGACGTGGCGATCAGCCACAGCAGTTCGGCGGAGCGCGCCGAGGAGGTGGTCCGGCGGATCGAGGCACTGGGCCGCCGGGCCGCCGCCTACCGGGCCGACCAGGGGGACGCCGAGCAGGTCGCCGCACTCGTCGCCGCGGTCGCCGCGGACTTCGGCCGACTGGACGTGCTGGTCAACAACGCGGGCGTGCTGGCCGCCGGCCGGGTCGACGAGCCGGCCGACGCGGCGGCGCTGGGCCGCCAGCTCGCCGTCAACGTGACCGGGGTGACCGCCGCGATCCGGGCCGCCGCCACCCGGCTCGCCGACGGCGGACGGATCGTCACCATCGGCTCCAACCTGGCCGCCCGCCCCGGACTGCCCGGCCTCGCCGACTACTCCGCCACCAAGGCCGCCGTCACCGCCTACAGCCGCAGCGCCGCGCAGGAGCTGGCGGGGCGCGGCATCACCGTCAACGTGGTCCAGCCCGGTTCGGTGCACACCGAGATGAACCCGCAGGACGGCCCGCACGCCGACGCGCAGCGCGCCGCCAATGCGCTCGGCCGCTACGGCCGTCCCGAGGAGATCGCCGCCGCCGTGGTCTTCCTCGCCACGCCCGCCGCCGCGTTCCTCACCGGCGGCGTGCTGTCCGTCGACGGCGGTACCTTCTCCTGACCCGCGGCGGCACCTTCTCCTGATCCGTCGGGCCGCCGGGCCGCCGGGCCGCCGGGCCGTCGGGGCGACGCGCCGTCAGGGGCGGTCGTCCCCCGGGAGGGCGGTGATCCCGCCGAACAGGAAGTCCATCGCGGCCTCCAGGTTGGCCTCGGTGGGGCGGGCGTACAGCTCGCCGAGGGCGGCGGCGGTCGCGGCGGCGACCATCCGGGGCACGAAGGCGTCCGGGGCGGCGCCGCGTTCGGCGGCGAAGATCCGGGCGCCCTCCTGGATCGCCTCGGCGAGGCCGCTGCTGGCGAGGGCGCGCAGCTGCGGATTGCGGTCCAGCATCCGTTCCCGGAGCCGGTCCAGCTCGTCCGTGCCGTCGTGGACGGCGAGGTCCTCGCGCAGCCAGGCCTCCAGCGCCTGGAAGGCCGTCACCCCGGGGGCGCGGGTCTCCAGGGCGTGGCTCAGCCGCTCGGTGAACTCGGACAGGTGCGAGGTCGCCAGGTCGAGCTTGGTCGGGAAGTACAGCGTGACGGTGCGCGGCGAGACCTCCGCGCGGTCCGCGACCTCGGCGATCGTCGTGGTGTCGAACCCCCGCTCGGCGAACAGCTCGTAGGCGGCCCGCAGGATCGCCTCCCGGCGCCGGGCCTTGCCGCGTGCTCTCGCGCCCTCTGCCATGGCGGCATGCTACCAGCAGCGGTAATTTTGCAGTCGACTGCAAAGTTACCTTAGGTTGTAAAAACCTACTGGCTCGTCGAACACGAGGGAGACGTGATGGCGTCGGTCCTGTACGCCTGGGGACGCTGGGCGGTCCGCCGCCGCGGCCTCGTCATCGGACTGTGGGTGCTGCTGCTCGCCACCATCGGCGTCCTCGGCACCACCCTGGCCGGTCCGGTCAGCAACGAGTTCTCCGTCCCCGGCATCGAGTCCCGGCAGGCCCAGAAGCTGCTGGAGCGCGAACTCCCCGAATCCGCCGGCGGCACCGCCCGGATCGTGGTCGCCGCGCCGCCCGGCAGCACCCTGGACGCCCCCGCCGCCAAGGCCGCCGTCGAGGAGGGCCTGAAGAACGCCGCCAAGGTCCCCGGCGTCGTGCACGTCGCCGACCCCTACACCGCGCGGACCGTCTCGCCCGACCTGCGGATCGCCTTCGCCGACGTCCAGTTCCAGCAGCCCGCGCACGAGGTGCCGCAGAGCGCCAAGGACGCCCTGACCGACTCCACCGCGCCGCTGCGCGCGGCCGGACTCCAGGTCGAGTACGGCGGCACCGTGATGGCGCCCCCCGTCGAGGTCGGCGGACCCGCCGAGATCATCGGCGTGGTCGTCGCGTTCGTCGTGCTCGCCGTCGCCCTCGGCTCGCTGGTCGCCGCCGGACTCCCGCTGCTCACCGCCTTCGTCGGCGTCGGCATCGGCGTGCTCGGCGCCCGACTTGTCGCCAACGTGGTCGACATGACCGGCACCGCGACCGTCCTCGCGCTGATGATCGGCCTCGCCGTCGGCATCGACTACGCCCTGTTCATCATCGCCCGGCACCGCGAACAGCTCGCCGAACCCGGCACCGAGGTCGAGGAGTCCGCCGCCCGGGCCACCGCCACCGCCGGTAGCGCCGTCGTCTTCGCCGGCGCCACCGTGGTGATCGCGCTCGCCGCGCTCGCCGTCACCGGCATCCCCTTCCTCACCGTGATGGGCCTGGCCGCCGCCGCGACCGTGCTGATCGCCGTCCTGATCGCCGTCACGCTCGTCCCCGCCCTGCTCGGCCTGGCCGGCGAACGGCTGCGCCCCAAGGCTCCCAAGGCTCCCAAGGCCCCGAAGGCCGCGAAGGCCACCACGGGTCCGAAGGGGGAGACCTGGTCGGCGCGCTGGGCCCGGGGCGTCACCCGCCGCCCGCTGCTGGTGCTGCTCACCGGCGTGGTCGCGCTGCTCGCCGTCGCGCTGCCCGCCCGCGACCTGCGCCTCGGCCTGCCGGGCAACGCCTCGCAGCCCGTCGCCAGCACCCAGCACAAGAGCTACGACCTGCTCAGCGAGGGCTTCGGGCCCGGCTTCAACGCCACCCTGCTCGCCGTCCTCGACACCGGCTCGATGCCCGCCGCGAACCGTGAGGGCGCGCTCACCGAACTGCACGCCGCCATCTCCGCCGACCCCGGCGTCGTCGCCGTCGGCCGCCCCGTCGCCAACGCCGACTCCACCCTGTACGCCCTCTCCGTCGTCCCGAAGACCGGCCCCGACGACCGGGCCACCACCGACCTCGTCAACCGGCTGCGCGCCCACAAGGGCACCGTCGCCGCCGAGGGCGGCACCCTCTACATCGCCGGGGCCACCGCCGCCGCGATCGACGTCTCGGCGAAGCTGGCCGATGCGCTGCCGCTGTTCGTCGGCCTGATCGTGGTGCTCGCGCTGATCCTGCTGACCATCGCGTTCCGCTCCGTGCTGGTGCCGCTCAAGGCCGTGCTCGGGTTCCTGCTGTCGATCGGCGCCTCGCTCGGCGCCACCGTCTGGGTGTTCCAGGACGGCCACCTCAACGGCCTGCTGGACGTGCCCTCCGCCGGGCCCGTCACCTGCTTCCTGCCCGTCCTGCTGATCGGCGTGCTGTTCGGCCTCGCCATGGACTACGAGGTGTTCCTGGTCAGCCGGATGCGCGAGCACTTCCAGCACACCGGCGACGCCGCCGGGGCCGTCACCCACGGCCTGGCCCGCAGCGGACGGGTGGTCACCGCCGCCGCGCTGATCATGGTCGCGGTGTTCGGCGGCTTCGTGTTCAACCACGACCCGATCATCAAGTCGATCGGCTTCGCCCTCGCCTTCGGCGTCTTCGTCGACGCCTTCGTGGTCCGGCTCACCCTGGTCCCCGCCGCGATGGCGCTGCTCGGCCGCCGCGCCTGGGCGCTGCCCCGCTGGCTGGACCGCCTCACCCCCGACGTCGACATCGAGGGCGCCAACCTCCCCGCCGCCACGCCCCGCCTGCCCGCGCAGGCGCAGGCGGGCGCCGGCACCGGACAGGGCTGACCGGGCGGGGCCGACCGGGGGCGGCGGGGCGGGGCCGACCGGGCGGGGCGGCGGCTCCGTCGATCGGGCCGGCGGCCCCTGCCCCGCCTGCCCCGTCGCTCCCGGCGGGGGATTTTCGGCCGGACCCGGGCCGGAGCGATGAATCCCGGGGCGGCCGCCGGTCAGAACGGGCATGGAGACCCTGGAGTTCGCGCCGCACGACCGCCCCCGAGCCGAGCAGCGGCTCGCCGACCTGCTGGCCGGGCACGCCGCCCCCGTCCGGGTCGCCCTGCTGGTGGCGGACGTGCGGCAGCCCGCCCCCGGGGACCTTCACCTGCTCGGCAGGCTGGCGGTGCTCGCCCGGCGGGCGGGCCACCAGGTGGTGCTGCGCGGCGCCGGGCCCCGGCTGCGGCTGCTGCTCGACCTCACCGGCCTCGCCGGGGCGCTGCCCGTGGAGGAGGACGCGGAGGACCGGCGGGTGGGCTGAGCGCCTGCCCGCCGGTCGGGATCAGCGCAGGACGCCGAGATCCTTCGGGGCGGCGGTGCCGTCGAAGGTCAGCAGGTGCCGGTCGGCGGTGACCGCGTACAGGTCGGGCCGCCCGTCACCGTTGCCGTCGCCGGAACTGCCGAGCGTCGGGTACTCGGCGACCGGGAAGGTGCCGATCACCGTGCCCGTCGCCGGGTCGGCCAGCGCAGAGAAGTCGTACGTGCCGTCGGCCTGCTTCGGGATCGCGTACGACCGCAGCGTGCCGGTGGCCCGCTCGCGGGCCCAGAGCGCGAGCGAGCCGTCGGCTGCCCGGCCCGGGGCGACCAGGTCGTAGCCGCCCCAGGCGTCCGCGTCGGAGAGCCGCACGAACTTTGCGTAGTTGTACCCGTAACTGGGGCCGGTGAGGAGCCAGAGGTGGTTGTCCTCGACCGTGACGACCGAGGTCCGCTGGTCCGCCCCGAGCGCGCCCAGCGCCACCAGTTGGGTGGCCTTCGACCAGCTGGGATTGAAGCCCTCCGGCGGCGCCGGCGGCGGGCCGTCCGGGTTGTCCGGGTCGAACGGGTTGGTGTCCCGCTGGACCCAGATCGATCCGCGGGCGAAGCCGCCCAGGTCGGAGTTGCGGTAGAGGGAGAGGCTCGGGTCGCCGGGCTCATGGGCCAGCAGGTCGTCCACGGGCGCGTGCGACCCGTCCCAGCCGCGGTGCACCAGTTGCAGGCCCGTCCAACTGGTGCGGTTCGGCGCACGCCAGGCGGCGACCGTCGAGGTCGGTACGGTGCTGGAGGCGTCCGCGCTGATGATCTGCAGGTTGCCGGCCGCGTCGGGCAGCAGGATGTCCGGCACGCCGTCGCCGTTCACGTCGCCCGGGGCGGCCGGCGGGTTCGGGTTCGAGGGCACGTAGAAGGTGAAGGTCGACGGCGGGGTGGTGTTGCCCGCCTTGTCGACGGCCCGCACGGTGAGGACGTTGGTGCCCCACTGGGTCGGCTGCAGCGGGAACGCCGCGCTGCCGTCCGGACCGGCCGCCACGGTGCCCGCGCTCGCGCAGGGCGCGCCGAAGCCCGGCGTGGAGCTCAGCGCGTACTCGTAGCAGGCCACGCCCGAGCCCGCGTCGGTGCCCGCGACGGTGAACGTGCCGGTCTGGCCCGCGTACTTCTGCGGCGTGCCCCCGGTGCCGGACAGCGGGAAGTCGGCGGACGCGACGGCGAACTGCGGAAGCGCGGTGTCGATCCCGAAGTGGCAGGCGGTGGTGGGATTTCCGCCCCCCGGGCCGTAGTCCGGCCAGACCTGCCAGGAGTACCCGGCGCCCTCGGCCAGCCCCGTGGGCCGGGCCTCGACGGTGCCGTCCGCGGCCGCCGGCACCTGCTGGTCGAAGACCTTGGCGCCCGACCCGTTCCACACCTTGAAGCGGGCGCCGGGCGCGGTGGTGCGCGCGGTGAGCACGGGCGCGGTGGTCCTGGTGATCCAGCCGGGCGCGGTGCTGTCGTCGCAGGCGTCGGTCGGACCCCCCGCGAGCGAACCCGGGCTCGGCACGGCCCGGGGCTCCGTCACCGCCGACCGGCCGCCCGCAGCCGAGGCCGTCGGCACACCGGTGCCGATCAGGACGACGGTAGCGGCGCCGAGCACGGCGGCCAGCCGTCGGCTCGTGGTCGCTGACATGTGATCCCCCCATTGTTTCGAATACGTTCGATCTCGTGGCGGGAGCACTCTGACAGCGGGCCGACCCGGCGTCAAACACATTCCCGCACCGGCGCCGGCGGTGCCGACGGGGCGTCAGGCGCGCGGGTCCTCGGTCAGGCGCATCGGGAGGTTCCAGAGCGGGAACAGGCGCTCCACGTCCATGTGGTTGGTCATGGTGGCGATCCGGCCGTCGACGATCTCCAAGGTGGTCAGGCCCCACGGCGTCCAGCCCGCGCCGTCCTCGGCCGGGCGGTACTGGGCGAAGGCCGGCTCGCCGTTCGCCCGCACCGGTATCAGCCGGGAGCCCGCGCAGCCGCAGCCCGCGCCCTGCCACCACTCGCCGAGCTCCACCACGCCCTGCACCCACATCTGGTACGGCGGCATGTTCAGCACCGCGTCCTCGTGCAGCAGCCGCTTCAGGCCCTCGATGTCGAACGCCTCGAACGCCTGCACGTAGCGGGCCAGCAGCGCGCGCTGCGTCTCGTCCAGCGGTTTGAAGGTCTCGCCCGCCGCCGGCCGGTCGCCCAGCGTCGCCCGGGCCCGCTGCAGCGCCGAGTTCACCGACGGCACCGAGGTCTCCAGCAGCTCCGCCGTCTCCGCCGCCGACCAGGCCAGCACCTCGCGCAGGATCAGCACCGCCCGCTGCCGGGCCGGCAGCTTCTGCAGCGCCGAGACGAACGCCAGCCGGATCGACTCCCGGCCCACCGCGACCTCCGCCGGATCGCCCGACAGCACCCGCTCGTCCGGCACCGGACCCACCCAGACGTTCTCCGCCAACTGCGCCAGGTCCGGCGCCGCGGCCGGGCACGGCGAGGTCAGGTCCATCGGCCGGGCCCGCCGCTGCGCCGCCGGCGCCATGTCCAGGCACACGTTGGTGGCGATCCGGTACAGCCACGTCCGCAGCGCGGAACGGCCCTCGAACCCGTCGAACTTCGACCAGGCGCGGACCAGCGTCTCCTGCACCGCGTCCTCCGCCTCGAAGGCGGAACCCAGCATCCGGTAGCAGTACGCCGTCAGCTCCCGCCGAAACGGCTCCAGCTGCTCCGCCACCCCGTCACGATCCATGATCATTGGCACCCGACCAGCCTAGTGCGGGGGTACGACAGGACAGGAGAGGCCGACCGCAGGTGCTCTCGCCGGGAACTCCCCGGCCGGACCTCCCCGACCGGGACCTCCCCGACCGGGACCTTCCCGACCGGGACCTCCTCACCGGGCGTAGTCGACCTCGGGGAAGTCGGGGGAGGGGCCGTCGAGCAGCCGCCCCCGACCGCGCAGGTGCAGGTCGAAGAAGGCGCGCGGGTAGGCGCGTTGGAACGCCTGCGCCCGCTGCGCGGGAATCGTTCCGACCTCGTCCGCCAGGTCGGTCGGCGACATGCCCAGGAGCGGGGCGAGCAACGGCAGGATCAGCGCGTCGTCGCCGAACGACTGGTGCGCGGCTCCCCGGACGGTCAGGTGCAGGCGCCAGCCGCGCAGGTGCGACCAGAACGTGCGCAGGGCGGGGGTGCTCGCCATGCCGCCCTTGCCGAGGGTGTCCACGACCAGGAAGGGACGGTCGAGCCCGGCCGCCACCACCGGGCCCGCCGCGCCCCCGTCCAGGCTCGCCCCCGCCGTGATCCGCCCGTCGGCGAGCATCGTCGCGGCGGTGGCGGCGCCGCCCAGGGAGTGGCCGAGCATCCCGACCCGCCCCAGGTCGAGCGCCCCGCGCAGGCCGACCGGCAGCGGGGTGCGGCCGACGCCGGGCCGGCCGCCCGCGCGGAGGACGGCGAGCCGGTCCAGCACGAAGCGGACGTCGGCGGTGCGGACCGCGAGCGCCTTGCCGTAGTCGTCCATGCCGCCCGCCGGATTGGTCTCGACGCGTCCGCCGGGGAAGGCGACCACCGCCGCGTCGTAGGTGTGGTCGACGGTGACCACCACGAAGCCGTGGCCGGCCAGGTCCTCCGCGACGCCGGTGCCGAACGACCGGGACGCGTCGGCGCCGGGCGAGTAGAGCACGACGGGCAGCGGGCCAGGGGGCCCGCCGACGGGGGCGCCCTCGCGGCCGTGGGTGTCGCCCAGCCGCACCCGGCCGGGAGGCAGGCCGAGCAGGCTCAGGTACCGGTCGGCCGCCGCCGGAGGCATCCAGGGCGCGACGGGGCGGGCCACGCCCCCGCGGGCGGGGTACCAGACGCTGATCATCAGCTCGCGGCAGGGGCGGGAAGGCACCCAGGGGTCCGGCCGCGCGGTGTCGACCAGGTGCAGCGCGACCGTGCCCACCGGGTACGGCCCGTTCGGGGCGGGCAGCTGGAACCGCACGGGTTCCTCCTGCTCCGCCTGCGCGGCGGCGGCGGCGGCGGTGGTGGTGGGGAGGGTGAGGGCGGCAGCCAGTGCGGCGCCCGAGGACAGCAGTGTTCTCCGTTTCATGCGTTCCACTGTTCCGTCCGGGCGGCCCGGCGGCTTCGCCCCCGGGAAGGAACCCGGGGTCAGCCCAGGAGGGTACGACGGCCATCGGCCGCGCGGATGACTCGGCCCCCGGGATGACGTCCTCCGGGCTGACGGGCCCCGGGCCCCCGCCTCGGTAGCGTGGCCGGCATGGGTGACGGGGAGTCACGGCCGCTGGTGGCCGGACGGCTGGGGGACGGGCAGTGGCACGGCGTGGACACGGGCGCGGCCGTGCTCCTCGCCCTGGCGTTCGGCGCGAGCCAGGCGCGCGGCGGCGGCTGGGGCGCGGGAGCGGTGGCGGCGGCGGTCTGGCTGCCGGTCGCGGTGCGGCGCCGACGGCCCGTCCCGGTGCTGGGCACGGTGCTGGCCGGAGCGGTCCTCGCCACGGCGTTCACCGGGTGGGAGGAGTCCTGGGTCCCGGTCGCGGTCGTCCTGTACACGGTGGCGGCGCGCGAACCGCGGCGCCGGTCCGCGACGGCGCTCGGCTGCGCGCTGGGCGCCATTGCGGCGGCCACGGCCCTCGCCCCGGAACCGGCTCCGGCCGCCGGGGCCGCGGGCGCCGTCGTCTTCGCGTCCTTGATGACGGCCCTGCCCTGGCTGGTGGGCACCGCGCTGCGGGAGCAGCGGTCGGCCGCGGAACTCGCCGCCCGGCAGGCCGTGACGGACGAGCGCCTGCGGATCGCCCGCGAGCTCCACGACGTGGTGGCCCACCACCTGACCGTCATCGCGGTCCGGGCCGAGGTGGCCCGGGCGGTGGCCGCCACCCGGCCGCAGGAGGCCGAGCCGACCCTCGCCCTGGTCGGGGCGGCGGGCCGGACGGCGCTCACCGAAATGCGCCGCATGCTCGGCGTGCTGCGATCACCGGGGGACGGGGACGGGGACAGGGCCGAGCCGGGGTCCGCACCCGGTCTGGCGGACCTGCCCGCGCTCGCGGACGGCGCGGGCCCGCGCGTGGAGCTGTCCGTCGACCCGGGCCCGCCACTCCCCCCGGGGGTGGAGCTGGCGGTCTACCGGATCGTCCAGGAAGCCCTCACCAACGTCGTCCGGCACGCGGGGTCGGCGGACTGCCGAGTCACCCTGTCCCGGACCGGTCCCGGGACGGTCGAGATCGAGGTCGTCGACGACGGGCCGTCCCGGTTCCTGCCCCGGTTCCCGCCCCGGCGCCCCGGCGGCGGGCACGGGCTCGTCGGGATGCGGGAGCGGGCGGCCATGTGCGGCGGGACCCTCACCGCCGGGCCGCTGGCGACGGGCGGGTTCCGGGTGCACGCGCGGCTGCCCTGCGGACCGGAGGCGGTCCGGTGAACCGACCGGTGCGGGTCCTCGTCGCCGACGACCAGGCGCTGCTGCGGACGGGCTTCCGGCTGCTGATCGAGAGCGCGCCGGACCTCGCCGTCGCGGGCGAGGCCGTCAGCGGCGAGCAGGCCGTCGAACTCGCCCGGCGGCTGCGGCCCGACGTCGTGCTGATGGACATTCGGATGCCGGGCACGGACGGCCTGGAGGCCACCCGGCGGATCTGTGCGGACCCGGCCGCCGTCGGCACCCGGGTGCTGGTCCTCACCACGTTCGACCTGGACGAGTACGTGTACGCGGCGCTCCGCGGCGGGGCCAGCGGATTCCTCCTGAAGGACGTCCTCCCCGCCGACCTGTTGACGGCCCTGCGGGTGGTCGCCGCCGGCGACGCCCTGCTCGCGCCCGCGGTCACCCGCCGGCTGATCCACGAGTTCGCCGGACGCCACGAGCCGCGCCCGCGACTCGCCCGGGAGCTGACGGGCGTGACCCCGCGCGAACGGGAAGTGCTCCGCCTGGTGGCCCGGGGACTGCCCAATCCGGTGATCGCCGAGCACCTGGGGCTGAGCACCGCGACCGTCAAGACGCACGTCCGGCGGCTGCTGGCCAAGCTGCACGCCCACGACCGGGCCCAACTGGTCGTCATCGCCTACGAGACGGGCCTGGTCACCGCAGGAGGGAACCCCCCGCCCGCCGCCCGGGACGGTTCCCCCGCAGACGCCGCCCACCGCGGGCCGCGCCCCTCCTGACGGTGCGTCACCGGGGCCGGGGGGAGGGCGGGTCAGGTCGAGGCGCGGACCACCAGTTCGGTCGGCAGGATCACCGTCGGCGCCTCGTGGCCGGCGATCCGGTCCAGCAGCAGGCGGACCATCTCGGCGGAGATCCGGTCCCAGGGCTGCCTTATCGTGGTCAGCGGCGGCCGGGCGCTCGCCGCCACCGGCGAGTCGTCGAAACCACCGACCGCGACGTCCCCCGGCACCGAGCGGCCCGCGTGCTCCAGCGCCGACAGCGCGCCGTCCGCCATCAGGTCGGAGGCCACGAAGACGGCGTCCAAGTCCGGTGCGCGGAGCAGGAGTTCGCGCATCGCGGCCTCCCCGCCGGCCCGGCTGTAGTCGCCCTGCGCGACCAGCGCCCCGTCCACCGGCAGGCCGTACTCGGCCAGCACCTCGCGGTAGCCGGCCAGCCGCTCCACCCCGCCCGGGGTGTCCTGCGGGCCCGCGATGGTGGCGACCCGGGTGCGGCCCGACCCCAGCAGGTGGCGCACCAGGTCCTTCGCGCCCTCCCGGTCGTCCGCCGCCACGTACGGCACCCGGCCGCGCTGGCCCAGCGGGCGGCCGCAGCACACCATCGGGATGTCCGCCTCCCGCAGGTGCTCGATCATCGGGTTGCCCCGGTGCGAGGAGACCAGCAGCACGCCGTCCACGTGGCCCGCCGCCAGGTAGCGCGTCACCCGGCGGCGCTCCGCGTCGTCGCCCGCCGTCATCAGCAGCAGCGGGATGTCGTGCTCGGCCAGCGCCGCCGTGCAACCCCGCAGCAGCGTCGTGAAGTTGGGGTCCTCGAAGAACCGCTCCTGCGGCTCCGTCAGCAGGAACGCCACCGAGCCGGAGCGCTGCGTCACCAGGCTGCGGGCCGCCCGGTTCACCACGTAGCCCAGCTCGGCGATCGCCGCCTCCACCGCCCGCTGCGAGGCCGGGCTGACGTTGTGCCCGCCCTGCAGCACCCGGGAGACCGTCCCGCGCGAGACGCCCGCCACCGCGGCGACGTCGTGGATGGTCGGCGGGCGCTTCGGCCGTCCGGCCGCCCGGCCGCGGGGCGCTGGTTCGGTCATCGGGATGCGGGTCCTTGCGGTTCGAGGTGTCGGGGTCACTGTACTGGCGGGGCGGCCCGGCCGGCGGCCCGTCAGGACTTCACCGCGCCGGAGAGCAGGTCGACCCGCCAGTACCGCTGCAGCCCCAGGAACAGCGCGATCAGCGGCAGGATCGACAGCAGCGCGCCGGTGATCACCAGGGTGTACAGGGCCGGCTGGTTCGCGCCCTGCTGGAGCAGCGAGTACAGGCCCACCGTCACCGGGAACCGGTGGTCGTCGCCGAGCATGATGTACGGCAGCAGGAAGTTGTTCCAGATCGCCACGAACTGGAACAGGAACACCGTCACCAGCCCCGGCACCATCATCGGCAGCGCCACGCTCCGGAACAGCCGCCACTCGCGCGCCCCGTCCACCCGGGCCGCCTCCACCACCTCGTCCGGGATCGCCGCCTCCGCGTAGATCCGCGCCAGGTAGATCCCGTACGGCGACAGCACGCTCGGCAGCAGCACCGACCAGTAGCTGTCCGCCAGGCCGGCCTTCGCCATCAGCAGGTACTGCGGGACGGCCAGCGTGATCGGCGGCATCAGCACGCCCGCCAGCAGCACGTTGAACACCGTCGAGCGGCCCCGGAAGCGGTACTTGGCCAGCGCGTAGCCCGTCGCGCCGGACACCGCCGCCGAGAGCAGCGCGCCCGCGCCCGCGTACAGCGCCGAGTTCGCCATCCACTGCCAGTACACGCCGCCCCGGTAGGAGGACAGCTCGGACAGGTTGCTCCAGAAGCCGGTGCCCGGTGCGTAGGTGAAGGTGGTGAACAGCTCGTCGCGGCTCTTGGTCGCCGCCGTCAGCACCCACACCACCGGCACCAGGCAGTACACCGCGCCCAGCAGCAGGAGCAGGGTCGGCGTCCAGGCCGTCCGGCGCGGGGACGAGCCCGTCCGGCGCGAGGCGGTGGTGGTGCGGGGGCGGGCGGGCGTGCTGGTGGTGCTCATCTCAACTGCCTCCGTCGGTGCGCTTGTCGACCAGCTTCAGGAACCCGAAGGAGAGCAGCAGGGTGGCCGCCGCGATCACCACCGAGGTCGCCGCCGCCGAGTACACGTTGCCCTGCACGAAGGCGTCCCGGTACACCTTCATCAGCGGCGACCAGGTCGAACTCATCGAGTTGGTCAGCGGTTTGAGGGTCATCGGCTCGGCGAACACCTGCAGGGTGGCGATCATCGAGAAGAAGAAGGTCAGCACCAGCGAGGGCGCCACCATCGGGATCTTGATCCGGAGCGCGATCTGCAGCTCCGAGCAGCCGTCCAGCCGGGCCGCCTCGTACAGCTCGCCCGGCAGCGCCCGCAGCGAGGTGTAGATGACGATCATGTTGAAGCCGGTGCCGCCCCAGACCGCGATGTTCGCCATCGCCAGGTACAGCCCGTCGCCGTGCAGCAGGTCCGGGCCGCTCATCCCCGCCTGCGTCAGCAGGTAGTAGCCCGGGCTGACCTCCGGCAGGTACAGGAACCCCCACAGCGTGGAGGCGACGATCCCCGGCACCGCGTACGGCAGGAAGATCACCAGCCGGGAGAAGGCCCGCAGCCGCACCCGCGGCACGTCCAGCAGCAGCGCGAAGAACAGCGCCGCCCCCAGCATCGTCGGCACCAGCAGCGCCCCGTACAGCAGCACCCGGCCGGAGCCCGCGAGCAGTTCGGAGTCCGACAGCGCCGAGGTGTAGTTCGACAGCCCCGCCCAGACCTCGGTCCGGGCGTGCGACCCCAGGCCCAGGCCCTTCACCTTGACGGAGCGCAGGCTCAGGTAGACCGCGTAGCCGATCGGCAGCGCGAAGAACAGCGTGAACAGCAGCGCCGCCGGGCCGAGGAAGCCGTACGGCGCGAGCGTGCCGCGCCGCCGGACCGGGCGGGGCGGGGGAGGGGAGGCCATGGCGGCTCCTTGCGGGATCGGGGAGGTCCTTGCGGGACCGGGAGGGCGATCGGGAGCAGGGATCGGGAGGGGGCGGACCCGGCCCGCCGCCGGGCGGGGCGGCGGGCCGGGGAACTGCGGCCCGGTTCCTGACGGTGCTTGACGGTGCGTCAGGGGACGGCGGGACCGCAGGGGGCGGAGGGGGCGGGGTCAGCCGGTGACCTGGAAGCCGTTCTTCTTCAGGTCCGCCACCGTGGACTGCTGCATCGCCGACAGCGCCGCGGCGAAGTCGCCCTTCTCCTGCGCCGCCTTGCCGAACGCGTCCTTGAAGGTCGAGTAGGCCACGTTCACGTTCGGGCCCCAGGCCGCCGCCGCGGTGCCCTTGGCGATCTCCGCCGCCTTCGGGTAGAAGTCCGGCTGGTTCGGGAAGAACTCCGGCGCCGCCGACAGCAGGCCGCCGCTCTGCGCCGAGGTCGCCGCCGGGTAGACGTTGACTTCCTTCACCAGCGCCGCCAGCGCCTCCGGGTCGGTGTTCAGCCAGGTGGCGAACTTCGTCGCCGCCTCCCCGTGGCCCGACTTCACCGCGCCCGTGGTGACGCCGGTCGCCGAACCGCCCCAGCTGCCCGTCACCGCCGCGCCGGCCTGCCACTGCGGCAGCGGGGCCATCGCCCACTTGCCCTTGGTGTCCGGGGCCGAGCTGGTCAGTACGCCCGGTGCCCACACCGCCGACACCCAGCCGATCTGGGTGCCGTCGTTCAGCGCCTTGCTCCAGGCCGGGGTGTACATCGGCTGGTTGTCGACCGCGCCGTCCTTGACCAGGCCCGACCAGAAGTCCGCGACCTTCTTCGTCGCCGGGTCGTCGATCGCCACGCTCCACTTGTCGCCCGCGGCGGTCCACCACTTCGCGCCCGCCTGCTGGGCCAGGCCCGCGAACAGGCCCGGGTCGGCGGCGGAGAAGGTGGTGAGCGACTTCTCCGGGGCCTTCTGCTTGAGCGCGCGGGCGGTGGCCGCGAACCCGTCCCAGGTGGTCGGCACGGTCAGGCCGTACTGCTGGAACAGGTCCTGCCGGTAGTAGAAGGCCAGCGGCGCGGTGTCCTCGGGGATCGCGTAGACCGCGTCCGAGTCGAGCGTGACCTGCTTCCACACCCCCTCGGCGAACTGCGACTTGGCCCCGCCCGCCTGCTTGGCGATGTCGGCGAGCACGTCGTTGGAGACCAGGGTCGGCAGCGCCTGGTACTCGGCCTGGACCAGGTCCGGCGCGTTGCCGGCCTTGGCGGCGGTGATGGTCTTGGTCACCAGGTCGTCGCCGCCGGCCTGCTTGAGCACGCTGACCTGGACGTCCGGGTGGGCCTTGTTCCAGACCTCGGCGACCTTGTCCATGTTCGGCGCCCAGGACCAGAAGGTCAGCTTCACCGGACCGGACGCCGCCCCGGGGGCGTCGCCGGAACCGCCGTCGGACGAGCACGCGGACAGCGCGAGCGTGCCGCACAGGGCGGCGGCCGCGGCGAGGGCGAGGCGACGGTGCATGGAGATCCTCCCGAGGATCACGGGGATGCGGGGTGAGGGAAGTCGTGGACGGCCGCCGGGCGAGGGGGCGCACGGCGGCCGCCGGCACCGGCGGCGGACTCGACGCGAGGGGGGTCCCGGGTCGGGTCCGGCTGCTGTGCACGTTCACAGTACGGAAACCTGGGAGACACTTGTCAATCCCTGAAGTCATACGGTTATCTGGGCGAGACACAGCGCGGCCCGGTGGTCAACGGGGTGTGCACGTTCACAGTTCTTCTCGATGGAGCACCCATGGATCACCCCCGGTACCCCCGCCCGCTCGGACTCGCCCCGCTCGCCTACGGCGGCGACTACAACCCCGAGCAGTGGCCGGAGGAGGTCTGGGCCGAGGACGTCCGGCTGATGGGCGAGGCCGGGGTCACCATGGTCAGCGTCGGGATCTTCTCCTGGGCGCTGCTCGAACCCGAGCGCGGCGTCTACGAGTTCGGCTGGCTGGACCGGCTGCTCGACCTGCTGCACGCCCACGGCATCCGGGCCGACCTGGCCACCCCCACCGTCGTCCCGCCCGCCTGGTTCTACCGCGACCACCCCGAGGCGCTGCCCGTCACCCGCGAGGGCCACCGGTACTCCTTCGGCTCGCGCGGCGCGATCTGCCACAGCTCGCCCGCCTACCAGCAGGCCGCCGCCGCCATCACCGAGCAGCTCGCCCGCCGCTACGGCAGCCACCCCGCCGTCGCGCTCTGGCACGTCCACAACGAGTACGGCGTCCCCGTCAGCGACTGCTACTGCGAGGAATCCGCCGCGCACTTCCGGCGCTGGCTCGCCGAGCGCCACGGCACCCTGGAGGAACTCAACTCCGCCTGGGGGACGGCGTTCTGGGGCCAGCGCTACACCTGCTGGGACGACGTCCAGCCGCCCCGGCTCACCCCCACCGCGGGCAACCCCGCCCAGCAGCTCGACCACGCCCGCTTCACCAACGACGCGATCCTCGCCAACTTCAAGCGCGAACGCGACCTGCTGCACCGGCTCGCCCCCGGCATCCCCGTCACCACCAACTTCATGACCGCGCTCAGCCAGTGCCAGTCCCTGGACTACTGGGCCTGGGGCCGCGAGGTCGACCTGGTCGCCAACGACCACTACCTGGTGGCCGAGGACCCGCGCAGCCAGATCAACCTGGCGATGGCCGCCGACCTCACCCGCTCGGTGGCCGGCGGCCGCCCCTGGCTGCTGCTCGAACACTCCACCGGCGCCGTCAACTGGCAGCCCCGCAACCTCGCCAAGCGCCCCGGCGAACTCGCCCGCAACAGCCTCGCGCACGTCGCCCGCGGCTCCGAGGGCGCGATGTTCTTCCAGTGGCGGGCCTCCCGGTACGGCGCCGAGAAGTTCCACTCCGCGATGCTCCCGCACGCCGGGACCGCCAGCCGGATCTGGCGCGAAGTCGTCGCCCTCGGAGCGGAATTGGGGAAGCTCGCGGAGATTCGGGACAGTCTGGTGCGGTCCGACGCCGCCCTGCTCTGGGACTGGGAGTCCTGGTGGGCCCAGCGCCTGGAGTGGCGCCCCAGCGTCGACCTCGACGCCCGCGAACGCGCCGACGCCTGGTACGCCGCCACCTGGGACGCCCACCTCACCGTCGACTTCGCCCACCCCGAGGCAGAGTTGGGCCGCTATCCGCTGGTCGTCGCCCCCGCCCTCTACCTCACCACCGAGGCCGCCGGCCGCAACCTGCACCAGTACGTCGCCGGTGGCGGCACCCTGGTGGTCTCCTGCTTCTCCGGCATCGTCGACGAGCACGACACCGTCCACCCCGGCCCGCACCCCGGCGCGCTCCGCGACGTCCTCGGCCTCACCGTCGAGGAGTTCGCCCCGCTCCCGGCCGGGCGGGGCGTCACGCTGGAGGCCGTCGGCGGCGGACCCGTGCTGGCCGCCGAGGGTGGCTCCGCGCTGCCCGGCGGGGATGGCTCCGTGCTGCCCGGCGGGGATGGCTCGGTGCTGCACGCCGACGCCTGGACCGAGTTCGTGGTGCCGGACGGCGCCGAGGTCCTGTACCGCTACGCCGACGGCCCCGCCGCCGGGCAGCCCGCCGTCACCCGGCACGCCCTCGGCGCCGGGCACGCCTACTACGTCTCGGCCCGCCTGGACGCCGCCGGGCTGGCCCGGATCGTCGAACTCGCCGCTGCTGACGCGGGATTGACGCTCCCTCGGCTGCCGCGCGACCTGGAGGTGGTCGAGCGGGCCGCCGCGGACGGGCGGCGCTACCTGTTCGCCGTCAACCACGCCGACAGCGACGCCGTCCTGCCGCTCACCGCCCCCGGCACCGAACTCCTCACCGGCGCGGCCGTCTCGGGCAGCGTCACCGTTCCGGCCGGGGGTACCCGGGTGGTCCGGTACTGACGGTCCGTCGGTCGGGCCGGGGCGGGCCGGGGCGGGCCGGGGCGGGGCGGGGAAAACGCGTTGTTCCCCCGGGCGGGGCGTCCTACGCTGACGGCCGCCGACCGCCCGGTCGGACGGCGGCCGCGTTCCGCTGGGCCCGCGCGGCCCCCGCAGCGGCACCGTCCCGGAGGCACCGTGATCTTCCGTCCCGCCGTCGAGTCCGACCTCGACCGGCTGCTCCCGCTCCTCGACGCCGACCCGACGGGCGGGGTGACGGCCGAGGCGTACCGGGCCGGGCTCGCCGACGGCCAGTACCGCTTCGACCGGATGTGGCTCGCCGAGGACGCCCCCGGCGGCGCGCCGCTCGCGCTCGCCGTCTGGTGGGGCTCCCCGGGCGAGGCCCGGCCCCGCGCTCTCGACGGGCTGTTCGCGTCCGGGGCGGAGGGGGCGGCGGGGTTCGGGGAGGGGTCGGCGGGGTCGGGGGAGGCGCGTACCGTGCTGGCTGCGGGCCTGCTCGGTGCCGCGCACACGGCGTACGCCGAGGCCGGTGCGGACGTCGCGCCCGAGTACCACCTCTTCCTGCCCGGCGACTGGCGCGACCGCCCCGAGCTGGTCGCGGCCGTGGCCTGGCGGCGGGAGGCCGCCCGGCGGGCCGGGCTCCCGGCGAGCCTGGAGCGGCTGCGCTACGAGTGGACGCCGCAGAACGGGCTCCCCGAGCCGTCCGGGCGGCTGCGCTTCCGGGCCGAGCCCGACGACGAGGTCTTCGTCGACCTGTTCCGCCGGGTCCTGGCGGGCACCCTCGACGCCTCCTCCCGCAAGGGGGCCGCCCGGAACGGCGCCGAGGCGCAGGCCCGCGAGGACCTCGCTTTCTACCGCGACACCATGCCCGGGAAGCGCTCCTGGTGGCGGGTCGCCCGGACGCCCGACGGGGTGACGGTCGGCTTCGGCATCCCCTCGCGCAACCACGCCACCCCCGTGGTCGGCTACCTCGGGGTGCTCCCCGAGCACCGGGGCCGCGGGTACGCGGACGAGATCCTCGCCGAGATCACCCGCGTCCTGGCCGCCGAGGCCGCGCCGGAGCGGATCCGTGCCGACACCGACCTGACGAACACCCCGATGGCCGCCGCCTTCGCCCGCGCGGGCTACCGCAACAGCGCCCGCCGCCTGGTGCTCTCCGCGCGCTGACCCTCGCCGGCGCCTCGCGGCGCCGGTGCATTGTCGGTCCGGGCCGGTAGCGTGCCCGGCATGGCCGACACCGAACTGGCGACGCTGACCGGCGTCCTGCGCGGCAAGCGCGCACACGTCCTGGAGATCCTGACCGGGCTGGACGAGGAGGCGCTGCGCCGCCCGGTCCTGCCCTCCGGGTGGAGCTGCCTCGGGCTGGTCCACCATCTCGCCCTGGACGACGAGAAGTTCTGGTTCCGGGCGGTCGCGGCGGGCGAACCGGCCGCGATCGAGGAGATCCTCTCCGCCACCGAGGACGCCTGGCAGCTCCCGGCGGACCTGACGGCCGCTCAGATCCTCGACCGCTACCGCCGGGAGAGCGCCCTCGCCGACGCCGTCCTCGCCACCGCCGACCTCGACGCCGCCCCCGCCTGGTGGCCGGACTTCTTCGGCGGCTGGCGCTACGACACGCTCCGCGAGGTGGTCCTGCACGTCATCACCGAAACCGCCACCCACGCCGGACACCTGGACGCGGTACGCGAACTCATCGACGGCCGACAGCACTTGGTCCTCGGCTGACCCCGCCGCCCGGCCCGGGGCGCCCGGGAGGTGTCGAACGCGTTCCGGGTGATCCGGCGCGTTCCCGAACCGGTGAGCGAGGCAATCACCCGACCGGGCAGCCGAGTTGGACTCCACCGGTGCGACCACGTACAAATGCGGCAACAGGCCCCGGGGCCCGGTCGGCTTCGTGCCGCCGAGCTGCCGGGGCGCCCATTCGCCGTTCGGAGGACAGCGTGCCAGACGATTTCGAGGACATCCCTGAGCTCGAGGCGGTTGAGGAGGAGGACGCCGACGAGACCGGGATCGACCTGAAGGACATCGACCTGGTGATGGCTCAGGTCGGCGCGTCGAGGGCGGCCGCGGTCAGGGCCCTGAGGGAGAGTGGCGGCGACCTCGTCAACGCAATCATGCGTGCCAGCGAGGTCTGAGAGAGTTCCGGACGATCGGGTGAAGGCCCGTTCTCCAGGCCGTCGGCGAGGCGGTGGGCCGCTCCGGCCCCGACGGGCCCCGTGGTTTCAGCGTCTCGCCGACGAGGCAGGGTCGGCCGATCGCGGCAGCCGGCCGGACCTCGGGCTCCTGCGTCCGGTCCGGCAGGGCTCGGCTGCGGTGGAAACGTCAAGCTCGCGGGCCGGGTTCCGTCGTGGGGGAGGGGACGAGGAACAGGTCGGGGCCCGCGGCGACGGCCAGGTGGCCGGTCGGGGTGAGGGCGACGGCGTGGACCTGGGCGGGGAAGTGCAGGGGCGGGGCGAGCAGTTGGGCCGTCAGGGGGTTCCAGAGGCGGACGGTGCCGTCCCAGCTGCCGGTGGCGGCGGCGGGGCGGCCGGACAGGGTGCCGAGGGCGACGGCGCTGACCGGTTCGGTTCTCTAGCCAGTCTGCGCGTGTTGCATTTTGGACCTTCGCAGGCCTGCGTGACCCTCGATCGAGGTCTTGCACTCCAGACCAAACTCACCTGATCCAGTGCTTGTCTCGCCGCCTCGGCATCCAGCTCAGTGCTGGCCACCCCCGCGCCCAGTGTTAGGCCGTGTCTCGTAATTGATCATGTGGTGGGTCATTGCTCTTCGGCTCGCAGCCACAGGATCAGCGAGGCGAGGACGACGCCGGCCCGGTAGCGGTTGGCCAGCTTGTCGAATCTGGTGGCCACTGCCCGGAATTGCTTCAGCTTGGCGAAGCAGCGTTCGACGACGTTCCGCCCCTTGTAGGCGGTCTTGTCGAAGGCCGGCGGTCGCCCGCCGCGGCTTGCGCGGCGGGCTCGGCCGGCGATCTGGTCCCGGCGTTCGGGGATGGTCGCCCTGATCCGTCGGCGCCGCAGCAGGCTGCGGATCTTGCGGGAGGAGTACGCCTTGTCGGCCACGACCCGGTCGGGCCTGGTCCTTGGCCGCCCGGCTCCGACACGTGGAACGCGGATCGCGTCGAGGACGGCGGGCAGCATCGTGCAGTCGGCCGTGTTGCCGGTACTCAGCACGATCGACAGCGGCAGGCCCCGGCCGTCGACTCCCAGGTGGATCTTGGTCGTCAGGCCGCCCCGGGACCTGCCGAGCGCCTCGCGGCGCGCAACTGCTGCCGGATCATCCGATTCGTCCTCGGGCCGGTCCCCTTTTTGCGGGCCCCGGCCGCGTGCTGGTGAGCCCTCGCGGCCGTGGAGTCGATCGAGACCGTCCACTCCACGGCCCCCACCGCGTCGTCGCGGACCTGGACCTCCCGCAGGAGCGCGGCCCAGGTCCCGTCCTTCTCCCATTGGGCGAAGCGTCGGTAGACGGTCTGCCACGGGCCGTAGCGCTCGGGCAGATCACGCCACGGGGCACCCGTGCGCAACCGCCACAGCACCCCGTTCACCACCTGCCGGTGATCCCGCCAAGGACGCCCGGCACCATCCCGCTGCGGCAGCAACGGCTCAATCCGAGCCCACCCAGCATCCGTTATCTCTCCACGACCCACCACAAGATCAATTATGAGACACGGCCTAGTGGCCAGCTGAGATCCCCACTCGTGGCCACTTGACGGGGCGTTAAGTGGCCACACTTTCGATCACGCGCAGTAGTCGGGAGGGGGCTCCGTCAGCTCCCCCGCAACCCCGAGAGACAGGATTTCCTGAATTCAGGATTCTCTGTATCGTTGAGCTCGTGCTGACTCTCGTTTCCGAGGTCGAGGTCCTCGCGCGGTTCGGCCGCGCGCTCGCCGACCCGATCCGCTGCCGCATTCTGCTCGCCCTGCGCGAGGCCCCGGCCCACCCCTCCGACCTCGCCGAAACCCTGGGCATCTCCCGCACCCGGCTCTCCAACCATCTCGCCTGCCTGCGCGACTGCGGCCTGGTCGCCGCCGTCCCCGTCGGGCGCCGAACCCGTTACGAGCTCGCGGACCAACGGCTCGGCCACGCGCTGGACGACCTGCGCACCGCCGTCGTCGCCGTCGAGACCGACCGCGCCTGCGTGGACGCCGACGAGAAGGGCTGCTGCTGATGGCGGCGATCTCGCTCGGCCCGTCCCCGGCCCGCCGCGACGCGCTCACCCGGCGAATACGGCTGCTGGTGGCCGCCACGATCACCTACAACGTGACCGAGGCGATCGTCGCCCTCACCGCCGGCACCCTCGCCTCCTCCACCGCGCTCATCGGCTTCGGGCTCGACTCGATCATCGAGGTGTCCTCCGCCGCCGCGGTCGCCTGGCAGTTCTCCGCCCGGGACCACGCCGCGCGCGCAGCCCGCGAGAAGACCACCCTGCGGATCATCACCGTCTCGTTCTTCGCCCTCGCCACCTACATCACCGCCGACTCGATCCGGGCCCTGACCGGCACCGGCGAGGCCGAACGCTCCATCCCCGGCATCGCCCTCGCTGCCCTGTCCCTCGCCGTGATGCCGCTCCTGTCCGCCGCCCAGCGCAAGGCCGGCCGCGAACTCGGCTCCGCCAGCGCCGTCGCCGACTCCAAGCAGACCCTGCTCTGCACCTACCTCTCCGCCATCCTCCTCGCCGGCCTGCTCCTCAACGCCACCCTCGGCTGGTCCTGGGCCGACCCCACCGCCGCCCTTGTCATCGCCGCCATCGCCATCAAGGAAGGCCGCGACGCCTGGCAGGGCAAGGGCTGCTGCGCACCCACGACCGGCCCCGCCCCGACACCGGACCAGACCACCGACGCGTGCGGATGCCGCCCCGGCTGCGACTGCTGCAACTGACCCGCCACTACAGGACGTGACCGCTCCCCGAGGACGCCGCCGCAACTGGCCGCCAGCGAGGAGCGGTCACTGGCCGTCCACGGCGAAATCCGCCTGGCCGCTGTCAGCCCAGCGGTGTCCCCTCAGAGGGGACATAGACCGGAGGAAATGTCAGGAATCGCGACATTTATGTCAGCTGGGCTGACCTTTTCGTCCCGGGCGACGGCTGGCGGTGTTGGCGTTCATCCTGCTCTTCACCGGTTTCAAGGGCGGCCGAGGGCGCGGAAGGTCCAGCCGGCCGCGCGCCACCGGTTGGCGTTGAGGGTGCCGCGGGCGTCGATGACCTTGGGGACGGCGATGTGGCTGGCGAGGTCGGCCGGGTCGGTGTCGGAGTACTGGGGCCAGTCGGTCAGGTGCAGCAGCAGCCCGGCGCCGGTGACGGCCTGGGTGGGGTCGTCGGCGTAGTCGAGCTGGGGGTAGGACCTGCGGGAGTTCTCCATCGCGGCGGGGTCGTGGACGGTGACCTCTGCGCCGGCGCGCTGGAGGGCGTCGGCGACTGCGAGGGCCGGGGAGTCGCGGATGTCGTCGGTGTGGGCCTTGAAGGCGGCGCCCCAGACGGCGATCCGCTTGCCGACCAGGGTGCCGCCGAGCGCCTCGCGGGCGAGGTCGACGGTGTGCTCGCGTCGGCGCCGGTTGATCGCGGCGACGTGGCGGAGCAGGCCGGTGTCAGCGCCGAGCTCCTCGGCGCGGTGGGTGAACCCGGCCAGGTCCTTGGGCAGGCAACCGCCGCCGAACCCGAGCCCGGGCCGCATGCCCTTGGCGCCGATCCGGTGGTCATAGCCCAGGGCGAGAGCAATCTGCTGAACGTTGGCGCCGGTCAGCTCGCAGAGCTCCGCCATCGCGTTGATGAAGGAGATCTTGGTGGCGAGGAAGGCGTTCGCGGCTCCCTTGATCAGCTCGGCGGTCGGGATGTCGGTGACGATCAGCGGCGAGCCGCCGGCCAGGATGTCGGCATAGACGGTCCGGAAGACGGCCTCGCTGCTGGTGTCGCCGTCCTCGATGCCGAGCACGATCCGGTCCGGCTCCAGGGTGTCCAGAACGGCGAACGACTCGCGCAGGAACTCCGGCGACCAGGCCAGTCGGGCGCTCGCCCCGTTGCGGACGTGCTCGTCCAGGGTCTGCCGCAGCTTCGCGACGGTGCCGACCGGGACGGTCGACTTGCCGATGATCAGCGCGCCGTCGCCGAGCCGCGGGGCCAGCTGGCGGACGGCGGTGTGCAGGTGGGTGAGGTCGTAGGCGCCGCTGCCGTCCTGCTGCGGGGTGCCGACGCCCAGGAAGTGAACGTCGGCGAAGGCGGCGGCCTCCGCGTAGGAGGCGGTGAAGCGGAGCTGTCCGGTGGCGGTGTGCTTGGCGAGCAGGTCGTCCAGGCCGCGCTCGATAAACGGGGCCTGGCCCTTGTTCAGGGCGTCGACCTTGTCGGTGTCGGTGTCCACGCCGAGGACCTGGTGGCCGAGCTCGGCCATCGTGGCGGCGTGGGTCGCGCCGAGGTAGCCGCAGCCGATCACGGTGAGCTTCACGAAGGTGTCCTTCCAAGGGGGCGGGGTTTGCCGCCCGGCCAGGCGCCCCAACCCCCCTTGAGGACGGGGGCGTCAGGTGCCGGACTGGGCGGCCAGGTAGCGATGGATGCCGTCGCGGATGAACGGCGGGATGGTCAGAACGGGCAGGTGCTCGGGGGCGAAGAACTGGAGCTTGACGCCCTCGGCCAGCGGCAGCGCGGTCTCGTCGCCGTCCCAGGAGGCGGCGAAGAAGGTGATGATCTGCCCCGAGCCATGGGCGTCCGGGGTCTCGAAGAGCTCCGCAAGGCCGCCGTCGACGGCGAGGCCGGCTTCCTCGTCGAGTTCGCGGACGATCGCGTCGGCCGGGCTCTCGCCCGGGTCGCAACCGCCTCCGAGGAGGCTCCAGTGCCCGCGCCAGGTCACGCCGTCGAGGTCGTCGCGCAGGTGCAGGAGGAGCTCGCCGCGGCGGTTTGTGATGATCGCGACCGCTCCGCGCGGCTCGGCGGCGGACGGCTCGGTGGGGAGAGTCTGGGAGTCCATGCGCTCACCGTAGTGAGCCGACGGCACGTCATGCCGCAGCGGCCAGCGTGTGGTCGGAGAACCAGGCCGCGGCCATCAGCGCCTGCATCCGGGTGCGGTCGAACCGTCCGCCCGGCTTCAGGCCGCCGGCCAGCAGCGGCCTCAGCGAGACGGGCGCCTGGTCGAGAGCGGTGGAGATCTGCGCGGTCGCCCAGGGCTCCAACGGACCGGACAGCCAGCTCGGAACCGGGGACGCGAAGCCGGGCTTGTCCCGGCTGCCCCAGACCTCCGGGGGCAGGCCGAGGGCCTTCGCCGCGTCCCGCAGGATCCGCTTCCCGGCGGCCGGGTCGGCGATCTTGTGCTCGACCGGCAGCCGGTAGGAGAACTCGACCAGGTCCCGCGCCAGGAACGGCGAGCGCCGCTCCAGCGCGAAGGCGGAGGCCAGCTTGTCCGAGGTCATCACCAGCGGACGCCAGGCCGTGGCCAGGTCCGCCAGCGTCAGCCCGCGGGCCAGGTCGCCGTCGGCCCGCGTCAGGGCGTCGGCGACCAGCTCCCGCAGCCGCCCGTCCGGGTCCTGCCCGCGCAGAACCAGGCGGACGATCGCCTCGGCCGGCTCCAGCAGGCCGCCGTCCCCGGTCAGGAGTTTGGAGGCCAGCGGCCGGTAGGCCTCCAGCCCGGCGCCCAGCACCGCCTCCGGCCCGAAGAGGACGAGCGCGTGGCGGACGTAGCCCATCAGGAACTCGTCCGGCCCCAGCCCGCCGACGACGACGCGGATGCCGCGCTCGGCGACAGCCCGGTAGGCCATGTGCTCGGAGAACGTGGACGCGTTGCCCATCGGGTAGTCCAGCGCGTGCATGATCTCCGGCAGCGTGCGGGCGAAGTCGGCGGCGGTCGGCTCGATGACCACCAGCTCCGCGCCGATGTCCCGGGCGACGACGGCCGCCGTCGCCGACTCGTCCAGGCGGTCCTGGCCCGGGTAGCGGACCGTGACGCAGACCTGCGGCCGCATCAGGTAGGCCAGCACCGAGGAGTCCAGCCCGCCCGACAGCAGCAGCGCGAAGTCCGTGCCGGGAGCCCGCATCGGGATCCGGTCGGCCAGCAGGGTCGAGAACCGGGCGAGCGCGCTCTGGTAGTCGCCCTGCCAGGGCTCCAGGCCCTCCAGCTGCCACCAGGTCCGCTGGACCAGCGAGCCGGTGGCGACGTCGAAGGCCAGCAGCCCGGCCGGCGGCAGCAGCTGGATGCCCTGGAACGGGGTGTCGGCGCCGGTCGGCGTCTCGATGCTCAGCATCTCCGGACGGACGACCAGCGGGGCGGTGCCGTAGCCGGTCAGGGTGGTGACCTCGGAGGCGAACGCGAGTCGGCCGCCGTCCAGGCGCCAGTAGAGGGGCTTCTCGCCGAGCCGGTCCCGGGCGAGGAACAGCCGGCCCTCGCGCGGGTCGTAGGCGGCCAGGGCGAACATGCCGTCCAGGCCGGCGAGGCAGCCGGGGCCGAGCTTGGCCCAGGCCCGCAGGACCAGGTGCGCGTCGGTCTCGCCGGGCTCCAGCTGGATGCCCCAGGCCGCGGCGACCTGCCGGTAGTTGTAGATCTCGCCGTTGAAGGTGAGGACGATGCCGCTGGCCGGGTCCAGGTAGGGGCCGGGCTGGGCCGCGGTGTCGACGATCAGCAGGGTGTTCATGGACAGCACCGCCCGGCCGTCTGCCGAGGTGAGGTGCCGGGTGCCGTCCGGGCCGCGGTGGTGCTGAGCGAGCCCCATCGCGGCGACGGTGGTCTGGTGGCGGACGGCGTCGGCGCCGGCCAGTCCTGCGATTCCGCACATCTGGTTGTCACCCCCGAGCGTGAAATCGGTGGTGGCCTCCGCCGGGAGGATGTTTCCCCAGGTCCCGGCGGAGGCCCGGAAGACCAGGCAACCGTCTGGCGGCCGGTCGGGGCAGGGCTCGCAGGGGGGCTCACAACTCGCGAAAGCGGTTCACTGCGAGCGGTGGAGGCAATACCCTCGGTGATCCGGCGTCAGGTGCCGGGCGTACGACTTCTCGTGCCCAGTCGAGTACGACTTCCGCGCAGAGCCGCGCGGAACGGATGAGGGGGACGCTGTGGCGTCGACCACCCGCCGGGCCAAGCCGCCGAACGACGCGCTGGCCCGGATGATCGAAAAGTGCGAGGGTGCCAGCCACAAATCGCTGGCCCTGCGCGTGAACCAGCTGGCCAAAGAGGCCGGGCTGACCACCACATATACGCATACCTCGGTCGCGAACTGGTGCCGCCGGGGCATGGTGCCCGACTGGCCGGTGCCCAAGCTGCTGGCCCAGGCGATCGGCGAACGGCTCGGCCGCCCCGTGCAGTTGGCGGATATCGGTATGGCGGATGCGGAGACACCGGACGCCGCGGTGGGGTTGGATTTCCCGCGAGAGCCCGCCGACGCCGTGCGCGTCGCCACTTCGTTCTGGAGTTCCGTGAACCGCCGCGACTTCCTCACCGGATCCAGCTTCGCCGTTGCCTCGTTCACGACCCCGGTGACCCGGTGGCTGGTGAGCCCGGCCGACGACCGCGCCGACCACCGCGGCGGCGCCCGCGTCGGCCGGGCCGACCTGGACGAGCTCCGCGACGCTGCCGACGAGGCCCGCCGCTGGGACTCGAAGTATGGCGGCGGCAACTGGAAGGCGAACTCCGTCACCGACTGCCTCCAGCACCGGGCCGCCCCACTGCTGTCCGGCACGTTCTCCGACGAGGTAGGGCGCGAGCTGTTCTCGGTGACTGCCGAACTGTCCCGCCTGGCCGGCTGGACCGCCTTCGACGTCGGCCAGCACGACGTCGCCCAGCGCCACTTCATCCAGGCCCTCCGCCTCGCCCGGGCCGGCGGCGACGTCCAGCTCGGCTGCTATGTGCTCACCACCATGGCGATGCAGGCCCTCCTGCGGGGCTTCCCCAACGAGGCCATCGACATGACCCAGGGCGCCTTCGCCCGCGCCAACGGCCAGGCCGCCCCCCGGGTGCTGGCCTTCACCAAGCTCATCGAGGCCCGCGCCCATGCCCGCGACGACAACGCGAAGGCGGCGGCCTCCGCGCTGGCTTCCTCCGAGATGTTGCTCGACCGGGCCCGCGACCGCGCCGACGAGCCGGCTTGGATCGACTTCTATCACCACGCCCGGCTCTCGGCGGATGCCGCCGAGGTCTTCCGCGACCTGAAGAAGCCGAAGGAGGCCCTGGCCTGGAACGCTCAGGCCGCCGCCATGCAGCCCGGGGTGTTCACCCGCTCGGTCGGGATGCGCCTGGCGATCGTCGGAACCGCCCATCTCCAGGCCGACGACCTCGACCAGGGCCTCGCGCTCGGCAACCAGGCCGTCGACATCCTCGCGCGCGTCCAGTCCAGCCGGGCCATGGACTACGTCCGCGAGTTCAACGCCGCCCTCGGCCCCTGGCGCCGGAAGCCGGCCGTGCGCGACTTCGTCCACCGCATCCGCAGTGAGCTCGGCGTCGCGGCCTGACCCGGTTCGGCCGTCACCGCTCGTCGTCCCGGCGGGAACGCGCCCGGGTGATCGGGGTGACGTTCGCCAGGGCGGCATCTCTGGCGGCGATCGCCTGGTCGCGTTCGTTGACGGCCTGAGCTCGTTCGACGGCCAGTTGGTCGATCATGACCGCGTAGGTCAGCACCAGGTCACGGAGCTTGCGGTTCTCCTTCCGGGTCTCGGCCAGTTCCTCCGTGACCTTGGCCAGCTTGTCCTCGGCCGCCTTCACCGGCTCCGACTTCTGCTGGAGGGCCTTGAACTCGGCCTGATACTTGGCCATGAGCGTGGCCGGGTATTTGTGGGTCAGCACCCAGCGCTTGATCTGCGCTTCCTGCGCGAGGTCAAGGATCGTCAGCTTGCCCGAGGAGTGCAGTGGGGTGCCGGCGATCAGCCGGTCGGCGGCGGCCCGCAGCTTCACGCACAAATCCTGCGGAGGCTCCTTCTCCGACATGGTCACGCGTCCTCCCCGAGGTCTTGCTGTCCGTTCTCGTGCTCGGCGACGATTCGCTCCAGGTAGGCCAGGCGGCGACGTTCCCGCTCAAGACGCAGGGGCGGGCTGGCCTCATCAGCGACGATCCTTCGCAGCTGGTCGGCCTCCGAGCGGACTGCGGCGATGTTCTCTTCCGTGCGGGCGATGTTGCGACAGCCGGGCCGACAGTCGTCGGTGTCAGGCGTGTAGCGGGTGTCGTCGAGACCGGGCTCCAGTTCGCAGAGCGCGGTCGCGGCGGAGAACACGCAGGTCATCGCCTTGCCGGGATAGATCTGCAGCGCGGGGTTGCCCAGGATCTGCCGGGCCTCCCGACCGGTCCGGATCACCCGTCCCGCGAACTTCTGCACCCCGCCGGCCACCCGGGAGCGGAACGCATCGGCCGCCGGACCGCTGGCGTGCTCGCCCGCCTTCAGCTTGCGGTCCGCCTCGTCCAGCTCGTCCAGGCGGGCCAGCCACCGCTCGAACGCCAGATCGTCGGGGAAACCGGAGGCATAGGTCCCGGAGTATCCCTGGGTGATCTGGACCCGCAGATGCCCGTACTGAATCGCGGCGGCGACGAGCCTGCGCGGGCGGCGGCAGATGAACCAGGCCAGGGTCCGCCTGAATCGCCGTGTGGTCAGATTCTGCGGATCGACGGGGATCACGTCCTCACGGCCGTTTTGCCCGCAGTAGGAGTTGACCCAGGCGACGAACCGGTTGAGGTCTGCGTTGATCGGCCCGAAGGTCCTGGCCTCGTCCTCACGAGAGGTGCGGCCGTCCTGGACCGTCCAGGCGGGGAACAGCAGCTCACCGTCGTGCAGACGCTCCAGGACTCCGACCGCCAAGGCGACAACCTCGACGGCGCCCCACGGCTCGTCGCGGACCTGGCCCTCGGGGATCTTGGTCCCGTCCTCGGCGGTTGCCCCTTTCCACTTGAGACCGTTGATCAGCCAAAGCCCGGTCACCGCGTCCCGGCCGGAGCATCCGCGCCGCAGATTGAGCACCTCCCCCGGACGCATGCCGGTCAGGTAGCAGATCAGGATGAAGCACGCAGTGCTGAGCATCCCGGCCAGCCGCTTGACCTCGTCGTAGCGGAACCCGGCCATCCACGGCTCGCCGTCGAGCAGAGCTTTCGGCCGGGCGGCGAGGTGGGCCCCGTCCGCCAGCGCAATACCCGAGTCGAGGAACGCCCGCCGGTATTTCTGGTTCTTCTTCAGGGCGTCGGGGGCGATGTCCAGCAGCTTGGAGAGGAAGGGCCAGTCCGGCTCCCACTGGCCGGCCTTGTCCCTGCGGCCGGGCAGCTTGAGTCCAGTGCGACGGAAGTTCTCGATCAGGGCGGTGACCTCGGGTGTCGACCCTGCCTGCCCGGGGATGCGGACGCGGCGGTGGTCGAGGCCTGGACTGTAGCGGCCGGGCTGGAGGCCCCTCAGCGGGCGGAACTCCTCCATCGCCTCCAGGATGTCGTCAGCGAAGTCCTGCACGAACCTCAGCGCCCAGAGCAGAGTCATCGACATCGTGGCTTCCTGGATCCGCGGGGTGCGGTTCTCACGGTCCCGCTGGGGCTCGCCCAGCAGGACGCGGGTGTCCCGACCGCCCCAGGGCGGCCGGGCCGGCAGGCGGCCGTCCTCGGGCATGAACTCGCGGAACGACCACAGCCGTCGGACGGCCTGCAGCAGGTCGGACCGGTGGCCATGGGTGCGCTCGGAGTCGATCACCGCCTGCAGATAGTCATCCAGGTCCTTGGAGGTGACGGAGGAGATGGCATCGAAGCCCTGAGTGTCGAGCCAGTCCAGCAGGCCACGGAGGTTCCGCAGCTGGGCAACCATCGTGTAGACGGCCAGCCTGCCGGTGACGCTGGCCCGTCGGAGGACCGGCGGGGCCTCGTCGCAGTTCAGCTCCAGCCAGATGTAGGCCTTGGCGGCGTCCCGGAACTGCGCGGGGACGGCGAGGAAGTTCAAGCTCACCGCGTTGAGGTGGTCCTCGAAGATCGCAGGCCGCAGGTCCCACCGGTCATCGGCGAACACCGACATCTCGGCCTCGACCGTGCCCGGCCTGAGCTTTCTGTTCAGCAGCACCAGGGTGTCGGCAGCCGGCAGGACTCCCGATTGCGCCGCCGTCCGGGCGAGCTCCTCAGTGGTCATCGCTGATCCAACTCCTGATCCAGTAGCCGGCGGACGAGTTCACGGTCGGCGTCCGTGGCCTGCGCCAGGGCCCTCGCGACCGCTGCCGGGCCCGCCTGTCCCAGTAGGTCTTCCAGCTGGTTGAACGGGAAGGCGAACTGCTCGGACCATCGCAGGGCCGTCATCTGCGTCCGGCGCTCGCCGATCATGTCGCGGGCGATCACCTGGACCGGCAGATGGTGCGGCATCGCCCGCGCGCAACCGCAGTCCAGACACTTGAGGAACGAGGCCCGGCAGGGCTGGCCCGCCTCGCTGTGCGGGCTGTTCAGGTTGTCCGTGCAGCCGGCCAGCACCGTGTCCGCGTCCCGGCTCACCAGCAGTCGCAGCATCTCGGTGGTCACGCCGAACCGTTTGGCCACCGCCTCCGGACTCCTCACGGCCTCGGCCAGGTCCGGTTCACTCATCCGGGGGATGCTCCCGGCGGTCTTGGCCTTCATGACCTCCTCCTCCAGCACGCCAGCCACCAGCTTCTGGTAGTCGCGCAGGCTCGACTGGTCGCGCCGCAGGTAGAGATCGGCCAGGGTCCGCTCGGTCTGGGCGACCGGCTTCTGCTCCCGGGCCCCGTGAGTGACCCGCATCCGGCCGACACTCACGATGAGCCGAAGCGGATTGCCCTCCTCGTCGGGCTCCTCCGCCGTCAGGTTGAGATCCTTGCCCCACTCCCCGACGGCCGAGGCTGGGAGTTCCTCGCGGAACCCGCGGCCCGGCGCGTTCCTGGTGCTGACGCCGACACCCCGGCCCCTGCCGCCGGTCCCGCTGCCGGCCTTCGGAACCCAGTAAACGAGAAGCCGCTTGCTGCCGGTGATCCGCCGCGCGGCCGCCGTAAGCTCCCAGGCCAGCATGTAGAGGCCGAAGGTCGTGTTGAGCTCGTCCCGTCCAGACAGCTCGCCTTCGTCCTTCGGTGCCGCCGCCCAGCTCGGAAGATCGCTCAGGGTCGCCGTCATGTAGCGCCGCCGGCCCCGGCGGGGCTTGCTCAGGTCGACCTGAGCGCTGGCGACCGGGCCGGCTCCGCCGTCCGGCCGGTGGTGTGCGGCCGGCGCCTTGATGATGGTCGACCCGTTCTCGCCGGTCAGCCGGACCAGGAGGACGGTGAACGCGCAGGCCTCGGCCCTCGACAGGTGAAGCGCGGTCGACAGGCTCGTCACCGTGCCGTGCGGGACCGCCCACTTCGCCAGACCGTTCTGGTACTTGTTCCGCGGCAGCTCGCCCGTGGTGTCGACCATGTCCAGCAGCGAGCAGTACTCGAAGCCGACCGGGTCCTCCTCCTGGGAAACCTTGCCCTCCCGCCACCGCTCCAGCAGCTCACGGTTCTCCCGGATGCGCTTGGCCGCCGACCGGACCGCCGACCGGGCCGCGTCCAGGATCGCCTTCTCCTCGCCGGCGCTGTAGCTCCCCCGCGACTTCATCCCGTCTCGTCGCAGCGGCACGTACTCGGCGCACTTGGCAGCGAACTGCGACGGCAGCCCCTCGATGTTCATCAGGAGCGAGCGCAGGATCCCGACCGCCATGCCGCTACTGGCGAGCGACGCCATCCTCAGCGAGAAGGCGTCCAGGTGCCGCGGCCGCAGATCGGCCGGAGCGGCCGGAGGCTCCGGTTCAACGGCCAGGATGTCGATGAAGTAGCCGAGCGTTCGAAAGCAGTTGTCAGCGGCTCCCAGGGCCTTGACCTGCCCGGACGGACCGGTGTGCGCGTCGAAGGCCCGGGCGAAGACCTCCTGCATCGACTGGGGCAGCGGGAACGCCGAAAAGTCGTAGTCACGGCCGCCTCCGTCCTGCTCCGAAACGAACCGGACGACGCACTTCTCGTCGTCGAGTATGAGCCGCTGCGGCGGGACGTAGCCGCTGTCCGGCATCCGGGCCGGGCGTCCGCGGCTCACCGGGCCACTGCCAGCGGATCGCCGAGCACCCGCCGGTCGCCGCCGAAGACCGCCGCCATCAGGTCCGGGATGCCGCTGTTCTCCGCGTGCATCAGCAGCAGTTCCACTTCGAGCGCCTGGAAGGGTTCAAGGTAGATCTCCTTCGTCGTGCGCTGGTCCAGGTGTCCGAGCAACAGTTGGACGAGGTCCCAGGTGCTGCCGAACTCGTGCCGGAAGTCCCGCTGTTCGTCAGGGGTCAGGTGCGCGACCTGGCGGTCATAGAGGAGTCGGCCCACCGAATACCACCGCAGAGCGAAGCTGTGGCGGAGCATGTGGGTCGTGCCGGCGAAACCCACCAGGCCGAGGTCCGCTAGCCGCTGGTTGGCTTCGGTGAAGGTGTGCTGCCACCCGTGCGCCGCCCGCGGCAGGCCGTCTTCGTTCAGCCAGAGCGCGGCAGGCTCCAGGCCCTCGGCGGTCTCCCGCAGGATGAGCCGCCGGGCGGCCGGCGTCAGCGAGTCCAGCGACACCTCGCTCACAGTCCCGTCGGCTGATCGCAACCGCACCCGGCGCCCGGACAACTCCCTGGTCAGGACCCGGGCCCCCGGCAGTCGCTCGTAGCGGCCCGCTGCCTGAGCCCGCCGAACCGCGGTCGCCCGCTCGCCCTCGCAGTAGCTCAGCGTCCCGACCAGAGCCCGTCGCGGCATCCAATACCGGCGGGCGCGATTCCCCTTCGCGCACTGCTCGGCGAGATGGCACGTGTAGAAGCCCCTGCCCGGATCGTCCGGCGGCAGCTCGACAAGCAGGATCGAGGCGCACTCCTCCAGCCGCAGCCCGGTGCCGTAGAGGTCGTCGGCGAACGCCCCGTTGCGCTGGCCCGTTCGTCCGCGCCAGCTCAAGTCCTCATCGCCATCGAGGGTGAAGCCCATCAGGCCGACGTCCCGATACCGCTCGAAGCCGGCGGGGTCGAACCACTTCACGTCGCGGTCGCGCTTCGCCTTCGGCGCCGTCACCGGCCGCTCGGAGGGGGCACCGTCCCACCGCCGGCCGCGGCCCCGACGCACTCGCACCGGGTTGGGGACGCCGTACTCCGCCGACGCCCAGAGGTAGAACTGCTGAATCGCCACCAGGTTGTCGCCGTAGGTGCCAGGGGCGACGGTGCGCGGGTTGCGGCTGTCCTGGGTCCGCCACACCTTGAAGGCGTCCTGGGCGTCGGGATCCGCCGCGTCCCACGGGAGGCCGTACGACCACAGGAAGTTCAGCCACAGCACCAGGCCGTAGGCGTACTTGCGCCACGTGCCGGGATCCAGCCCGCGCAGGTCGTCGCTCTCGAACCAGCGGTTCACCCGTACGTCGGGTGCACCGAGCGGATCCAGCAGGAACGGCTGGCCCTCTCGTCGGCGCCTCGCCGCCGCTCTCTCCAGCACGTCCGCGTGTTGCAACACGACCGGGTCATCGTGTGCACCGGCCAGGACGGCATCTGCAGCGTGGAAGTAGACCCTCCACCTCAACCGCTCACCCTCGTCGAGGGGCTCCCCACCGGCCTCTTCATCCCCCCGTACCGGCACGCTACCAACACCGGCTCCGGTACAACACGGCTTTGCAACAACACGCAAATGGATAGAGAAGCGAGGAGTGGCCGGTCAGGGGTTCGCCGAGCGGTTCGCGGGTGGCCAGGTCGAGGAGTCGCGCGCTCCGGTGGTCGGAGCCGAGCAGGGCGAGCGGGCGCCCGTCGAGGTCGGCGGTGGTGAGGGAGCGCACCGAGTACCGTTCGACCAGCGGTTTTCCGAGCTGCCTGCCGGTCGTGGCGTCCCAGATCCGGACCTTGGCGTCGTCGGTGCTGCTGACCACCACCGTCCGGCCGTCCACCCGGGCCAGGGCCACCGCCACGGTCCGGTCGACCAGGCCGAGCTTCCCCGTGCCGTACGGGAACCGACCGATCGGTGTGCCGGTGGCGGCGTCCCAGACCCGCATCGGTCGCGCCGCGTCGTGCCCCGGGCTGGTGACGGCCAGCAATCCGCCGTCCTGCGCGCGGGTGGCCCGGGTGATGGTCGCGGCCGCCGGGTCCGGGTCGACCAGCGCTTCGCCGAGCTGCTCGCCCGTGGCCAAGTCCCAGCGCCGCAGCGCGTCGTAGCCGCCGGAGAGGGCGGCCGGGCGGCCGGACGGGGTGCCCAGGGCGACGGCGTGGACCGGTCCGGTGTGGCCGGTCAGAGGTGCGCCGAGCGGTGCGCCGGTGGCCGCGTCCCAGCGGCGGAGCGTTCCGTCGGCGCTCGCCGTGACGACGGTCTCCCGTCCGTCGAGCACCGCCGCCGCCACCGCCAGCACCGCGTCGGTGTGGCCGGTGGCCCGGATCTGCCTCGGGGGCGGGCTCGCAGTGTCCATGGGCGACGACTCCAGGGCTCGGCGGTCGGGTCTGGTGGTGGGCGGCCGGGAGCGGTAATTTAGTTCACATCGGCTAACTATCGTGTCGGGCGACTCCGAGGGGCGGGCGGGAGATGGCGCGGACGGACGTGGACGCGGGTGCGAAGAAGCGGTGGGTCGGGGCGGAGCACCCGCGCTACAAGTGGATCGCGCTGTCGAACACCACCCTCGGCATGCTGATCGCCACGATCAACTCCTCGATCGTGCTGATCTCGCTGCCCGCGATCTTCAACGGCATCCACCTCGACCCGCTGCGGCCCGGCAACGTCAGCTACCTGCTGTGGATGCTGATGGGCTACATGCTGGTCACCGCCGTCCTGGTGGTGACGCTCGGCCGGCTCGGCGACATCTGGGGCCGGGTGCGGATCTACAACGCCGGGTTCCTGATCTTCACCATCACCTCGGTGGTGCTCTCGCTCGACCCGATGGACGGCGGGGGCGGCGCGCTCTGGCTGATCGGCTGGCGGGTGGTGCAGGCCGTCGGCGGCGCGATGCTGATGGCCAACTCCGCCGCGATCATCACCGACGCCTTCCCGGCCCGGCAGCGCGGCATGGCCCTCGGCGTCAACATGGTCGCCGCGATCGCGGGTTCGTTCGTCGGGCTGGTGCTGGGCGGCCTGCTCGCCGAGTGGAACTGGCGGTCGATCTTCTGGGTCAACGTCCCGATCGGGATCATCGGCACCGTCTGGGCCTACCGCTCGCTGCACGAGACCGGCGTCCGCCGCCCCGGGCGGATCGACTGGTGGGGGAACGTCACCTTCGCCGTCGGCCTCACCGCGCTGCTCGCCGCCATCACCTACGGCATCCAGCCCTACGGCGGCCGCACCATGGGCTGGACCAACCCCTGGGTGCTGGCCGGTCTGATCGGCGGCACCGCCGTGCTGCTCGCGTTCTGCGTGATCGAGAGCCGGGTCGCCGAACCGATGTTCCCGCTGCGCCTGTTCCGCGACCCGGTGTTCGCGGGCGGCAACCTGGCCACCCTGCTCGGCTCGATCGCCCGCGGCGGCCTGCAGTTCATGCTGATCGTCTGGCTCCAGGGCATCTGGCTGCCGCTGCACGGCTACGACTACGAGCGGACCCCGCTGTGGGCCGGCATCTACCTGGTCCCGCTCACCGTCGGTTTCCTGGCGGCCGGCCCGATCGCCGGACACCTCTCCGACCGGTTCGGCGCCCGCCTGTTCGCGGCCGGCGGCCTGGTGGTGATGGCCGCCTCCTTCGCCGGACTGCTGGTGCTGCCCACCGACTTCGGGTACGGCTGGTTCGCCCTGCTGGTCTTCCTCAACGGCCTCGGCGGCGGCCTGTTCGCCGCGCCCAACACCGCGCTGGTGATGTCCAGCGTCCCCGCCGCCGACCGCGGTGCGGCCTCCGGGATGCGGGCCACCTTCCAGAACGCCGGCATGGTGCTCTCGATCGGCGTCTTCTTCTCGCTGATGGTGGCCGGCCTGGCCGGCTCCCTCCCGCAGACCCTCAGCGACGGCCTCACCGCGCAGGGCGTCGCCCCGGCCGACGCCCACGCGGTGGCCCAACTCCCGCCCGTCGGAACGCTGTTCGCGGCCTTCCTGGGCTACAACCCGATCCACGAACTGCTCGGCCCGCACGTGCTCTCCACGCTGCCCGCCGCCGACGCGCAGACCCTCACCGGCCGGGAGTTCTTCCCGAACCTGATCTCCGGCCCGTTCCACGACGGCCTGATGGTGGTCTTCTCGCTCGCCATCGCGATGTCGCTGGTCGCCGCCGCGGCCTCGCTGCTGCGCGGCCGGGACGGGAAACCGGCACCGGGCGGTGCGGGCGGTGCGGGCGCCGAGGAGAAGGACGCCGAGGGGAAGGGCGCCGCGGACGGGAACGCCCCGGCCGCCCCCGGAGTTGCGGGAGGGTGACAGTGGAACAGCAGGGGCCCGACCGCGCCGGGGGCGGGCTCGACCCGGCCGAGGTGGTGCGGCTGCGCCTGGTGATCGCGCGGCTGCACCGCCAGCTCGCGCAAGCCTCCGACCGGCAGGAGTTCACCTTCGCGCAGCTCTCCGCGCTGGCCCGGATCGAGCAGCACGGCCCGATCCGGCTCGGCGAACTCGCCGCCCTGGAACGGGTCGCCGCCCCGTCGATGACCCGCACCGTCGCCCCACTGGTCGCCTCCCGGCTGGTCAGCCGGGTCCCCGACCCGGACGATCGCCGCTCCGCACTGGTCGAACTCTCCCCGGAGGGCGTCGAACTGCTCGCCGACACCCGACAGCGCCGCTCCGAGCTGCTGACCCGCCGCACTGACGAACTCACCCCACAGGAACGGGAGTTGCTGATCGCGGCGCTACCGGTCCTGGAACGCCTGGTCGCCTTCGAGGACTGAACCCCAGCCGAGCCCGGCCCGCGTTCGGTTCAGGCCGGGCGGAGCGTGCAGGAGTGGACCAGGTAGGGGCCGAGCAGGCCGGTGCGGTCGCCGGGTTTGAAGGCCACCGCGCGGCCGGTCAGGACGCCGTCCTCGGCGCGCAGTTCCAGGCCCAGGGCGGGGCTGTTGGGCCGGGCGTCGGCGGTCGGGAGCTGCAGCGGTGCGGTGAGGCGGACGTCCCGGTGCGCGCCGGCGGCGGCCGGGACGGTCAGCGGCGGGTGGCCGGCGAGGGCGACCTCGACCCGGCCGTCCGCGAGCACCGCCAGCCGCAGCGGGACGTCCCCCTCGGCGGTGGCGACCGCGCCCGACCAGCGGCCCGGGGCCAGGGCGAACGGGAGGGCGGGGTCGTCCACCGGGGCGAGGTGCGCGGCGGTGTCGAACCCGGGGGCCAGCGCCGCCATCAGCCGGCCGACCACGGCGTCGCGGGCCGCCTTGTTCGTGGAGTTGGCCAGCACGGCCGCCGACAGCCCCCGCGCGGGGAGGTCGATCAGCATCGCGGCGACCCCGCCCATGCCGCCGCCGTGACTGGCCATCACCTCGCCGTCCGCGGTGCGCTGGACCACCCGGCCCAGGCCGTAGCCGAGCCGCCCCGGGATCGGCGGCGCGTCGTACAGCGCGGCGGCGGTGTCCGGCGCCAGCAGCCCCGCCCCGTGCCGGGCGAACCGGGCCAGGTCGGCGGCCGTCGCCCACCCCGCGCCCGCCACCGGGTGGCTGGTGCGGCACACCGGGTAGGCCCGGCCGTCCGCCGTGTAGCGGGTGGCGACCGGCCCGGCCCCGGTGGGCGCCGGCCCGAGCGAGAAGCTGTCCAGGCCGAGCGGCCCGGCGATCCGCTCGCGCAGGTACCCGGCCGCCGGACGGCCCGTCACCCGCTCCAGCAGCAGGCCCAGTTCGCGGTAGCCCAGGTTGGAGTACTCGAACGCGCCGCCCGGCGCCCGGACCTGCTCCGCGTACCGGGTCACGTCCACCGGCGGGGCCCCGTCGGCGGTCTCCGGGTAGTGGAAGTCGTAGTACGCCGGGAACCCGCCCCGGTGCCGGGCCAGTTGACGGGCCGTCGGCGCGCCGAAGCGGTAGCGCCCGGGCAGCGGCGCGTCCAGGTCCAGCAGCCCGGCGTCGGCGGCCAGGCCGACCGCGAGCGCCGTGAACGGCTTGGTCGCCGACGCCAGCCCGTACACCGTCCCCGGCGTCGCGGCCCGTCCTGCGGCGACGTCCGCCAGCCCGTACGCGCGGGCCAGGACGGTGCGTTCGTCGTCCACCACCGCGACGCTGACGGAGGCGCAGCCGTGCTCGGCGAGCGCCTGCTCGCAGAACGCGTCGAGTCCGTCGAGTCCGTCGAGTCCGTCGAGTGCTTCCAGGGTGTGCGTCATGCCGGTGGCCTCCCCGCCCGCGCAGCTTCGATACTGCCGGTCGGATGATATGCCGTGCGTCGCCGAACGAATCCGCCCCCGGCGGCCGTCGGACGGCAATGGACAGGGCCGCGGCGCAGGCGCCGCGGCCCCGGGTGGGTGGGGGAGGTCAGGAGACGTTGAGGGCGGTGTCGTCGATGACGAAGCTGGTCTGGAGCGAGGAGTCCTCGGTGCCGGTGAAGGTCAGGGTGACGGTCTGGCCGGCGAAGGAGGAGAGGTCGTAGCTGCGCAGCGTGTAGCCGGCGGCCGCGTTGAGGTTGCTGAAGGTGGCGAGGGTGGTGGAGCCGGCCTTGACGGTGAGCTTGTCGTAGGCGGTGGAAGTGGTGGTCTCGGCGGTGTCGACGTGGAGGTAGAAGCCGAGGGTGGCGCGGCAGCCGGCCGGGACGGTCACCGTCTGGGAGAGGGTGTCGGTGTGCGCGGAGCCGTAGCCGTTCAGCCAGGACTTCCAGCTGCCGGAGTGGGCGGCCTCACCACTGGAGTTGTCGATCACGCCGGAGCTGGCGGACCACGGGGCGGCGCTGCCGGTCTCGAAGCCCGGGTTGCCGAGCAGCTGGGTCGCGGTGCAGCCGCCGCCGGTGCCGGTCACCGTCCAGGTGAAGGAGGTGGAGCCGGCGGCACCGGTGGTGTCGGTGGCGGTCACCGTGGCGGTGGAGCTGCCGGCGGCGGTCGCGGTGCCGGTGATCAGGCCGGTGGCGGAGTTGACGGACAGTCCGGCGGGCAGGCCGCTCGCGGAGTAGGAGAGGGTCTGGCCGGAGGCGGAGTCGGTGGCGTGGATCTGCAGGCTGACCGCGGAGCCCTGGGCGGTGGACTGGTTGCCCGGGTTGCTGACCGTCACGGTGTTCCCGGTGGTGGTGCCGCCGGTGAAGGCCGCGGTGCCGTTGGGCGTGCCGAGACCGGTCGGGCCGTCGTAGCCGCTGCCCGCGGCGCACAGGTAGGACGGTGAGCAGCTGCCGTTGGCGCCGGAGGTGACGTCGTTCAGCGAGCCGGTGCGGGCGTACGGGTAGGAGGCCGGGAGGGTGCCGGCGGCGGGGGTGCCGGCCAGCGCGTAGACGGCGGCGATGATCGGGGCGGAGGCGCTGGTGCCGCCGTAGACGTTCCAGCCGGAGCCGCCGTAGGTCTGGTAGACGGCGACGCCGGTGGCCGGGTCGGCGACCGCGGAGACGTCCGCGACGGTGCGCTTGGCGCAGCCGGTGTCCTTCTGCCAGCTCGGCTTGGGGTCGTACCCGGAGCAGCCGGAGCCGGCGCCGTTGCCGCCGGAGGAGGTGCCCCAGACCTTCTCGGTCCAGCCGCGGGCGGTGGAGGCGCGGTTGAGCGTGGTGCCGCCGACGGCGGTCACGTACTGGGAGGCGGCGGGGTACTCCACGCCGTAGCCGGAGTCGCCGGAGGAGACGGTGATGGCGACGCCGGGGTGGTTGAAGTAGCTGCTGTCCGAGGCGGTGTCGGTGGAGTCCTCGGAGCCGCCGTAGCTGTTGGAGACGTACTTGGCGCCCAGGGCGACGGCCTCGTTGACGGCCGCGCCGAGGTCGGCCATGGACGCGCTGTCGGCCTCGACCAGCAGGATGTGGCAGTTCGGGCAGACCGCGCTGACCATGTCGACGTCGAGCGAGATCTCGCCCGCCCAGCCGCTGTCGGCGGTCGGGTAGGAGCCGCCGCCGCGCTGGTCGACCTTCTTGAAGCAGCCGTTGGCCGTGGTGCAGGCCGGCAGGCCGTACTGGGAGCGGTAGGCCGCCAGGTCGGACTCGGCGTTGGGGTCGTCCTGGGCGTCGACGATGGCGACGGTGGCGCCGGAGCCGCCGGAGCTCGGCAGGCTGTACGCGGAGGCGAGGTCGCTCGGGCCGTACCCCGACGGGGTGAGGTTCGGGGCCAGGCTGTGCTGCTGGACGACGTCGGTGCGGGCGAGCGCCAGGCAGGCCATCTCGCCCGGGTGGCTGGGCGCCGCGCACAGCCGCTTGGTGGTGACGCCGGTGGAGTGCGCGTCGCCGTGCGCGCCGGCGGTGGGCGCGGAGACGGCGAGCAGGCCGGCTGCCGCCATGGCCAGGGCGGGGAGCGCCGCCAGGAGTCTGCGGTGCCTGGGCGGGCGGGCGCCGTCGAAGGAGTGGAAACGCAAGGGTCGACCCTCCGGGGGTGTGGGGGTACGGCCGCTCCCGGCATGGGGTCGTCGCCGGTGCGGGCCGTGCCGGTGCTGACGGATCTCGGCGTGTGCCGGCCGGTCCCGGCTGATGGCCGCGGACCGGGAGGTGCTCGCGCTGTACGGGAAGTGCTCGCGCTGTACGGGAGGTGCTTGCGCTGTACGGGAGTCGGCGATCTGCGGGGGAGTGTCGCGCTCATGACATGCGGAAGCTCCCGGCGGGACGGTCCTGCCGTCGATCGCGGCCCCGACGTTACTGACAGGTCGTCGCGGAGCCAAGGCGCCGTCGGAAGCCTTTACCGGGCTTTGTTCATCAATTGCCTTACGGCATAGGTGGGTTGCCCGGGGTGAGGGCTCCCGGGGCGGACCGCCGCGCCGGACCGGCGGCGGGGGTCGGTCAAGAGTCGGCAATGGTTTTCATGTCTTTCCCGAGCTGGGTGGATATGAAAACCGTTGCCAACTAGTGTGTGGTGCGTCGCCCATCGGGCAGCCCCCTACCTGCGAGGAGTTCCTTCGTCATGCGCTCCACCGTGCCCGCACGCATCGTCAGACTCGCCGCCATGGCCGTGGCGGCGCTCGCCGCTGCGACGGCCTGCTCCACCTCGCCCGCCGCAACGGCCCCGTCCACCGGGGCGAGCGGCGCCGCCGCCGGCCCCGGCCTCGGCTCCGGGAAGGTCGTCCGGGTCGCCGCCGCGGAGAGCTTCTGGGGCTCGATCGCCACCCAACTCGGCGGCGAGCACGCCAAGGTGACGAACATCATCAGCAACCCGGACGCCGACCCGCACGACTACGAGCCGACCGCCGCCGACGGCCGCACCGTCGCCGGCGCCCAGTACGTCATCACCAACGGGATCGGCTACGACGCCTGGTCCGACAAGCTGATAGCCGCCAACCCGGCCCCCGGCCGCACGGCGCTCAAGGTCGGGGACCTGGTCGGCGTCAAGGAGGGCGGCAACCCGCACCAGTGGTACTCCCCGGACAGCGTCCACCGGGTGGTCGACCGGATCACCGCCGACTACCAGCAGCTCGACCCGGCCGACGCCGCCTACTTCGAGCAGCGGAAGGCAGCCTTCCTGGGCACCGCCCTCGCCCCGTACGACCAACTGGTCGCCCGGATCAAGGCCAGCTACGCCGGGACCCCGATCGGCGCCTCCGAGTCGATCGTCACCCCGCTCGCCGAAGGACTCGGCCTCAAGCTGCTCACCCCCGAGGGCCTGCTCGACGCGGTCAGCGAGGGCACCGACCCGACCGCCGCCGACAAGGCGGGCGCCGACGAGCAGATCAGGTCCAAGCAGATCAAGATCTACGTCTACAACAGCCAGAACGACACCCCGGACATCAAGGCCCAGGTCGAGGCCGCCAAGGCCCAGGGCATCCCGGTCGCCACCGTCACCGAGACCCCCGACCCGGCGGACGCCGCCTTCCAGGACTGGCAGCTCGCCGAACTCCGGGGCATCGCCGCCGCGTTGCAGCAGGCGACCGGCAAGTGACCCCCGCACCGATCGGGCCCACTCCGGTGATCGAGCACCCCGCGCCGACCGAGCACCCCGCAGCGACCGAGCGCACCGCACCGACCGAGCGCACCGCACCGACCGAGCACCCCGCGGCGACCCCGCCGGCGCCCGCCCCCGCTCCGGTCCTGGAACTGCGCGGCGCGGCCGTCCGGGTGGGCGGCCGCACGCTCTGGTCGGACGTCGATCTCACCGTCGGGGCCGGGGAGTTCACCGCGATCCTCGGCCCCAACGGGGTCGGCAAGTCCACCCTGGTCAAGACCCTGCTCGGCGCGGTCCCCGCCACCGCGGGCGAGATCCGCGTCCCGCCCCGCCGGCAGATCGGCTACCTGCCGCAGCGCCGCAGCTTCGACCCCGGCGTCCGGGTCCGCGGCCTCGACGTCGTCCGGCTCGGGCTGGACGGGCACCGCTGGGGCGTCCCGTTGCCCGGGCTGGGCCGGGCCCGCCGCCGCGCCGAGCGCGAACGCGTCGCGGAGGTGATCGAACAGGTCGGCGCCACCGCCTACGCCCACCGGCCGATCGGGCAGTGCTCCGGCGGCGAGCAGCAACGCCTGCTGCTCGCCCAGGCGCTGGCCACCCGCCCCCGGCTGCTGCTGCTGGACGAGCCGCTCGACAGCCTCGACCTGCCCAACCAGGGCGCCGTCGCCGCGCTGCTCGGCCGGATCTGCCGCACCGACGGCGTCGCCGTCGTCATGGTCGCCCACGACGTCAACCCGATCCTGCACCACCTCGACCGGGTGGTGTACCTCGCCGCGGGCCGGGCCGTCGCCGGGCCGCCCGCCGAGGTGATCACCTCCGCCACCCTCAGCCGCCTCTACGGCGCCCCCGTCGAGGTGCTGACCACCACCGACGGGCGCCCCGTCGTGGTCGGCGCGCCCGTGGTCGGCGCGCCCGCGGACGACGGGAACGGTGACCCGTGCTGCTAGCCGACACCGCCCAGCCCGTCTTCTCCTGGAACCTGCTCGCCGACCTCCGGGAGATGTGGTCCTACCCGTTCATGGTCAACGCGTTCCGGGCCGGCACCGTCGTCCCCGTCGTCGCGGGCGCGGTCGGCTGGTTCATGGTGCTGCGCCGGCAGACCTTCGCCGGCCACACCCTGTCGGTCGTCGCCTTCCCCGGCGCCGCCCTCGCCACCCTGCTCGGCGTCTCCACCGCCGCCGGCTACCTCGGCGCCTGCCTGGCCGGCGCGCTGGTGATCGCCGTCCTGCGCGACCGGGACCGCTCCGGCGCCACCGGGTCCGCAGCCGCCGAGGAGTCCGCCGCGACCGGCACCGTGCAGGCTTTTGCCCTCGCCTGCGGCTTCCTGTTCGTGACGCTGTACAAGGGACTGCTCGGCGGCCCCCAGGCCCTGCTGTTCGGCACCTTCCTCGGCATCACGGACGGGCAGGTCGCCGTTCTCGCCGCCGTCGGCACCGCCGTCCTGGCGGTGCTCGCTGCCGTCGGCCGGCCGCTGCTGTTCGCCTCGCTCGACCCCGAGGTGGCGGCGGCCCGCGGCGTGCCGGTACGGCTGCTGGGCGCCGGATTCCTGCTCCTGCTCGGGGCGGCGGCCGCCGAGGCGAGCCAGATCACCGGCAGCCTGCTGGTCTTCGCCCTGCTGGTGATGCCCGCCGCCACCGCCCGGCAGCTCACCGCCCGGCCCGCCCTCGGACTGCTGCTCGGCGTGGCGATCGGCCTCGCCGCCTGCTGGCTCGGACTGGTCGCCGCCTACTACCGGCCCTACCCGCTCGGCTTCTTCGTGACCAGCTTCGCCTTCGCCGGCTACCTGCTCGCCCACCTCGCCCGCGCCGTCCTCGGACGGGTGCGCGTCCCACCGCCCCCCGGAGCACCGGCATGACCACCGCGTTCCACCAGGTCTTCTTCCAGCACGCCCTGCTGGCCGGGACGGCGATCGCCCTCGCCTCCGGACTGGTCGGCCACTTCCTCGTGCTGCGCGCCCAGACCTTCACCGGCGACACCCTCGGCCACGTCGCCTTCACCGGCGCGATGGCCGCCCTGGCCGGCGGCTACGACCTGCGGCTCGGGCTGTTCGCCGCCACCGTCGCGGTCGCCCTGCTGCTGGGCGCGCTCGGGCGGCGCGGCAGGCCCGACGACGTGGTGATCGGCACCCTGTTCTCCTGGATCCTCGGCCTCGGCACCTTCTTCCTCACCCTCGCCACCACCCACCGCCCGAGCACCGGGGGCAACACCGGCGTCGGCGTGCTGTTCGGATCGATCTACGGGCTGAACACCCGGCAGACCGCCCTGGCCGTCCTGATCGCCGCCGCGGTGGCCGCCGCCGTGCTGCTGATCGCCCGCCCGCTGCTGTTCGCCACCCTGGACGAAGCCGTCGCCGCGGCCCGGGGCGTGCCCACCGGCGCGCTCGGACTCGGCTTCCTCGCCCTGGTCGGCGCCTGCGCCGCCGAGGCCACCCAGGCCGTCGGCTCGCTGCTGCTGCTCGGCCTGCTCGCCGCCCCCGCCGGAACGGCGGCCCGGCTCACCGACCGGCCGCACCGGGCGCTCGCGCTGTCCGCCGCCCTCGCCGTGCTGGAGACCTGGGCCGGACTCGCGCTCAGCGTCGCCGCACCCCGGCTCCCGCCCAGCTTCGCCGTCATGGCGGTCGCCGCGGCCTGCTACGCCGCTACCCTGCTGCGCCGACCGCGCCCCGGCGGAGCACCCGCGCGGCGCTCCCCGCCCCGACGACCCGGCCGCCGTCCAGCACCGCGGCACGATCCGCCAGGGCACGGGCCGCATCCAGGTCGTGGGTGATCAGGAGCAGCGCCAGACCGGCCCGTTCGCGCAGCGCCACGAGGACCTCCAGGACCTCGTGGCGCGTCCGCGCGTCCAGGCCCGAGGTGGTCTCGTCGCACACCAGTACCTGCGGCGAGGCCGCCAACGCCCGTGCCAGGGCGGCGCGTTGGAGCTCCCCGCCGGACAGCTCGGCGGGCCGGCGGGCGGCCGCGGAGGAGGGGAGGCCGAGCTCCGCCAGCAGTCGCCGGGCGGTGTGCGCGGCCTCGGCGCGGCCGGCCCCGCGCAGGCGGACGGCGGGGCGGGCGACCTGGTCGAGGACCGGCCGGTGCTCGTCGAAGGAAGCCCGGGCGTCCTGGAACACGTACTGCACGGCGGCGAGTTCGTCCCGCGAGCGGTCGCGGAGGCTGCGGGCCAGCGGCCGGCCGTCGAGCGCGACCGAACCCCGGTAGCGGTCGTGCAGGCCCGCGACGCAGCGGCCCAGCGTGGTCTTCCCGCTGCCCGAGCGGCCCAGCAGGGCCAGGCACTCCCCGGGCCCGACCTCCAGGCCGACCCCGTGCAGCGCCCGGACCCCGCCCGGGTGGACGGCATCCAGCGCCCGGACGGTGAGGACGGGGAGGGCAGGGGGCACCCGGGCGGGGACCGGGCGCGGCGGCGCGGCGGCCGGGACGCGGGGCGGGCCGTCGTCCAGCGCGGCCAGGACCTGTTCGGCCGGTCCGGCCGCGACCACCCCGCCGTCCCGCAGCAGCACCACCTCGTCGGCCAACTCCCGCACCACCTCCAGGTCGTGACTGAGCAGCAGCAGGCCGAGGCCCTGCCGGACCAGGGCGGCGAGCTCGGCCACCAGGCGACGCTTCGTCAGCGCGTCCTGACCGGTCGTCGGCTCGTCGGCGACCAGCACCCGGGCGCCGAGCAGCAGGGCCTGGGCCAGTACGACGCGCTGCTGCTGGCCGCCCGACAGCTGGTGCGGGAACCTGCGCAGGACCTCGTCCGGGTCGTCGAGCTGGGCGCGGGCCAGCGCCCGGCGCACCTCGGGCAGGCCGCCGCCACGCAGACGGGCGAGGTCGCGCAGCAGGGCGCCCACCCGGCGGGCGGGGTTCAGTACGGCGGCCGGCTGCTGCGGGACGAAGCCGACCGCCCCGGCGGGCACCGTCACCCGGCCGGTGACGCGGGCCCCGTCCGGGTACTCGCCGAGCAGCGCGCGGGCGGTGGTGGTCTTCCCGCTGCCCGAGGCGCCCAGCAGGGCCGTCACCCGGCCCGGGTGCACGCGCAGGCCTACCCCGTCCAGCAGGGCGCGGCCCGCGACCTCGACCCGCAGGTCCTCCACCTCGACCAGGGAGCGGTTCATCGCGGTCCTCCTCTCCCGCCCCGTTGCAGGGCGGCGTCCAGCAGCAGGTTGGTGCCCGTGGCGAGGGCGGCGATCAGCAGGGCGGGCACCAGGACGGCCAGCGGCTGGAGGTCCAGGCCGGGCCGGTTGCGGTCCACCATCACCGCCCAGTCGGCCGCGTCGGGCCGCACGCCGACCCCGAGGAAGGCGGCCGTGCTGACCAGGTACAGCGCACCGACCAGGCGGGTGCCCGCGTCGGCGGCCAGCGTCCGGCGCATCGCGCGCACGGTGTGGCCGAGGGCGATCCGGACCCAGGACTCGCCGCTCATCCGCAGCGCCTCGACGGCCGGCCCGGCGGCGATCCCGACGGCGCCCGCGTGCACCACCCGGGCGGCGTCCGGGACGGCGGCCAGCGCCACGACCGCGCCCAGCCCGGCCGGGCCGGGCGACAGCACGGTGGCGCAGATCAGCACCAGGACGAGCGAGGGCACCGCGATCAGCACGTCCAGCGGCCGCATCAGCAGCTCCTCCAGCCAACCCCGGCGGGTCAGCGCGGCGGCCAGCCCGAGCGGCAGGGCGACGGCATAGGTCAGCGCGGTCGCCGCCAGTGCGACCAGGACCACCGGGCGCCCGCCCAGCAGCACCTGCCGCCAGACGTCCCGGCCGGTGAAGTCGGTCCCCAGCAGGTGGCCCTGGCCCGGCAGGAACGACACCCCGCGCGGCCCGGCCGCACCCGCCCACCACGGCCCGGCCAGCGCCAGCAGCAGCGGGACGGCGACCAGCACGCCGCCCAGCAGGAAGCGCCCCCTCACGCCGCGGCCTCCGCACGCGGCGCCAGGCGGCGGGTGGCGAGGTCGGCGGCGAGGTTCAGCCCGACGGTGGCGACACCGAAGACCACGGCCAGCCCCTGCACCACCGGCACGTCCCGGGCGGCGACGGCGTCCAGCAGGACGGTGCCCAGCCCCGGGAGCACGAACAGCGCCTCCACCACGACCACCCCGCACAGCAACCAGTCGCAGGTGCGGGCGAGTTGCTGGGCGGCGGGGGCGAGCGCGTTCGGCAGCGCGTGCGCCCAGCGGATCCGCCGCTCGGAGACCCCGTACCGGCGGGCCTGCGCCACGTACGGCGCCGCCAGCGCCGCCAGCATGCCCGCCCGGACCAGTCGGCTGATCGAGCAGACCGGGCGGGCCACCAGCACGAGGACCGGCAGCACCAGGACAGCCGGTTGCCGCCCCACCCCGCCGAGGGCGGTCGGCGGCAGCCAGCCGAGCCGCAGCGCGAACACGCCGACCAGCAGCACGCCGAGGGCGAACTCCGGGACCGCGTGCACCGCGAGGGTGGCGGAGCCGATCAGCCGGTCCAGCGGCCCGCCCTCCCGGCCGGCGGCCAGCACGCCGAGCAGCAGCGACAGCGGTACCAGGAGGGTGAGGGTGAGCCCGGCGAGCAGCAGCGTCGGCGCGAGGCCGTCGGCCAGCTGGGCCGCCACCGGGCGGCCGCTGACCGAGGACACCCCGAGGTCGCCGCGCAGCAGACCGCCGAACCAGCCCAGGAACCGCTGCCCGGCGGGCCGGTCCAGGTGCATGGCCGCCCGGAGCACGGCGATCCGCCGCGGATCGGGGTCGTCGCCCGCGCGCGCGTCCGCGGCGTCGCCCGGCAGCGCCTCGGTGAGGACGAAGACCAGCGCGGGCACCGCCGCCAACTGCCCCACCCCCAGCAGCAGTCGGCGGCCCGCCCAGGACCGCAGCGGCGCGCTCACGCCAGCCACAGCCGGTCGAACCTGGCCCAGTCCAGGGTGTTCGCCGGGGCGTCCCGGGCCACCCCGCGCACCCGGGGCGCGGTGGCGACGATCCAGTCGGCGAAACCCCAGACCAGGAAGCCGCCCTCGTCGTACAGGCGGCGCTGCATCCGCCCGTACAGCGCGGTGCGGGCGGCCGGGTCGCGGGTCGCCTGGGCCTGCGCGTACAGCTCGTCGAAGTCGGGCCGCCGCCAGTGCGACGCGTTGGTGGTGGACCCGGTCAGCAGCCGCTGCGAGAGGTGCGACTCGATCGGCATCGCGCCGGAGCGGTAGGAGGCGAAGGTGCCGCCGTCCAGGATGTCCTTCCAGTAGGTGTCCTTGTTGCCGACCTCGACCTCGACCGTGACACCCGCCTTGGCGGCCTGCTCCTTGAAGATGCCGGCGGCCTCGACGAACCCGGCGGCGACGGGGGAGGTGTTCAGGGTGACCCGGAGGTTCTCGGCGCCCGCCTCGCGCAGCAGCGCCCGCGCCCGGTCCAGGTCCTGGGTGCGCTGCGGCAGGTCCGCCGGGTAGTACTGGCAGCCCTTGCCGAACAGGTCGTTGCCGATCTCGCCCGCGCCGGAGAGCGCCCCGTCGACCAGCTCCCGGCGGTCGGCGATCAGGAAGAACGCCCGGCGCACCCGGCTGTCGTCGAACGGCGGCCGGTCGGTCTTCATCACGAAGCCCTGCATGGCGCTGTGGCGGAGCCGGACCACCGCGATCCTTCCCCGACCCTCGTGGGCGCGGGCGGTGGCAGGGCTCAACTCGTGGGCGTACTCGGCCTGTCCGCCGAGCAGCGCGCTCACCCGGGCCGACTCCTCGTCGGCGACCAGGAACTCCAGCTCGTCCAGGTGCGGTGCGCCGTCCCAGTGGCCGGGGTGCCGCGCCAGCAGCAGCGAGCGGCCGGGCCGGAAGGAGACGAAGCGGAACGGCCCGGAGCCGACCGGCGCGGCGAACTCCTCGGTGCCGTCGGGGACGACGTAGGCGCCGAACGCGGCCAGCACGTTCGGGAACTCGGCGTACGGGCGCTTGAGCCGGAACTCCACGGTGGCCGGGTCCACGGCGCGGCTGGCGGCCAGGTCGATCGGTTCCAGCGAGGCCCGGGCGCGGAAGGCCCGCTTGGGGTCGGCGATCCGGCGGTAGCTGAACAGGACGTCCGCCGCGGTGACCGGACGGCCGTCGTGGAAGGCGGCCGCGCGGAGCCGGACCGTCCAGGTGTCGAGGGCGGCGTTGGGCTCCCAGCTCTCCGCCAGCCGGGGGACGGCGGCCAGGTCCGGGCCGAAGTCGGCGAGCTTGTCGAACAGGGCCTTGGCGCGGGCCGCGTCGACGAACAGGTTGACCAGGTGCGGGTCGAGGGTCTCGTTGGCGCCGCCGCCGGCGAAGACGGCGCGCAGCCGGCCGCCCCGGACCGGGGCGGCGTCATCGGCGGAGCCCGGGGCCGGGTCCGTCCGGCCGCCGGAGCAGCCGGCGGCGGTCAGGGCGAGGGCGGTGCCGCCGGTGGCCAGCAGGAACCGCCGGCGCGGGAACGGGTTCACGGGGTGCTCGTTTCGGTGAGTCGGGCGATCAGGTGGAGGCGGTCGGCGTCGACGCTTCCGGCCGGCGGGTCGCCCTCCGACCAGGCGGGCTCGGTGCGCGGGCCGGGCCGGTCGTACAGGGCGAGGACCTCGAAGCCGTGGGCGGCGAGGAAGTGGCGCAGCTCCTGCGGGAACAGCAGCCGCCAGGCGGAGTGCTGCTCGACCGGCGGCGAGCCGTCGTCGGCGCTCCAGGTCCGGGTCCGGCGCAGCAGTTGGGCGCCGCGGTCGATCCGCAGCACGGTGCGGGAGGTGTGGGTGACGCCGCCCCGGGTGACGGTGTCGGTGCGCGGGGCGTCCAGCAGGTCGGTGCGGCCGAGGAAGTACGCGCCGTTGCGCAGCTCGGCGACCAGCAGGCCGCCGGGGACGAGGTGGCGGCGGCAGCGGGCCAGGAAGGCGTCCAGGTCGTCGTTGGTGTGGCAGTACAGCAGGGCGCTGTCCAGGCAGATCGCCGCGTCGAAGCGGCGGCCGAGGTCGAAGTCCCGCATGTCCGCGCGCAGGTACTCCGGTCCGGGATGGCGCGCGGCGGCGTGGGCGACCATCGCCGCGGAGCTGTCGATGCCGGTCACCCGGCGCCCGGCCGCGGTGTGCAGCCAGGCGGCGTCCCGCCCGGTGCCGCAGCCGACGTCGAGGACGCGCGGCCCGGCGCCGTGGGCGCGCAGCACGGACTCGGCCCAGCGGGCGGCCAGCCGGTCGGGGTCGGGGAAGCGCAGTTCGTACAGTTCGGGGGTGTCGGTCAGCAGGTTGCCGCCGTTCGTCGCCTCGTTCATCGCGTTCCACTCGGTTCTCTGGGTTCGGTGCGGGCAGGGGTGGCAGGGGCAGCAGGGGCAGCAGGGGCAGCAGGTGCGGCGGGTTCGGGGGCGGCCGGTCCGGGGAGCAGCCGGGAGCGCCGGAGCAGTGCGACGGCCCCCGCGGACAGCAGGCCGAGCGCGCCGCACAGCAGCCACGGCGTCCGGCCCCCGGCCCCCATCGCCCAGCCCACCGCCGCGTTGCCGACGGCCGCGGCCAGGCCCGAGGCCAGGTAGAACACGCCGTAGTAGGTGCCGGTCAGTCCGGCCCGGCCGAAGGCGGGAACCAGCTCCAGCACGAATGGCTGGCACACCATCAGGCCGACCTGCAGCAGCAGCGCCGTGAGCAGGAGCCCGGGCAGGCCGTCGACGGCGAGCGGCGGCAGGAACGCCAGCCCGGCCACCAGCACGCCGACGGCGATCCAGCGGCCCGGGTCGCCGCGCACCGCCAGCCCGCGGGTGATCCGCAGCTGCAGGGCCAGGTTGGCGAGGGTGCTGGTGAGGAACAGCAGGCTCGCCGCCCCGTCCCGGCCGGTCGCGCGGCGGGCCGCGTCCGGCAGCAGCAGGTAGAGCTGGCTCTCCAGCACGTACGGGCCGACCAGGGCGAGGGCGAACAGCACGAACCGGCGGTCCGTCACCACCTCCCGCCAGTCGCCGAGGACCGCGCTGCGGACCCGCGGCACGGGACGGGCGGGCAGCGCCAGCGCCTGGGCCGCCGTCAGCAGCGCGAAGACACCGGCCGCCACGAGCGCGGTGGCCCGGAAGCCGACCGGCAGCAGCGCGCCGCCGAGCAGCGGACCGAGCAGCGCGCCGGTGGTGGCGAAGACGCCGAACAGGGCGAACGCCTCCGCCCTGCGGTCCGCCGCCTCCCGGGCGAGGTACGCCCGGACGGCCGGGTTGAACAGCGCCCCGGCGAGCCCGCTGAGCACCGAGGCGGCGATCAGCACGGCGAGGCCGTCGCCCAGCGCGAACAGCGCGAACCCGACGGTGCGCAGGGCGCAGCCGGCGATGATGACGCCGCGCGCGCCGAGCCGGTCGGCGGCCGAACCGCCGATCACGAACAGGCCCTGCTGGCTGAGGTTGCGCACCCCGAGGACCACGCCGACGGCCACCGCCGACAGGCCGAGGTCCTGCCCGAGGTGGCCGGCCAGGTACGGAACCAGCAGGTAGAAGCCGGTGTTGACGCCCAGTTGGTTGACCAGCAGCAGCTGGACGGAGAGCGGGAAGGACCGCACGGCGCGCAGCGTCCTCATGCCCTGGACCCCGCGTCGGGCCTCGCGCCGGGCCTCGCGTCGGTCGCCGGGTCGGTCGCCGGGTCGGTCCCCGGATCGGGCGTCGGGTCGGGCACGCGGTGGACGCCGAGTCCGGCCCGGTCGGACGGGCGGACCGTGCCGTCCGCGCCGCCGATGCCCTGCCAGGGGTCGTGGGCGAGCAGCAGGTGGCCGTCGAGGTCGACCCAGCGGGCCCGGTCGACCAGGTGGACGGCGGGCGCGATGCCGAGCGAACTGGCCGTCAGGCAGCCGAGCATGACGTCCGTGCCGGTGCCGCGCAGCGCCGCGCAGATCCGCAGGGCGACGGACGGGCCGCCGCACTTGGCCAGCTTGACGTTCACCCCGTGCACCCGGCCGGCCAGCCGGACCGCGTCGCGGAAGGAGACGGCGTCCTCGTCCGCGATCACCGGCAGCGGGGAGGACTGGGCGAGGTCGGCCAGCGCGTCGGGGGTGCCGGGCGGGATCGGCTGCTCGACCGCCTCGACCCCGAGGTCCGCGAACCTGGGTATCAGCGTCCGCGCGGCCTCCACCGTCCAGGCCCCGTTCGGGTCGAGCAGCAGCCGGGCGCCGGGGGCGCCGATCCGGACGGCCTCGACCCGGGCCAGGTCCTCGGCCGGGTCGGCGGAGCCCGCCTTGACCTTCAGCACGGTGAACCCGGCCGCGGCCAGGCGGGCGGCCAGCGCGGCGGCCCCGGCCGGCGGCGTGATGCCGATGGTGCGGGCGGTGGTGGCGGCCGGCACCGCCGGGGCACCGAGCAACTGGTGCGCCGGAAGACCGGCCCGCTTGCCGACCAGGTCGAGCAGGGCGGCCTCCACGGCCGCCACCACACCGGGTGCCAGGCCGGGGACAAGGCTGTCGGAGGAACCGGACCGGAGTCGGTCGAACGCGTCCTCCGGGTTCGCTGCCGACTCCAACTTCCGTTGAACGGAAAAGAACTGACGGTGGATCAGTTCGACGGGCAGGCCGAGGTGCTCGCTGCTGACGGCCTCGCCCGAGCCGCTGAGCCCGCCGTGCCGGACGGTGAGGACGACGGCGTCGCGCGCCGCCATCACCGAGCGGGAGATCCGCAGCGGCTCGGTGAGGCGCAGCCGTGCGGTCCGGGTCTCGACGATCACGTCCGCACCGCCAGCGGGTCGGCCACGGTGCGGCAGCGGGTCCAGCCGGTGGCCTCGACCGCCCCGGGGTGCGGTATCTCGGCCGGGTCGGCGGCCGTGTGCGCCCGGTCGGGGTCGAGGCCGTGGGCGCGGCAGTAGGCGTCGTCGTAGATGGTGCCGAGGTAGCGGTGCGGCCCGTCCGGGAAGACGGTGGCCACGGCCGCGCCGCCCGGGGCGCGGGCCGCCCAGGCGGCGACCAGGGCGACCGCGCCGGTGCTCCAACCGCCGCTGACGAAGCAGCTCCTGGCGAGCCGGCGGCAGGCGTCGACCGCCTCCGCCGGGCCGACCCAGTGCACCTCGTCGAAGGCGTCGTAGGCGACGTTGCGCGGATGGATGCTGCTGCCCAGCCCGCGCATCAGGCGGGTGCGGGCGGGCTGGCCGAAGATCGCCGAGCCGACCGAGTCCACGCCGATCACCCGCAGCCGCGGCCAGCGGCGGCGCAGCGGTTCGACCAGGCCCGCGCTGTGGCCGCCGGTGCCGACGCTGCACACCAGGACGTCCAACTCGGGCAGTTCGCCGATGAGTTCCCGGGCCATCGCGTGGTAGCCGGCCGCGTTGTCGGGGTTGTTGTACTGGTCCGGCCAGTACGCGCCGGGCAGCCGGTCGAGCACCTCGCGGAGCCTGGCCAGCCGGGCCGCCTGCCAGCCGCCGGTCTCGGCGGGCCGGTCGACGATCTCCAGCTCCGCCCCGTACGAGCGCAGCAACTGCCGCATGGAAGGCTCCAGTTCGGCGTCGCCCACCAGGACGACGGGGTGGCCCAGCGCCTGCCCGGCGAAGGCGAGACCGACGCCGAGGGTGCCGGAGGTGGACTCCACCACCGTCGCGCCGGGCCGCAGTTCGCTGCGGGCGTGGGCGCCGCGCAGCATCGCCACCGCCGAGCGGGCCTTCATCCCGCCCGCGCCCAGGCACTCCAGCTTGGCCCAGAAGCCCGGGTGCGGTGCGGGCAGCGGGGTGCGGATGCGGGCCAGGGGAGTGCGGCCGAGCAGCGGCAGCAGGTCGGGGTTGGCGGGGTGCGCCAGGGTGGGCACGGTCACCGGGCACCGCCGTAGCGGTGGATGACGCCCGGGCCGCCGTCCAGCCAGAAGAACGGGTACGGCTCGGCGGACACCCCGCTCACCCCGTGCCCCAGGAAGTGCGGCAGGACGGCGCTGCCGGTCTGGGCGAACACCACCAGCGGCTTGCCGGTCGCCCGGGCGTGCTCCAGGAAACCGGCGAAGGTGCCGTTGCCGAGCGTCATGCCGGAGACCAGCAGCGCGTCGCAGCGGGCCAACAGCGGGGCGGCGTCGGTGCGGACGGGTTCGCCCCACTCGGTGGTGCCGCCCTTGAGGTCGCACGGCAGGTGGTCGACGCCGCGCTCGCGCAGCCGCTCCAGCAGGGAGTTGACCACGCCGACCACCAGCACCCGCCGGACGTGCTCCAGCGGCAGCAGTTCGACCACCGCGCGGGCCCGGGCCCGGGACTTGGCGAGCGAACCGCCGGCCGCCAGCGGGTACGGGCGGGCGCCGTTGGCGGGGGTGTGCGGGCGGGCCGTCATCAGCAGGGCGTCCAGGGCCGCCACCCGGACCGGGGCGAGCGGGTGCCCGAGGAGCTCGGCGACGGTGGCGCCCGCGCAGTCGGCCAGCGCGGCGGCGGGCAGCGTGCCCGGCTCGACGGCGCAGGAGCCGACGGCCTCGCCGAGGCGCAGGCTGAGCACCTCGTTGCGGTAGCCGGAGGACCTGCCGTCGTGCCGGACCGCCTGGGTGGTGGTGAAGGCGACGGCGATCCGCCGCCGCGCAGGGTCGGGGCCGTACCCGCCGGCCAGCGCCCGCTCGACCATGGCGTCCAGGGAGGCCACGGCGTGAGAAGAGGTCGGGGAGTTCAGGGCGTTCAGGGCGTTCACGCGAGGACCGCCGCATCCGCCCGGTAACGGGGCGTCAGCCGGGCGAGGAGCCGCTCGGCGGTCCGCCCCGCGCCGTCGCCGTCCGGGTCGACGGTCATCACGTGGCCCAGGTACTCATTGTTGCTGACGGCCCGTCGGACCTCGCGGCCGGGTTCGGCCAGCACCAGCTCCACCACGGCGGGCTCGGCGCGAACGTCGTCGGCGCCGTCGACGGCCGCGAGCACGCCGTCCCGGTCGGGCAGCAGGAAGGCGATGGCGGCGCTGGCGGCACCGGCCCCGCCCGGGGTCAGCTCGGGCCGGCGCCCCAGGGCGACGTCCACGCACGCGGCCGCCAGGTCCACGCCGGTGACGCGGCGGACCAGCTCGGTGATCCGGTTGCCCGCCGGGCGCGGGTTGACCTCGACGACCCGCGGGCCGTCCGGCGTCAGCTTGAGCTCGGTGTGGGCGACGACCTGGTCGAGCCCGAGCGCCCGGACGGCGGCGACCGCGGTCGCGGCGGCCGCCTCCGCGAGGGCCGGACCGAGGTCGGCGGGGAAGAGGTGGCCGGTCTCGACGAAGGCCGGGGTGCCGCCGATCGTCTTGCCGGTCACGCCGACCACGTGCGTCCCGCCGTCGTGGGTGACGGTCTCGACGCTCACCTCCGGCCCGGTCAGCAGCTCCTCCAGCAGGACGGCCGGCTCCCGGAGCTGGCCGCGGGCGTTCACCGGGAAGGCGGCCAGCTCCCGCTGCGCGGCAGCCAGTTCGCGCTCGTCGGCGACCATCCGGACGTACATCCCGGCGCACAGGTCGACCGGCTTGACCACCAGCGGGTACCCGATCTCCCGCGCGGCGTCGGCGGCCTCCCCGGCGTCCCGGCACAGCGCGAAGCGCGGACCGGGGACGCCGGCCTCCGCCAGGCGGCGGCGGGTGAGGTCCTTGCGGCAGGCCGCCCGCACGGCGGCCGGGTCCGGCCCCGGCAGGCCCAGGCGGTCGGCCAGGGCGGCGACGGTCGGCAGGTAGTAGTCGCAGGAGGAGACCACGCCGTCGAAGCCGAGCACGGAGTGCAGGCGCTCGACCCGGGGCAGCAGGGACCCGGGGTCGTTGGTCTCGGCGGTGAGGACGTTCTCGGCCGCGAGCAGCGGATGCCGCCCGTCCGGGGGCGCCGCGCGCAGGTAGTGGTCCAGGTCGCGGGTCAGGAAGGTGAAGCGGTGGCCCCCTTCCTCGATCGCCCTCGGCAGCAGGCGGCTCATGGAGCCGACCCAGCTCTCGATAACCAGCAGATGCGCCACGTGATCCCCTCTCCGGGCGGCCTGGAGCGGCCGTTCGGGGAGAACTTATCTGCAAGCGTTGTCATTTTCAATAAGCGTCAGATGGAAACCGTTTTCATGTATGGTGCGACCGACCGCCCCGACCCCGACGTCCGCCCGGAGGGCTGATGAACCGTCACCACGGCCGCTACCAGGTACGACACGCGACACCGGACGACCTGCCCGGCGCGCGCTCGCTGATCCTGGACACCTTCTACCGCGAGTTCGGCTACGGCTTCGTACCCCGCTGGCACGCCGACGTGATCGACCTGCAGGGCTGCTACCTCGACCACCCCCGGCACGCCCTGGTGGTCGCCGTCCACGAGGGCGAGGTGGTCGGCACCACGGCCCTCAACTCCACCGGACCGGCCCACCCGCCGCACCCCCGGCACCTCGCCGAGCGCTACCCGTCCGGCCGGACCGCGCAGTTGCTGCGGGTGTACGTCCGGGCCGGGCACCGCCGGCACGGGCTGGCCCGCCGGATGGTCGACCTCGCCCGCGCGTTCGCCGCCGCCGACGGCGGCTACGACCGCCTCTACCTGCACACCAACACCGACATCCCCGGCGCCGAACCGTTCTGGCGCGCCCTCGCCGACGAGGTCTTCGACGCCCGGCCCACCGGCGAGCACGGGCCCGGAGTCGCCACCGTCCACTTCGAGATCCCGCTCCCGGTACCGGTCGGCGGCACCCGCCCGACGGCCTGACCCGGTTCGGCGCCCGGCCGCGGGCTCAGCGGAGGTGGGTGGCGGCGGCGTCGGCGCGGAGGGCCACTTCGAGTTCGAAGCGGGTGTGCGGGGAGGCGAGGGCCGGGCCGAAGAGCTGGTGGACGCGGTGCAGGCGCTGGCGGGCGGTCTGGGGGTGGATGCCGAGCCGGGCGGCGACCTCGGGGGCGGTGCCGCGGCCGGTCTGCAGCCAGGCGAGCAGGGTGCCGGCCAGGCGTTCGCGCTGCTTGGGGGTGAGCGGGGCCAGCGGGGCCAGCCGGCGTTCGGCGATCAGCCGGACCAGCGCCGGATCGGTGAGCAGCAGCAGGTCGCCGAGGCGCTCGCGGCAGTCCACCGGCCGCTGCGGGGCCTCCGGCAGCGAGGCCCGGACCAGGCGGGCCCAGCGCAGCGACTGCGCGGCCTGCGCGGGCGGCACCGCCGGACCGATCACCGCGCCCCGCCCGTGCAGCGCGGCCGCCAGCTGCGGGTCGGCGGACAGCGGCCCCGGGTCGGGCAGCAACAGGTGCGGCCGCGGGTCGTCGAGCCCCGCCAGCGCGTGGTCCGGCAGCCGGGCGGGCGGCGTCGACAGGGCGAGGGCGGGGCCGACGGGCTGACGGTGCGTCGGACGCGGGGGCGTCCGCTCGGCGGCGGCGACGGCGCCGGGGGCGGGGGCGGTGCCGGGGGCGGTCGCGGAGCGGGGGGCGGTCGCGGAGCGGGGGTCGAGGGAGACGCCGGCCACCAGGGTGGGGAGGGGCCAGTCCGCGGCCCGGGCGGCGGCGGCCAGGTCGGCCGGGTCGGCGCCCGCGAGGAGCAGGTCCAGCAGGCGGTGGCGGGCCCGGCCGAGCGCGCCCGCCCGGTCGGTGCGGGCGTCCATGTAGCCCTGGACACTGGCGGCCGCGACCTCGTCGATGTGCGCGAACACCGCCTCGGCCAGCGCCACCAGGTGCTCCGGCCCGAGGCCGCGGCGGCGGGCCACCCGGGCGTACCGGCGCCAGGCGATCCGGGCGCCGAGCCGGAACGCCGCCTGGAGCGCGTCCAGGCTGCGGCCCTCGGCGAGCTCGCCGCGGCCGAGCGAGCGGTAGATCCGCAGCTGGCGCGGACCGGGCGCGGGCAGCCCGGCGATCCGGTCGACGAACTCGGCGAGCGCCGTCTCCACCCCCTGCTGGATACCCGTGCCGAATTGACCGGAGAGCGGCCGGGAGAATTCCGGGACGGCCGATCTGATCTCATGGATGATCTCGGTCGCGAGGGATTGCTGCTCCGCTCTCAGCCCGCTCGGCAAATCACGTGGAAGTCCTTCCCAGGGCCCTCCCAATTCCGCTCCTCCGGGTAGCGATAATCCGATCGTCCGGAATGCGCCGGGCCTGCGGAAGCAGCCCGGGCCACCGGGAGTATGCGGCGGGGTTACCCGCCGGTCAATAGGTTCGGCACAAGCTTGTGCCCCCGGGCGGCCGGTGCTCCGGGCCGAAACGCTCGCGCCGATGACAGTTCCGCCGGAGGGGGGACGGAATTCCTGGCACCCGCAGATGGATTTTCCGCCGGGCGGCACGCGGTGTGTTGACGACCCGTCGGACCGATCCTAGCTTCGAGCCGAACCGCCGCCCCGGGGAATTCCGGGAACCGACGGACCCCCACGGAAGGTGAGCGGAATGCGGAGAAACAGCGTACGGGCAACGGTGCTCGCGGCCCTCGCCGCGACGGGCGTGCTGGCTGCCGGGGCGCAGCCCGCGGCCGCCACCGGGAGCCGGCCGGTGGAGACCCACTTCTCGGCCGGCTTCGTCAAGGGCTTCTTCTTCCCCGGCGGCAGCCCGGCCGGGGCCAACGACTGGTCCTGCCGCCCGAGCGCGGCCCACCCGAACCCGGTGGTGCTGGTGCACGGCACCCTGGAGAACCAGAACGACAACTGGGGCGGCGCGGCCCCGCTGCTGGCCAACCAGGGCTACTGCGTCTACGCCTTCAACTACGGCGGCCCGTCCGCCGGTTCGCCGGTCCAGGGGACCGGCTCGATCGCCGACGGCGCCCGCACGCTGGCCGCCTTCGTGGACCGGGTGCTCGGTGCGACCGGCGCGGCCGAGGCCGACCTGGTCGGCCACTCGCAGGGCGGGATGCTGCCGCGCTACTACCTGAAGAACCTGGGCGGCGCCGCCAAGGTCGGCAAGCTGGTCGGCCTGGCCCCGAGCAACTACGGCACCACCCTCGACGGCATCACCGAACTCGGCCGCCAGCTGCGGATCCTGGAGCCCGCCAACGACTTCCTGGCCGGCCCCTGCCAGGCCTGCGTGGAGCAGGAGATCGGCTCGCCGTTCCTGACCGCGCTGAACGCGGGCGGCGCGACCGTCCCCGGCGTGGAGTACACCGTGATCGCCACCAAGTACGACGAGGTGGTCACCCCGTACACCAACTCCTTCCTGCCGCCCGGCCCGCACGTCACGAACCTGCTGGTGCAGGACCAGTGCGCGCTGGACGCCACCGACCACCTGGAGATCGGCTACGACCCGGTGGCGCTGACCGACGTGCTCAACGCGCTCGACCCGGCGCACCCGCGGCCGATCCCGTGCCAGGTGGTGCTGCCCGTCACCGGCCCGCTGCTGTAGGGCCCCGCCGCCCCGGCCGTCCCCCTGTAGGGCCCCGCCGCCCCGCCCGTCCCCGCCGCCCCGGCCGTCCGCCGGAGTGCGCCCCCCGTGTGCCCGCGCCACCCCGAACGCCCCCGCCCTGCGGGGGCGTTCGGCCTTTCCCGGCGGCGGATCGACGAACGCGCAGGTCAGGGTGGGTGCATGCGGTTCGGGGGCAGCTGAAGCGCTCATCGCGCCGCCAATCCTCCCGAGGGCAAGGTTCACCTGATTGGGTGCAGCGCGCGTTCCAACGGCCCTGCGGGGTCCGGAACGATCTAGTGTTCCGGAGGCGGTCGGGAACGCGGCGCGAGCAGCACGGCAGACCCCCGTCGGCACATTCCGCTTTCTTTGCCAACGCCCCATCACGATCACGGATCTGACGCTTCGTCAGGTGCCGTGCGAGACAAAGGAGAGCCCGGCCCGATGTCCGTGGACAGCAGCCCGGAGACTCAGCAGGCGCAGCGCCAGCAGACCAGCCTCACCACCGCCGCGGCCCGCAACCTGGCCACCACGACCAAGTCCGCGCCCCAGATGCAGGAGATCACCTCCCGCTGGCTGCTGCGGATGCTGCCCTGGGTGCAGACCTCCGGCGGTACCTACCGGGTCAACCGGCGCCTTACCTACACGGTCGGCGACGGCCGGATCGAGTTCATCCAGACCGGCGGCGACGTCCGGGTCATCCCGCAGGAGCTCGGCGAACTCGCCCTGCTGCGCGGCTTCGAGGACGAGGAGGTGCTGACCACCCTCGCCGACCGCTGCCAGCAGCGGGAGTTCCGGGCCGGTGAGGTGCTGGTCGAGCGCGGCACCCCGTCCGACAAGATCCACCTGATCGCGCACGGCAAGATCAACCAGGTCTCCACCGGCAAGTACGGCGACGACGCGGTGATCGGCGTCCTCGGCGACGGCGACCGGTTCGGCGAGAACGCCCTGCTGGACGCCGACGCGACCTGGGACTACACCGCCACCGCCAAGACCAACGGCACCCTGCTCACCCTGAGCCGGGCCGACTTCGAGACCGTGCTGGCGCTCTCCGAGAGCCTGCAGGCCCACATCCGGGACTTCGCCAGCCTCCCGCTGCAGCGGCAGAACGAGCTCGGCGAGGCCGAGATCGCGCTGTCGGCCGGCCACGAGGGCGAGCACCTGCTGCCCACCGCCTTCGTCGACTACGAGCTCAAGCCGCGCGAGTACGAGCTGTCCATCGCGCAGACCGTGCTCCGGGTGCACTCCCGGGTCGCGGACCTGTACAACCAGCCGATGAACCAGATCGAGCAGCAGCTGAAGCTCACCGTCGAGGCGCTCCGCGAGCGTCAGGAGCACGAGCTGATCAACAACCGCGACTTCGGCCTGCTCTCGAACTGCTCCTTCGACCAGCGCATCCAGACCCACTCGGGCCCGGCCACCCCCGACGACCTGGACGAGCTGCTGAGCCGCCGCCGCGACTCCGAGTTCTTCCTGGCGCACCCGAAGGCGATCGCCGCCCTCGGCCGGGAGTTCAACGCCCGCGGCATCTACCCGGACACCGTCGACATGCAGGGCCACAAGGTCCCGGCCTGGCGCGGCGTCCCGATCCTGCCCTGCAACAAGATCCCGATCACCAAGGAGAACACCACCTCGATCCTGGTGGTCCGGACCGGTGAGGACAACCAGGGCGTCATCGGCCTGCACCAGACCGGCATCCCGGACGAGTACCAGCCCAGCCTGTCGGTCCGCTTCATGGGCATCGACGAGAAGGCCGTCATCAACTACCTGGTGACCGCCTACTACTCGGCGGCCATCCTGGTGCCGGACGCCCTCGGCGTGCTGGAGAACGTGGAGATCGCGCACCGCTGAGTCCCGCTCCGCAGCGTGTAGTGACGGCCCGCCGCCGGCCGTAACCAAAAGGCGGCACACCACGTTGAGGGTGCGTCGGATTGATCATGCCGATCCGTTTCTGCCCACCGGGCGGAAAGGCGGCGGGTCGTCCGGCGCGCCCTCGACTGCGCTCCGGCCGCCCCGGCCGTACTCGAAGCGGTGCGCGCCCCGCTGTCCCGTTCACCGCTCCGTGTTCCGCGTACTCCGTACCGGCCCGTCCCGGCCGGTCGCCCGCAGCCAGTCGCCCACAGCCATCGGAAGGTTGGACCACGCCCCATGCAGCGCAACGACCGGCCGCCCGCCGGTGCCGGGACGGCCCCCCGGGCCTTACCACCCGCCAGATCCGACGGCCCGTCAGCCCCCGCACCGGGCCGGTCCGGTGCCCGGCGCGGCGCCCGGGCCGCGGCCGCGCTGGCCGGGGTTGCGGTGGTCTGCGCCGTGCTGACCGGCGCCGCCCAGGCCGCGTCCGTCCGGGCCGCGGCCGTCGCCCACGACCGGGACGACCACCGGCTCGACATCTGCGTCAAGGTGCACACCTCGGTCACCGCCGGCGGCGTGCACGTCGAGGTGAAGGCCGGGGCCGGGGTGAGCGTCCCGCTCCGGCCGCGGGGCGGCGGCCCGGGGGGCCAGGGGGCCCAGGGCAATCAGAACAACCAGGGCAACCAGGGCGGTCACGGCGGCGACGGTGACGACGAGGACGGCGACGACCAGGGCGGGCACCACTGCCATCCCCCCAAGCCGACGCCCACCCCGAAGCCGACACCCACGCCCACCCCCACGCCGAAGCCCACCCCCACGCCGAAGCCGACGCCCACGCCAAGTCCGAAGCCCACCCCGACGCCCGCGCCCCGGCCGCCGTCGCCCGTCCCGCCGGCGCCGCCCGCGCCGCCGAAACCCGTGCCCGCGCCCGCGCTGCCGCCGGTCCGCACCCCAGTGCTGCCGCCCGCGCCCAGCCCGGAGCCGTCCTCGCCGCCGCCCGCGAGCCCCGCGCCCGCGAGCCCAGCGCCCGTGCGGCCCACGCCGAAGCCGTCCGTGCACCTGCCGCCGCCGCCCCTGGCCGCGGCCGCGCCCCGGCACAAGGCCACACCGACCACCACCACGATGCTCGTGGTCACCGTGCCGGCCGTGCTCGCCGCCGCGGCGCTGCGTCCGCGCGGCAAGACCGGTGGCACCGGTGGCGCCCGCCGCGGCGGCTCCTGACGGAGCGTCGGCCGCGCGCCGCAGCACCACCTTCTTCCCGTTCTTCATGTCGAACGATTCGAACAATTCAGGAGAGGACCCGTCATGCCCGAATGGCTGGCACTCGCCCTCGTGATGGCCGGCACCTGCCTGGTCGTCGTCGTGGTCGTGCTGGTGAGAAGTCGCAGGGCCGATGAGGACGAGGACACCTCGGAGACGCCCGACGTCATCGAGTACATGACCATGATGATCGGCGTGGTCTATGCCATCGTGCTCGGCCTGGCGATCGCCGGCGTCTGGGAGTCCCGGGCGTCCGCGCAGGACGACGTACAGCGCGAGGCCCAGGCCCTGCACGAGGTCAGTGCCCGTGCGGAGGTGTTCCCCGCCGACTTCCGCGCGGTGGTGAACAAGGACGTCGACGCCTACGTCAGCTTCGTGGTGAACACCGAGTGGCAGCACATGCGCACCGACGGGGAGATCTCGCCCGAGGGCGACGACCTGCTCGGCAAGCTGCGCACCGACGTCGCCACCCACGCCCCGGAGAACGACAACCAGGCCCAGGCCTACCAGGCGATGATGGAGCGGATCGCCACCGCCGACGAGGCCCGCACCTCCCGGGGCGGAAACGTCGGCCCGACCATGCCCGGCGTGGTCTGGTTCGGCCTGATCATCGGCGCGGTCATCACGGTGGGCATGGTGTTCGCCCTGCAGATCCGTCGCACGGCGCGCGAACTGATCCTGGCCGGTACCTTCGCCGCGCTGATCGGGTTCCTGCTGTTCCTGATCTGGGACTTCGACGACCCGTTCGGCCGCGGCATCTCCGTCACCACGGAGCCCTTCCTCAGCCTGTTCCCGTCACTCGGCGGCTGAGCCCCCGCTCCGTGGCGACGAGCCGGCCCGCACGGACCGTCCGGTGGCATCCGGCGGAACGTGCGGGCCGTCCGCTCGGGCGGCCTGGGCCAGACGCCCGTTCGAGGACACTCGTGCGGGGGCATCCGGGTGGGTCGGCCGTACGGAGGCGGTTCGCGGTCTAGGCTGGAAGACGGTCGCCCGGCCCGGCGGGAGCGGGGGCTCCCGGGTTCCGGTCCGGCGGCCGACGGGGAGCCCGCGCGGGTGGCCGCCGCCTCGGCGGCAGGGGCGCGGCACGGGGAGAGCACGGGGAGCGCAGAGGGGAATGAAGTACCGCATGGGGGAGTGCACGGGGGATCGCCCGGAGAGCCGGGCGGAGAACCGGACGGAAGTCCGGGCGGAGGAACAGCCGGTGGACGGGTCGTCGGAGGAGCGGACGGCGGAGGGCGCGGGGCAGTCGGCTCCGGCCGGGCCCGGGTGGCCCGGGTCGGCCGCCGGGAAGTACGCGCGGGTCGAACGGGAGCGCCGGTTCCTGCTGGCCGGGGCGCCGTCGCCGGCCACCGTCACCCTCGCCCGCCGGATCACCGACCGGTACGTGTCCGGTACCCGGCTGCGGCTGCGCCGGATGGAGCGGCTGGACACCGGCGAGTGCGCGTACAAGCTGACCCAGAAGCTCCCGGCACCGTCCGCCGCGAGCACCGGCGCGGTGCAGGGACTGATCACCAACCTGTACCTCTCGCCCGAGGAGTACGAACTGCTGCTGGCCACGCTGGACGGCCCCGAGCTGGTGAAGACCCGGCTGAGCGTCGGCCCGCTCGGGGTGGACGCCTTCGAGGGCCCGCTGCGCGGACTGGTGCTCGCCGAAGCCGAGTTCGACTCCGCCGAGGCTGCAGAAACGTTCGTTCCGCCGCCCGGCTGCCTCGCCGAGCTCACCGACGACCCGCGTTTCACCGGCGGCTCGCTGGTCCGCACCGAACGGGAGCAGCTGCGGAAGTGGCTCGCGGAGTACGGCCTCCCGCTGACCTGAGCCGGGTCGGGGGGCCTGAGCCGGGTACGGCCCGGGGGCGGGCGCGGCTGTACATCTACAGTAAAACTGTACATTCCACCGGGGGATACCTACGCCGGCCCCATGAGCGAAGAGCCCGACTCCGCGCTGCGCGCCTCCCAGCAGGTGCGCTCGGTGATCGGCAAGCTGCGCCGCCGCATCCGCGCGGCCACCGGCATCGGGGACTTCACGCTCACTCAGGCCGCCGCCGTGGGACGGCTGCTGGACAGTGCCGACCAGGGCTGGTGGAGCGCCGCCGCGACCCCGAGGACGGGCGGCGACGTCTATGGTGACAACCCCCACCTGCGGGCCGCGCTGGAAGCTCGCCCGATCGGCTATGTGCCGGCGGTCTCCAGCACTCACCAAGTGGTCACGGGTGCTGGCAGGTTCCAGGCGAAGGCGTTGGTCGCGCGGATCCCGAAGCGCACCTGGCAGTGGCGGTCGGCTGGTGCGGGCGCGAAGGGCGAGCGGTACTACGACTGGGCCCAGCTCGACCTTGTCGGTCCGGCCCGGCGGCCCGGTTCACGCCCTCGGACACCGATTTCACCGGTCACAGCGGCGACGCAGACACCAGGCCCGCGCCCGCGCCTCCCACTACCGACGACAATCGGCCCTGCGGCCGTGAAGATCATGACCGGGGTCGGGGAGGCGCCTACCGGGGAAGGCTCTGGCCGATCGCCCGCAGGACGTCAGCGAGCCAGACCAGGTGATGTCCCACAGCGCGATCTCGATCAGCGACCACATTCGTCAGGTGCTGCCAGGACTCGGAGAGCTGCCCGATCGTCAGGTCGCTCGGCTCCTGCGCAACGTCGTACAGCTCGCTCGACGGGACAGACCAGAAGTAGTCCTTGTCCAGGGCGACGAAATCACCCCCCGTGGCGGCTTCAACATGGCTCAGCAGCAGGTCGAACGACCTGCGCAGCTCAACAAGGGACACGTGCAAGGGCTCACCGGACATGAGCACCATCATGGGGGACAGGCAAGATCGCGATCTACGGGCAGGCGAAATGACGCATCGGGCCCCGGCCCGTCTTCGGCCGCTGCCGGTACCCGGCTGCTGGTGACAGGTCTCCTCGGGGCAACGCCCCCACCCGCCCTCCCTTCCCGCTCCGGGAGGGAGAGCGGGTTCTTTTACCCGCTGCTTTCTACAGGGCGTCAGCACCACCGGACGCCGGTCGACCGGCGTCCGGTACGAGCTGTGCGGCTGACGGCATCGGAGCCCGCCACTCGCGGCCGTTCTCCCGCAGCCGTTCCCCCGCTCCGGGCGGCTCCCCTGCCCGGATAGGACGGGGTGCCGTCCTGCCGGTGCGCGGGCCGAAGGGCCCGGTGGCTCAGGATTTGCCGGGTTTGCCGGTCGAGACCAGCAGGAGGACGGACGAGCCCGGTGCCACCGATTGTGCGCCGCCCCGGGGGTCGCTGCTGATCACCTGCCCGGCGGGGGCGTTCCAGTCCGTGTGCTGCATGATCGTGCAGTTCAGTCCGAGTCCGCGCAGCAGGCTTCCGGCCTGTTCGACCGGCATGCCGGCCAGGTTCGGCAGTGCGATGCCCGCTCCCGGGGTCTGCTCCTGCTTCTGCGCCGGGGTCGGACTGGCGCCTCCGCTCCGGGGGGCGCCGGTGGCGAGCGGGGTGCACGCCCCGTTCCCCGCTGCGGGCAGGAACGGGGAGGCGCTGGGCTGCTTCAGCGCGAAGAACCCCGCCGTGGCGCACGCCAGCACGCAGCACACCGCAGCGGTGCCGAGGACCGTCCGTCGGGTGCGGCTGCGGCCGACGACTCGCTCGATCGCGGCCGCGTCGACGACCGGCGCCGTCGGCCCGTCGGCGAAGGAGGCCACCGCGGCACGCAGCTCGGCTTCGAGGCCCGGCTCGAACGGGGCGGGTCCGGACGGCGTGTTCCTCACTTCGTACCTCCGAAAGCGGCCGACGGGGTGGGCGACGCCTGGGCGCCCGAGACGGAATCGCGCAGCTTGGCCAGGCCGCGGGCGAGCTGGGACCTCACCGCACTCGAAGAGATGTCCAGGACGTCGGCGACCTGCCGGGCGTCCAGATCGTGCAGGTAGTACAGGACCACCACGCTGCGCATGCCCATCGGCAGCCCGAGCAGTGCCTCGATCAGTTCCGCGCGCAGATCCACCTGCCCGACCCGGTCCCGGGGGTCGGCCGTCTCGGGCACCCCCGACAGCCCGGGGCGCTCGCCCAGGCGCGACAGCCGCCGCCAGCGGTCGTTGGCCAGGTTGACCAGCACTTTGCGCACGTACGCCTCCGGCGAGTCCGCCACCGCGACCTTCCGCCAGTGTCGGCACGCCCGCTCCAGCGCCTCCTGCACCAGATCCTCGGCCACGTGCACGTCACCGGTCAGCGCATACGCGGTGCGGAACAACGCTCCCGACCGCTGTGCGACGAACTCCGTGAATCCGTTGCCCGGACCGCTCCTGCGAAACCTCACCTGCCGACCTCCTCTCCTCGTTCCGTCCCGATCACTGCCCCTGTGACGGCGCAACGGGGCCGAGTGCTGCACCGAGCCGCCGGTAGTGACGTGAATCACAGCCGGGACGGAAGGGTGGCCCGGGACCTCGCGCCGCTGCCGCCCGGTGTCGGGGCGGGACCCGGCGCCCGCCGGTCGGGGCGGAGGGCGCGGAGTGGTCCCCCGACGTCAGGCGACGCTACCTCGACGGGCCGGCCCGGTTGGCGGAGGAGACCGCGGCCCTCGCCACCGCCCCTGATCGACCGCGCGACCCTGCACGCCGCCACCGGGGAGTTCACCCCCGCCCCGGCGGACTTCCGCCGGGCCCTCGGGGCCGAGGCCGGCTGACGGCCCACCGGGCCGGGGGAGAATGGGCGGCATGGAACTGCCCAGGGAGATGCCCGAGTTGACGGCCGAGCGCGGGTACCGGCTGCGCGGGTGGCGGGAGGCGGACACCGAGCTGCTGCGGGAGGCCGCGGCGGACCCGTACATCCCGCTGATCACCACGGTGCCCGCGCCGTACGGGGAGGCGGCGGCCGCCGTGTTCCTGGAGCGGCAGTGGCGGCGGACGGAGATCGGGACGGGCTACCCCTTCGTGCTGGTCGACCCCGAGGGGCGGCCGGTCGGGCACGTCGGGCTGTGGGTCGCCGACCTCGCGCTGCGCGGGTACGCCTCCACCGGCTACTGGCTGGCCCCCTCGGCCCGCGGCCGGGGCGCCGCCGGGATCGGGCTGCGCGCCGTCACCCGCTGGGCACGGGAGGAACTCGGCATCGCCCGGCTGGAGTTGCACGTGGAGCCGTGGAACACCGCCTCGCTGCGCACCGCCGAACGGTCCGGCTACCGCCGGGCCGAACTGCGGCCCGCCCACCAGCAGGTCGGCGGCGAACCGCGCGACATGTGGCGCTACGTCGGACCGTAGCGGCGTCGGCGGGGCGGGCAGGGCGCGCAGCGGGCCGGTGTCCGGGTCGTGCAGCCGTACCGACGCGGGGGAGGCGGCCCCTGCACCAGGGAGAGCGTGCCCCGGGGGAATAACCGGGTGATCGCGGGGCCGTCCGTGCCTATGCTGCCCCGGTGACAGACCTTCAGGAGACCGTGGACGAACCGCTGCTCGCGCCCGTGGAGCTGGTGATCTTCGACTGCGACGGCGTGCTGGTGGACAGCGAGCGGATCGCGGTCCGGCTCCAGGTGGAGATCGGCGCCCAGCTCGGCTGGCCGATCTCCACCGACGAGGTGGTGGCCCGGTTCATCGGGCGGACGCACGCCGTGATCTGGCAGCAGATCGGCGACCGGCTCGGCGCCGAGGCCGCCGCCGAATGGGAGCGGCGCTTCGAGCAGCGGCACCGGGAGCTGGTGGACACCGAACTCACCCCCGTCGACGGCATCGTGGAGGCACTGGCCGGGCTCGACCTGCCGTACTGCGTCGCCTCCAGCGGCAGCCACGAGAAGATGCGGCACACCCTCGGCCGGACCGGCCTGTACGAGCTGTTCGAGGGCCGGATCTTCAGCGCGAGCGAGGTCGCCCGGGGCAAGCCCTTCCCCGACGTCTTCCTGCACGCCGCCGCCCGGACGGGCCACGCCCCCGCGGCGTGCGCCGTGGTCGAGGACAGCCCGAACGGCCTCCGGGCCGGCCTGGCCGCCGGCATGCGCTGCTACGGCTACACCGGCGGCCCGACCGGCGCCGCGCTGACCGCCGCCGGCACCGGCACCGGCGCCGTCCTGCTCGACGACCTGCGCCGCCTGCCCGCCCTGCTGCGCGCCGTCGCCGCCCGACCCACCGCCTGATCCACCGCCTGACGCCTCGTCGGGAGCGCCGCCCCACCGGCTGCCCGGCCCGCCGTCGGAAGCACCGTCGACACCACCGAGGGGGAACACCGCATGGCCGCACCGCACCTGCCCGCCGGCTACACCGCACACCCGATCGACCCGCCGGCCGACCGGCCCCGGCTGCACGACCTGGTCACCGCCGGCCGGGCCGCGCTCGGTCTCACCGAGGCCGTCGACCCCGGCGCGCTCGACATCGTCCTGAAGCGGGACGGCCTCGACCCGGCCGCCGACGTGCTGCTGGTCCGGGCCCCCGACGGGGAGCTCGCCGCCTGGGCCTGGACCGACCGCCGCACCGGCGTCGAGGTGCACCCCGCCCACCGGGGCCGGGGCCTGGGCAGCGCGCTGCTCGACTGGACCGAACGGCGGGCCCGGGAACGCGGCGACACCGCCCTCACCCAGACCGTCGAGGACCTCGACCCGGCCGCCACCGCGCTGCTGCACGCCCACGGCTACCGGCCGAAGGTCACCAACTGGCTGCTGGAGATCCCGCTCGACGACGTGGAACTCCCGCCCCCGCCCGACGGGGTGACGGTCCGCCCGATCCGGGCCGGCGACCCGGCCGACGAGCGGGCCGCCCACCGGCTGGGCGAGGCGGCGTTCGCGGACTGGCAGGAGCGCCCCAAGCCCTTCGAGGAGTGGGCGGCCTTCCACCTGCACCGCGCCACCTTCGCCCCCGAGCGCTCCCCGCTCGCCTTCGTCGACGGCCGCCTGGCCGGCCTGCTGCTCGCGCTGGAACGCCCCGGCCGCACCGACGGCTACGTGCAGACCCTCGCCGTCGACCGCGAGTTCCGCCACCGCGGCATCGCCCGCCACCTGCTCCGGTACAGCTTCGCCGCCTGCCGGCGCGCCGGACTCACCCACGGCACGCTCTGGACGCACTCCGGCACCGGCGCGCTCGACCTCTACCTGAAGATCGGCATGACGGTGCGCCGCACCACCAGTGTCGTCGGCAAGGACCTCACCGCGAACTGACCGGGCGTCAGCCCAGCAGCGCCCGCAGCCGCGCCGCCTGCCGGGACACCGTGTCCGGCGGGTTGCCCCGAAACCCCGCCGGGCCCGCGCCCAGCAGCACCAGCCACAGCAGCGCGAACAGCCGCCGGCACACCAGCAGGCGGCGCGACTCCGCCGCCGACAGCCCGAACCGCGCCACCAGCGCCGCCCCGTCCAGCACCGCCCCCGGGTGGACCCACGCCGACACGTGCTCCAGCAACTCCGCCAGCTCGTACGGGCGGTCGCTGCGCCCGGAGTCCTCGAAGTCGACCAGCCGGACGGCCGCCCCGTCCCAGAGGAAGTTCGCCAGGTTGCCGTCCGCCTGTCCCAGCACCGGCCGGGTCGCCAACCCGTAGGCCCGCAGGTCGGGTTCGGCGACCGCCAGCCAGCGCAGGCCCTCGGCGAGGGCGCGGCGCTGCTCCGGGTCCGCGGGCGGCGGGGCGGCCCCGGCCCGGGCCCGGATCGCCGCCACGGTGTGCGGCACGTCCCAGCGCCGGGCCGGCAGCCGGCCCGCGACCTCCGGCGGGACGGCCCGCAGCAGCCGGTCCACCGCCCCGGCCAGCGCGTCCAGCCGCTCCGGCGGCAGCGCGCCGCCGCGCAGCGGCACCCCCGGCAGCCGGGACATCGTCAGCTCGCCGTCCGCACGCGCCAGCGGGCGCGGCGCCAGCCCCGGCGCGTACCGGTCCAGCAAGGTCAGCGCCCGCCACTCCCGGGCCGCCTCGCCGTCGGCCCCCGGCCGGAAGCGCTTGCGGACGGTGTCCGGCCCGAGGTCGACCGCGTGGGTGCTCCAGTGCGAGGTCATGGCGGTCCGTCAGCTCCCGGAGGGCGAGGGCCGGGAAACCGGCCCGGTCGGGGGACCCGCCCCCCGGACGGGCGCGCGGATCACTAAGGTGGAAGATACCTGTGACGGACGAAGGGGGAACGGCGATGGTGGGTACCGAACTGGCCGAACTGGCGGCGGCGGGCGCGACCGCGATGGCGGGCGCCGTGGCGACCGACCTGTGGGCGCAGGTCCGCGACCGGGTCGGCCGACTGCTGACCAGGGGGCGGGAGGGCCGGGTCGAGGCGGCCCGGCTGGAGGTCGACTACGCGGAGCTGCTGGACGCCGAGGAGTTGGAGCAGCCCGAGGTGCGGGCCCGGGTCGAACGCGACTGGGAGCAGCGGCTGCTGACCGTCCTCACCACGCACCCCGACGCCGCCGTCGAGCTGCGCGACCTGCTGGAGACCCTGCGGCCCGGGCCCGGCACCCGGGTCGAGGTCACCAACATCCACAACCAGATCTCCGGCAGCACCCACGGCCTCACCCTCCTGGTCGGCAAGGTCGACAACCTGAACAACCGGACCGGCGACATCACGGACCCGGGCCGGGGCTGAGCCCTCAGTCCTCCCGGTCGAGGGCGGCCAGCAGGTCCGGGCCCGACCAGCGCGGCGGCTCCTGCGCCGCCTCGGCGGCCCGGACCAGGGCGTGCAGGCGGCGGTTGGCCGGGGCCGGCAGGCCGTGCCGCTCCGCCAGGGCCACCACCTCGCCCTGCAGTTCGTCGATCTCGGTCGGGCGGCCGCGCCGCAGGTCCTCCCACATCGAGGACCTGGCCTGCGCGTCCACCCGCAGGCTCGCCGCCGCGACCCGGCGGAACACCCCGTCCGGCAGCCCCAGCACGGCCGGTGTCCACGGCGCGGGCACCGGCCCCAGCCGGGCCGGCAGCAGGCCCGCCGCCCGGAACGCCGCCAGCGCCTCGCGCTGGCAGCGGGCCAGCACCAGCCGGTACGGGCGGCTGCCGAGCTGCTCGCGCAGCGGCAGGCCGGACAGCGCGTTGACGGCGTTGTTCAGGTTCAGCAGCAGCTTCGCCGCCTGCACCTGCGGCATGTCCGCGCGCGCCTCCACCGGCACCCCCGCGGCCCGCGCCACCCGCCCGAACCGGGCCGCGGCGTCCGCCCGTTCGAGCATCAGCCGGCCCTCGGTGCCCTGGTGGAACGAGGCCGGGCCGGTGCGCACCACGTTGTACGGCACCATGCCGGCCAGCACCCGGTGCCCCGGCAGGCCCGCGCGCAGCACCTCCGCGTTGTGCAGCCCGTTCTGGAAGCTCAGCACCACCGCGCCCGGCGACAGGTGCGGGGCCAGCAGCCGGGCCGCCTCCGCCGTGCCCGGCGACTTCACCGTCACCAGTACGTAGTCGGCGCCCGCCACCGCCGAGGCGTCCACCGCGGTGCGCGGCCGGGCGTGCAGCCGCCGGTCGCCCGGCCCGGTCACGGTCAGGCCCTCCCGGTCGAGTTCGGCCATCGCGGCCGCCCGCCCGACCAGCGTCACGTCGGCGTTCGCGGCCAGCGCCCCGCCCAGCCGGCAGCCGATGCTGCCCGCGCCGAACACGGCGATCCGCAACGGCAGGGGACGTTCCTCGGACACCGGCGGCTCCTTCGACATCGGCACGGCCCAGAGGCTACCGTCCGGTCGGCGGAGCGGGGAGTCCGGGCACCGGTCCCACCGGTCCGAGGGGTCGTCAGCCCGCCGCGGGCACGTGCCGTTCGGCGACCAGCGCGGCCACGTCGTCGTCGGCCGGGCCGCCCGCGTAGCGGTGCAGATCGCGGCGGAGGCGGTCGAGCAGCACGGGGGAGGGCTCCGCCGTCCAGCGGGCCAGTCGCTCGGCCAGCGGGTAGAACTCGCCACGCCCGTCCCGGGTCTCGCTGACGCCGTCGGTGTAGAGCAGCACCCGGTCGCCGGGCCCGAACGGCACCGTCTGCGGGTGGTAGTCGGAGGACACCAGCGCCGACAGGTTCAGCGGCGGCAGCGGCACCGCTGGCTCGATCGGCCGCACCCCGTCCGCCCGGACCAGCAGCGGCGGCGGGTGCCCGCAGTTCAGCACCCGCGCCTCCGGCCGGTCGACCGGGATCTCCAGCAGCACCGCGGTGGCGAACCGTTCCGCCGCGTCCGGCGAGGACGCCCGCTCCGCGTAGCGCCGCAACCCGGTCTCCAGCCGCCCCGCCAGCTTCGGCAGGTCCGGCGCGTCGTACGCGGCCTCCCGGAACGAGCCCAGCAGCGCCGCCGCCGTCTCCACCGCCGGGAGCCCCTTGCCCTGCACGTCGCCCAGGATGATCCGCACCCCGTACGGCGTCCGCACCGCCTCGTACAGGTCGCCGCCGATCTGCGCCTGCGCGGCCGCCGCCCGGTAGTACAGCGCCAGGTCGACGCCGTCGATCCGGTCCGGCAGCGGACGCAGCACCACCTGCTGCGCCGTCCGCGCCACCGAGCGCACCAGCGCCAGGTCCCGTTCGCGGCGCACCCGCATGCCCGCGGTGTACGCGGCGGCCAGGCTGACCGTCACCGTCGCCGCGATCACCGAGGTGCCCGAGGCGCCGATCCGGCCGTCCCGCAGCAGCGCCAGCAGGATCTCCGCGACCACCGCCAGCGCGCCGATCACCAGCGTCCCGAGCGCGCCCCAGGTCGCGGCGGCGAGCGCGGGCGCCGCCACCACGAAGCGGTCGTAGCGCTGCCCGGCCGGGGTCTCGGCGTCCGCCGCCGCCGACAGGGCGATCAGCAGGAACGGCGAGAACCGCACCAGGGAGGTCAGGAACGGGCGGGCGCCGGGCCGGTCCGGTTCGTCGGTGATGGTCGGCATGACCCGTCGAACGCTACCCCCGGCGCCCGGCCCGGTGCGGGAGGCGCGGCAGGCCGGTGATCACGAGGGTGCGGCAGGCCGGTGATCAAGGATCTGACGGCGCCTCAATGTCCGCCGCCGCCATGCCGCCCGGCCCGCCCGTGGTGCACCGCCCCATGGGCCGCCGCCCGGCCCGCGCCGATGATTCACCGCGAACCGTGCCCGGCCACCCCCACCCGGCCGGCCCGGAAGCACCTCGCAGAGAGCGGAGCCCCCACATGTCAGGACGCGCAGGCAGCAGCACGGCGGGACCGACCGGACACCGCATGAAGAGCAGGAGGACGACGAAGGCGGCCAGGGCGCTGAGGGCGGTGCAGGCGTTCCTGGCCGCTGCCGTGCTCGCGGCCGGGCTGCTCGCCGGGGCGCCGCCCGCCTCCGCCGCCGGCCTCGTCCAGGTCACCGGCTTCGGCAGCAACCCCGGCAACCTCACCATGTACAGCTACGTCCCCGCCGGGCTGCCGGCCGGCAAGCCGCTGGTGGTGGCGCTGCACGGCTGCACCCAGACCGCCGCCGACTACTACAACAACTCCGGTTGGGCGCAGCTCGCCGACCGCTGGGGCTTCGCCCTGGTCCTCCCGCAGACCGGCGCCGCCAACAACGCGCTGTCCTGCTTCTCCTGGTTCGACAGCAGCAAGGACAGCCGGGGCGGCGGCGAGGCGCTGTCGGTCAAGCAGATGGTCGACAAGGCCGTCGCCGCCTACGGCTCCGACCCGTCCCGGATCTACGTCACCGGCCTGTCGGCGGGCGCCGGGATGGCCGCCGACCTGCTCGCCGACTACCCCGACGTGTTCGCGGGCGGCTCGATCGCCTCCGGCCTGCCCGCCCAGTGCGCCACCACCCAGTCCGCCGCCGCCGGCTGCCAGAACGGCAGCCGGAACCTGACGCCCGCCCAGTGGGGTGACAAGGTGCGCGCCGCCGACCCCGGCCGGACCGGCCCCTGGCCGCGGGTGGCGATCTGGCACGGCACCGCCGACACCACCGTCGCCCCCGTCAACGCCACCGAACTGCGCGACCAGTGGACCGACGTCTGGGGCATCGGCCAGACCGCGTCCGCGACGCAGTCGCTCCCCGGCGGCACCACCCTCAGCGTCTACAACGACAGCACCGGCCGTCCCGCCGTCCAGCTCTACAGCGTCTCCGGCATGGGCCACGGCCTGCCCGTCGCCCCCGGCAGCGGCACCGCGAACTGCGGGCAGACCGGCGCCTACTTCCTCAACACCCTCTGCTCCTCCTACTGGACCGGCCTGTTCTGGGGCCTCGACGGCGGCACCGGCGGCACCCCCGGCACCCTGCCCGCCCCCGCCGGACTGGCCGTCACCGCCACCACCGACAGCACCGCCGCGCTCGCCTGGAACGCCGTGCCCGGCGCCGCCTCCTACACCGTGTACCGGAACGGCACCCGGGCCGGCAGCGCCACCGGCACCGCGTACACCGACACCGGCCTGACCGCCGGCACCGGCTACGCCTACACCGTCGCCGCCGTCGACGCCTCCGGCACCACCGGGGCCGCGTCCGCCGCCGTCACCGCCACCACCACCGGCGGCAGCACGTACCCCGCCACCTGCTGGACCGACAACAACTACCAGCAGGTCGCCGCCGGACGGGCCCACCAGAGCGGCGGCTACGCCTACGCCAACGGCTCGAACCAGAACATGGGCCTGTGGAACCTGTTCGTCACCCACACCCTGAAGGAGACCTCGGCCGGGTACTACGTCCTCGCCGACGGCGGCTGCACCCCCTGACACCCCGTCAGACCGGTCATCGCGTCCGTTTCGTGTCCTCGCCGCGCCCGTTCCGCGTCCTCGCTCTGGTCCGGGACGGGCGATCGGCCCCGGAACGGACCCGGCGGGTCCACTCTGTCAGAGGTGCAACAAGACGTCTGACAGCTTGGAAGATTGTCCCAGGTCACACGGGCGACAAGACTCGTGCCCGCAAGATCCGCGCCGATATTCGATTGCCAAGGTGAAAATGACCGCCATCCCCATGACCCCGCCGGAGACCCGGTGGGCAACGCCCAAGCGCGTGAGCCTGGTCCCCCTGGTCGCCCTGATCTTCTTCAGCGTCTCCGGCGGCGCCTACGGCATCGAACCGCTGTTCTCGACGTCCGGCCCGGGCATGGGCATGCTGCTCATCCTGATCGCCCCGCTGATCTACAGCATCCCGCACGCCCTGGTCTGCGCCGAGCTCGGCACCGCGATCCCCGTCGAGGGCGGCTACTACCACTGGGTCAAGCGCGGCCTCGGCCGGTTCTGGGCGTTCCAGCAGGGCCTGCTCCAGTGGGTGTGCAGCTTCGTCGACATGGCGCTCTACCCGGTCATGTTCACCTCGTACCTGTCCAGCCTGATCGGGGCGGTCGCCCCCGGCAAGCACGTGTTCTTCGAGTTCCACCTCTGGCGGGACATCCAGGTCGACCTGAACTGGGTGATCTGCGCCGGGGTCATCCTGATCTTCACCCTGCTGAACATGATGGGCGCGGGCTGGGTCGGCGACTCCTCGGTGGCCTTCGCACTGATCTGCCTCACCCCGATGGTGGTCCTCACCGCCGTCGGCGCCTACCAGCTGATCACCGAAGGCACCAACCCGGTCTCCTCGTTCACCGCCGAACAGGGCCAGTCCACCTGGGACGCCTTCGGCTCCGGCCTGTTCATCGTGATGTGGAACTACTCCGGCTGGGACTCCGTCTCCACCGTGGCCGGCGAGATGGAGAACCCGAAGAAGCACCTGCCCCGGGCGCTGCTCTGGGCCGTCCTGCTGATCGTCGTCGGCTACCTGCTGCCCTCGCTGGCCGCGCTCGCCGTCGGCGCCGACGGCGACGCCGGGTGGAAGAGCTGGAAGGAAGGCGCGTTCCCCGACATCGCCGCCGAACTCGGCGGGACCTGGCTGCAGTACGTCGTCACCATCGGCGGCCTGTTCGCCTCGGTGGCGATGTTCTCCGCGCTGCTCGCCTCCTACTCCCGGCTGCCCTCCGCGCTCTCGCACGACGGCTACCTGCCCAAGTGGGTCTCCAAGGAGAGCAAGCGCTACAAGATGCCGATCGCCTCGATCATCGGCTCCTCGGTCATCTACGCGCTGTTCTGCTTCTCCAGCTTCTCCGACCTGGTGATCTTCGACGTCTTCCTCACCAACATCGGCATCCTGCTGGAGGTCGCCGCCCTCATCGTGCTGCGCATCCGCGAACCCGAACTGGAGCGCCCCTACAAGATCCCCGGCGGCTGGTGGAGCATCGGCCTGATCACCGTCTGCCTGACCGCCGTCAGCGTCTGGGCCGCGATCTCGCAGTACGACGAGGAGGGCGCCAAGTCCGTCCGGTACTGCCTGTACATCGTCGCCGGCTCGCTGCTGCTCTACCCGCTGCTCTCGCTGCGCAAGGCCGCCCGCGCCTCCGCCGCCGCCGACAAGGCCGGCCTCAGCCCCGGGACGGCAGCCGTCGTCGGTGCCGGCGACACGCGGACCGTCTACGAGGTGTCAGGCGCACACCCGGACTCGACGCACACTGACAGGGCCGTCGACGGCCCCGCGGCGGATAGCGTCGAGGCATGATCGACAGCTTCGTCCTGCACGTCCCGGACGCCGAACTGGAGCCCGAGCCGCTCGACCCCGGGCAGATCGTCTCCGGCACGCCCGAGGTCACCGGCAAGGTGGTCCGGGAGTCCGCCGACGGCCGCCAGATCTGCGGGATCTGGCAGATCACCCCCGGGGTGGTCACCGACACCGAGGCCGACGAGATGTTCGTCGTCCTCAGCGGCCGGGCCACCGTCGCCTTCGAGGACGGCCCCGTCCTGGAGCTCGGCCCCGGCGACCTGGCCGTGCTCCGCGAGGGCGACCGGACCACCTGGACGGTCCACGAGACGCTCCGCAAGGTCTACACCATCAACCTCGGCCCGGACGCGGCCGAGGACCTGTGACCGCAGACAGCTGAAGCACCGAACGGCCCGGCCGCCCCTCCCCTCGCGGCCGGGCCGAACCCTAGGCAAGGAACCGAGAACATGGACCCCGTACACGCCCTGCGGGATGCCAGGCCCACCCCGTTCTGGCTGGAGGACCCCGGCCGTCCGGACGCCGACTCGGCCCTCGTCGGGGACACCCGCTGCGACCTGCTGGTGGTCGGCGGCGGCTACAGCGGCCTGTGGACCGCGCTGATCGCCAAGGAGCGCGACCCCTCCCGCGACGTCGTCCTGATCGAGGCCAAGGAGATCGGCTGGGCCGCCTCCGGCCGCAACGGCGGCTTCTGCGCCGCCAGCCTCACCCACGGCCTCGGCAACGGCCTGGAGCGCTGGCCCGACGAGATGGCCGCGCTGGAGCAGCTCGGCGCCCGCAACCTGCAGTCCATCGAGGACGCCGTCACCACGTACGGCATCGACTGCGACTGGGAGCGCACCGGCGAACTCGACGTCGCCACCGAGCCCTACCAGGTCGAGGAGCTGCACGAGTTCTACGAGACCGCCCGCCAGTACGGCGACTACGAGTTCCTGGACGCCGACGCGGTGCGCGCCCAGGTCGACTCGCCGACCTACCTCGGCGCGCTCTGGGACAAGGACGGCGTGGCCATGGTCCACCCCGCCAAGCTCGCCTGGGGCCTCAAGCGGGCCTGCGCGGACCTCGGCGTCCGGATCCACGAGCACACCCCGGCCCTCGACCTCGCCGAGACCGGCGGCGGCATGGCCGTCCGCACCCCCTACGGCCGGGTCGCCGCCCGCCGGGTCGCCCTCGGCACCAACGTCTTCCCGTCGCTGGTCAAGCGCATCCGCCCCTACACGGTGCCGGTCTACGACTACGCGCTGATGACCGAGCCCCTGACGGACGCCCAGCTCGCCTCGGTCGGCTGGCAGGGCCGGCAGGGCATCGGCGACAGCGCCAACCAGTTCCACTACTACCGGATCTCCGCCGACAACCGGATCCTGTGGGGCGGCTACGACGCGATCTACCACTACGGCGCCAAGGTCCGCGCCGAGTACGACCAGCGCCCGGAGACCTACCGGACCCTGGCCCGGCACTTCTTCCGGACCTTCCCGCAGCTCGACGGCCTGCGCTTCACCCACGCCTGGGGCGGCGCGATCGACACCTGCACCCGGTTCTCGGCCTTCTTCGACACCGCCTACCACGGCAAGGTGGCGCTCGCCGCGGGCTACACCGGGCTCGGCGTCGGCGCGACCCGCTTCGGCGCGGAGGTCATGCTCGACCTGCTCGCCGGGAAGCCCACCGAGCGCACCGCGCTCGACATGGTCCGCCGCAAGCCCCTCCCGTTCCCGCCCGAGCCCGTCCGCTGGGCCGGCATCGGCCTCACCAAGTGGTCGCTGGACCGCGCCGACCGCAACGCCGGCCGCCGCAACCTCTGGCTCAAGACCATGGACAAGCTGGGCCTCGGCTTCGACAGCTGACACCCCGTCACCACCCGCCCCGGCCGCCCGCACCTGTTCCCCCGCGGGCGGCCGCCGGCGTTCCCGCGGTTCGGCGGTCCGGCGCGGCGTACAGTCGACGGCATGGAGTGGGGGACAGCCGCAAGTACCTTGCTGGGGGCGGGAATCGGCCTCGGGGCGACTTTCGTCGCGGACACCGCGCGGGCCCGGCGCGGCCGCCGGGAGCGGTGGGCCGAGCAGCGGCGGCAGCTGTACGCCGACTACCTGGCGGCCCTGACCCCGGCGGCGTGCCGCGTCGGCGGTCAGCCGCGGGGCGGCCGGGGGGTGGAGCTGCGGGTTCCGGCGGCGGGGCGGGCGTAGCGGGTCCGGGCGGTCGCCCGGTCGCGGCGGGGGCGTTCGACGATGGGGTCGGGGATCGTGACGGGGACGCCGGTGGGGACCCGGGCGCCGGTGATCCGGGTGAGTTCCGGGTCGCCCGCGCGGACCTTGGTGGTGATGGGGGTGATGCCGGCCGCGCTCATCATGCGGGTGGTCCCGCGCCGCTGGTTGGGCAGCACCAGGGTGACCACGGTGCCGGACTCGCCGGCCCGGGCGGTGCGGCCGCCGCGGTGCAGGTAGTCCTTGTGGTCGACCGGCGGCTCCAGGTTGACGACCAGGTCGAGGCCGTCGACGTGGATGCCGCGGGCGGCGACGTCCGTCGCGACCAGGGCGGCGACCTGGCCGGTGCGGAACTGCTCCAGGGTGCGGGTGCGCTGCGGCTGGGACTTGCCGCTGTGCAGGGCCGCCGCCTTCACGCCCTTCGAGAGCAGCGCCTCGACCAGGTGGTCCGCGCCGCGCCTGGTGTCGGTGAACATGATCACCCGGCCGTCGCGGGAGGCGATGTGGGCGATGGCGGCGCTCTTGTCGGCGCTCTGCACGTGCAGGACGTGGTGCTCCATGGTGCCGACCGCCGCCGCGGCCGGGTCCACCGCGTGCGAGACCGGGTCGGTCAGGAAGCGCCGCACCAGCTGGTCGACGTGCCGGTCCAGGGTCGCGGAGAACAGCAGCGTCTGGCCGCCGCCGGGGACCTGCTCCAGGAAGGCGGTGACCGCGGGCAGGAAGCCCATGTCGGCCATCCGGTCGGCCTCGTCGAGGACGGTGACGCCGACGGCGTCCAGTCGGCAGAGCCGGCGCTCGATCAGGTCCGCGAGCCGGCCCGGGGTGGCGACCACGACCTCCGCCCCGCGGTTCAGCGTCTGGGCCTGCCGACGGACCGGCACCCCGCCGACCACGGTGGCCAGCCGGAGGGACAGCGCCTGGGCGTAGGGGGTGAGCGCCTCGGTGACCTGCTGGGCCAGCTCCCGGGTCGGGACCAGGACCAGGGCCAGCGGGGACCGCGGCTCGGCCTGCCGCCCGGCGGTGCGCGCCAGCAGGGCGAGGCCGAACGCGAGCGTCTTGCCCGAGCCGGTCCGGCCCCGCCCCAGCACGTCGCGCCCGGCCAGCGAGCTCGGCAGGGTGGCCGCCTGGATCGGGAAGGGCGTGGTGACGCCCCGCCGGGCCAGGACCCGCAGCAGCTCGGCCGGCAGCTCCAGGGCGTCGAAGGACTCGACGGGCGCGGCGGGCTCGAAGGGCTCGGCGGGCTCGAAGGACCCGGCGGGCTCGGCGGCGGGGTGCCGGTGCGGCGGGGGACCGGAACGGTTCATGCGAGGGCCTTCCTCGGGGCGGGCGGCACGCGGGGCAAGGCGTGGTGGCGGAACGCCGAGGGCCCGCACCGGGTGATCGTGCACGCGGTGCGGGCCCTCGCTGTCCGGCTGGCGCCGGCCAGTGGAATTACAGCGGGCGAATGTTCTCGGCCTGCGGGCCCTTCTGGCCCTGCGTGACGTCGAACTCGACCTTCTGGCCCTCGAGCAGCTCGCGGAAACCGCTGGCGTTGATGTTCGAGTAGTGGGCGAACACGTCCGGGCCGCCACCCTCCTGCTCGATGAAGCCGAAGCCCTTTTCCGCGTTGAACCACTTCACAGTGCCGTTGGCCATGTTGGAGATCTCCTTCTAGGTGGACTGTCCGGTGCCCGCATGATGCGGGCGCCGAGTCACAGGCGATGAGCGCCCGCCCGGAAAAAGATCCGGAAACAGAAATGCGCCCGCGAAACATCAGCAGGCGCACACAAAGTTCATGGGAACCACTACTGCAACTTCCATCGACTGTAGCAGCCCGGGAGTCGCCGCGGGCGGACATTTCGCCCCGGATTTCGCCGAGCGGCCCCCGGGCGGTCCGGCTGCGGCCGGCAGCCCGGCGCAACACCCTTGCCCGGCGGGAAAGTTGGCCCGGGCGGCAGCCGGAGGAGAAAAATCCGGTCCGGCGCGCCCGGAACTTCGGGTCGCGCCGGATTTTGCCGTCCGGGGAGTCCCCACGGCCCCCTCCGACGGCGCATACTGGGCAGGATGAAAAAATCTGAAGCAGTCCCCCGACACCTCCCCAGCAGCCCCTTCAAGCCCCGGGCCGTGGCACCGCGCAAGCATTTCGCCCTCGGCGACCGCGTCACCCACGACGCCTACGGCCTCGGCCGGGTCATCGTGGTCGAGAGCGAGGACGCCGTGCTGGTCGACTTCGGAGCACGGCAGGAGCGCATCGTCCAGCCCTACACCGGCATGTTCACCCTCTGACCCCGATTCACCCTCTGACCCCGAGCCCCGGCCCCCTGACTCCGGCCCCCTGACTCCGGACGCCCGACCTTGACGCCCGACCCTGATGCCGGCCGCCACCGGCCGGGCGTCAGTCGGTGGCGTGGCGGAGCAGGACCTCCGGGAAGGCGGCCGGGGCGAAGACGGCCGCGGCGACGCGCAGGCCGGGCGGGAGGGCGGACCACAGGGCGTCGAGGAGGTGGGCGGCGTCGGCGTACGGGGTCGCGGCCTCCAGGTACGGGGCGCCGGTGGCGGGGGCGGCGAGGGCCCCCTGATAGGTGGTCAGCAGCACGCCCTCGCCCGGGAGCAGGGCGGGCAGGCGCAGCTGGAGGCGGTCGGTGCCGGAACGGGCGGCGGCGCTGTGGCGGGCCGCGCCGCACCAGGTCGGGCCGTCCTCGCGCGGGTCGGCGACCACCGTCAGGCGGGGCGTGAAGATCGGCGGGTCGGGCTCGTAGTCCAGCCCGTCGAGCGCCTCGGCGGGGGAGAGCCCCGCCGCCAGCCGGTCGGCGACCGCGGCCACCTGCTCGCCGTTGCCGTACACCACCAGGCCGGCGGCCCGCCGTACCGCCTGGTAGTGCCGCAGGTCGTCGTGCGCCCGGACATCGGTCGGCACCACGGTCAGCGCGCCGTCCGGGGTGGACCGCAGGGCCCGGGCCCGGGAGGCCGGACTGCGGCCGGTCAGGAAGTACCCGGCGAGTGACGCCCCGTCGGCGGTGCGGCAGCGCAGGACGCCGCGCCCCGGGTACGGGTGGGCGGCCAGCACGTCGGTGAGGTCGGGCAGGGCGTTCGGCACGGGCCGGTCCTTTCGCGGGACGGTCGGATGCCGATGATCATCCCAGCCGGACGGGGACGGACCCGGCGGCGGGGTGGGTGGTGGTACCGGTGGCGGCCGGGGCCGGGCGGGGGCGCCCGGCGAGGCGGCAGCCCAGGCAGTCCGGATGGCCGTGGCGGGCGTGCGGGTCGCGGGTGCGCCAGTGCCGCAGGTGCGGCGGGCGCGGGCCGGTGGGCTTGCCCCGGCCGGACAGGTGCAGCACCCAGGTGGTGAGGGCGGCCGCCGGGGCCAGCGCGACCCCCGTCCACAGCACGGGCGCGGAGGCCAGGACCAGGCCCGCGCCCGCGACGAGCGAGGAGAGCAGGCCGAGCGCGGTGCCCGTCCAGCCCGCCACGGTGTGGCCCATGTCGTGATCGCCGTGTGCGCTCATGCGTCCTCGTTTGGTGTGATGGGGCGGATACGGATACGGGAAGGGGCTCGGGGCGGCCGAGAAGGCTTATCTCACGAGCTAAGTAACTTAGATGCTAAGGAGATCTCGGGTGAAGGGCAAGCCGCGCCCCCCGGCGTCCGCCGACCAGGCCCTGCAGGCGATGGACCGGATGATCGCCCTCGCCCAGTTCGGGCAGCAGGACATCGCCGCCCGGCTCGGCCTCAACGTCACCGACCTGACCTGCCTCGGCTTCGTGATCGAGGCCGCCCAGCAGGGACAGCCCCTCGCCGCCGGCGACCTCGCCGAACGCGCCCAACTCACCACCGGCGCCGTCACCGGCGTCCTCAACCGCCTGGAGAAGGCCGGCTACGCCCGCCGCGAGCCCGACCCCGGCGACCGCCGCCGGGTCCGCGTCACCATGGCGCCCGACGCCCAGGACCGCATCCTCCGGGTCTACGGCCCCTTCTACGCCCGGCTCGGCGCCCTGTTCGCCGACTACACCCCCGACGAAGTCGCCGTCCTCGCCGACTGGTTCACCCGGGCCCGGGCCGCGATGGCCGACTCGCTCGCCGAGGTCCGCGAACCGGCCGACGAACGGTGAGGCCGGAGACGCCGGAGAGGCCGGAGACGCCCGGGGCGGGTGGCACGATCCCGAGCACGGAGCGGCGGGCGGAACTGGTCGAGCTCGTCCGCCGGATACTCGACGGCGACCCGGAGGCCGACCACTGCCTCCGCCTGTTCCAGGCCAACGTCACCCACCCCCGGGCCGCCGACCTGATCTTCCACCCGCCCGCCCACCTGCTCGACGCCCCCGCCGAACGGATCGTCGAGGAGGCGCTCCGGTACCGCCCGATCGCGCTCTGACCGGGGCCGGGCGGGTCGGCGGCGGCCGGACGGACCGGGATGGGGGAGGATCGTCCGCATGGTCTCGATGGTGCAGAACGTGGCGATCGACTGTGCGGACCCCTACGGACTGGCCCGGTTCTGGAGCCTGGTGACGGGGGCCCCGACCGATCCGGCGGACCGGCCCGGAGCGGCGGAGACGGCGATCGAGCTGCCGGGCGGGCCGGTGCTGTACTTCAACCGGGTGCCCGAACCGAAGACCGTCAAGAACCGGGTGCACCTCTGCCTGCGCCCCGACACCACCCGCGACCGGGAGGTCGACCGCCTGCTCGCCCTCGGCGCCACCCTGGTCGCCGACCGCCGCGCCCCCGACGGCAGCGGCTGGGCCGTCCTCGCCGACCCCGAGGGCAACGAGTTCTGCGTCCTGCGCAGCACCGAGGACCGGAACCGGCAGGGCTGACGGCACCGGCCGTGGCAGGTGAAGGACCGTCAGGTGCCCGCGCCGAGCGGCTCGCCGGTGCGGTGATCCGTGATCCGTGATCCGTGCATTGGGGACGGCGGGCCCGTTCGTGGGCAAGCGGTTTCCCGGGCCGGTAGGGTGCCCCGCATGGCCGTTGACCGGGAACTCGTGGACGCCGCGATCGAACTGACCCGCCGTCGCTTCCCCGGGCAGGACTGGGCCGGGGCCGCCGCGCTGCGGTTGGACGACGGGACGGTGCTCACCAGTACCGCGCCCGAGCCGCCCAACAACGCGGTGCGGCTCTGCCACGAGACCGGTGCGATCTGCGAGGCGTACAAGCGGGGGCGGCGGGTGGTCGCCTCGGTCTGCGTGACGGCCGCCGACGACGGGCGCGGATTCTGGGTGCTCGCCCCCTGCGGGGTCTGCCAGGAGCGGCTGTTCGCGTACGGCCCCGACGTCGAGGTCGGGGTGCCGCTGCCCGAGGACCCGACGCAATGGCGCACGCTGCGCCTGCGGGACGTCCAGCCGCACTGGTTCGCCCGGGTGTTCCCCGACGACGTGTGGCCGTACGAGGGCGGCTAGCGGGCCGATGAAGGTCTTGCCGAGGGATTGGCAGAGGGATTGTCGGGGCGGGCCGGGTGGGCCCCCTTGGTCAGGTGGTGGGGGCGAGGTGCCAGGTGTCGTTCTCGAGGGTGCCGCGGCAGCTGAGTCTGCGGTTGCCTTGCTGGACGAGCCGGGCGACGACGGGTACAGGTCCGCGAACGTCGCCGCCGGGAACAGTTCACCCTGGTGCTCGGCCAGGAACGCGAACACGCTCCCCACCGGGACCAACTCCCGGCAGGTCTCCCGCACATCCGGCCCAACCGTCTCCCCGGCCCATGCCCCCTCACCACCGGCAGGAGTCCGGCCCCGCCGCCCGTACGACGGGACCAGAGCCAAAGATCTCCACGAATCTTCCAGGTCGCGGGCTCGGCCGGGTCGGCCGGGCGTGAGCGCGCGAGGGTCCGCGTGCGCTGGGGGTGAGTGAGGGCAGTGTGGAGGCGCCATCGGCAAGACGCAGTTCCAAGACCGCCTGACGGCCCGCAACGTGAGCACCGACGACGCCGACGACGCCGAGGCGGTCGAGGCGGGCGTCGAACGCCGCCGTATCGCCCCGGGGCGCGCAGTCGTCCGTCAACTGTAGGCCGTGTTCGGCGTGGCACGGACCTTGACCCGGTGAATCAGGAGATCCCCGACCACGGGCCTTTCAGAGACGGCGGAAAGTCCGGACGGAGGTCACGTCCTTGCCCGAGTAGGTGACCTCCATGCTCGTGTCGGAGAACGTCCGCACGATCGTGGCCTCGACGTCGCCGTACTTCTGCACCTGGACGAGCTTCGCCCCGTCCTGGGTGACCGTGCTGCGGGCCTTGCGGCCGTCGAACGTCTCCTCGTCGAACTCCTCCCCGAGAACGAAGTTGATCTCCGTGTTCTTCAGTGCGGTGAGGGTCTTCAAGGTGTAGCGGCCGTAGGCCTCGGTGATCTCCTCGGTCGGGTTGGCCTTGACCGCGAGGTTGCGCTGGATCATGCCCACACCGATCGCCTTGAGGTAGGCGTCGTAGTAGGCATCGCTACTGGCCATCTCGAACTTGCCCGTGACGCTGCTCATGGTGGTGTCGCTCCTGGTGAGTGGGATCGTCGCGCGGAAGGCGCGCGGTCGTTGCCGATCACGCTATAGGCGCAGGTCAGCGGAGGGAGGGGTTTTCCAGGGATCGGCCTGGGCAGGATCTTCATCAGCCTTCCGGGGCCGGTCTTTCGGACCACCGGGTCGGGTCGGGGGCCGGGGTGTCCGCGAGGCTCCGGGAGCGGGGTACCGCGGACGGGCATCGGCGGGACGGGCGCTGCTCGGCTGCCGCCGTGCCGGTCGTGTTCACGGGAGCGGCAGTGAGTACTCGTACTCATGATGCGGGGGCGGGGCTTTCAGGACGATGGCCGGATGGTGCTCCGGGTGCTGGACCTGCTGCTCGCGCTTGTGCTGGTGACCGTGGGTTGACCGGTGGCGCCGGGATCGGACTGCTCCACCTCGGCCTCCCGGCCGCCGCGGTCGGGCAGGGCCTGTGGGCGGTGCTCGCCGCAGTTGTCCTCGTCGGAGGAGTCCTGGAATTGATCCGCCAGCGCTTCTCCCGGAAGCCTCCGGACAATCCCTCGACCGACGACCCGCGCACGACGCGGCCGCATCACTGCCCGGACAATCCCTGGCCCGTTCCTTCCGATGATCCGAACGAAACGTCCTAGGCCGTGTCCTGCCGATCAGTTGAGTCGTTGATGCGGCTATGGGGAGTAGGGGTGATCTGACTGATGGTCAGTGGGAGCGGCTTCGTCCGCT